>CALWAU010000067.1 GCA_944375795.1 uncultured Clostridia bacterium | reverse complement strand
GGGGATACTCCTGTTGAGTAAGCTCCCCTCGGACTTCCGCAGGCTCCGCGCATAACTCGTATCTCCGCGTTTTGACGGTGAACGTGTAGACAATCCCTCAGTCATGCTGCGCATGACAGCTCCCTTTGCACAAAGGAGCCTTGGGAAAGCGACGCGCCGATTTGCTCTTTGCACAAAGGAGCCTCCTTTAAGCCTCCCCTTTTTGGCAAAGGGGAGGTGGCACGGAGTGCCGGAAGGGATAAGCCATGGGTTTATCCGTTTCAATCGGAAAACGCGGCATAAGGGCAGGACAATCCCTCAGTCCATGCTGCGCATGACAGCTCCCTTTGCACAAAGGAGCCTCGGGAAAACGGCGCTCCGATTTTCTCCCCTTGCACAAAGGAGCTCGGAGAAAAAGCATTGCATAAAAGAGGTGAGAAAGGGGCGAAGAAACAATATTTCGCGGGGGGCAGGGTTGCGACGAATACAATTTTTTCAAACGCCCGCGATCGGAGGGAAAAATACTTTAAGATAGATACAGAACGGGTTTTTCTCAGAAGAAAGTATATAAATCATATTCGGGAAAAGGTTCGTTATCGAGATTTCCGGAAAAGAAAAATCGGCAAAAGCTGCCGCCAAACGGCAAAAAATGTTTGCTTTTTGGGTCCGGGATATGTTATGATAAAGAAAACCTTATTCAAGGAGGAAAATCGGAATGAAAATGAAAGGTTATGCCATGCTCGGAATCGGGAAAACCGGGTGGATCGAAAAGGATGTGCCTGCGTGCGGGCCTCTCGACGCCATCGTCCGTCCGCTTGCCGTTTCTCCCTGCACCTCCGATGTGCACACCGTCTGGGAGGGCGCGATCGGGGACAGGAAGGACATGATTCTCGGGCATGAAGCGGTGGGCGAGGTCGTCGAAGTCGGCAAGCTCGTCAAGGACATCAAAGTGGGGGACAAGGTGATCGTGCCCGCCATTACGCCCGATTGGGGCAGTCTGGAAGCGCAGGGGGGATACTCCATGCATTCCGGCGGAATGCTTGCGGGATGGAAGTTTTCCAATTTCAAGGACGGCGTATTTGCCGAATATTTCCACGTCAACGAGGCGGACGCCAATCTCGCGCGTCTGCCCGCGGGCGTGAACGTCGCGGACGCGGTGATGCTCAGCGACATGGTGCCCACCGGGTTCCACGGCGCCGAACTCGCCCAAGTGACTTTCGGCGACAGCGTCTGTGTCATCGGAATCGGGCCCGTGGGCCTGATGTCCGTGGCGGCGTGCGCACTCGGCGGCGCCGGGCGGGTGTTTGCGGTAGGTTCCCGTCCCAACTGCGTGGAAGCGGCAAAATTTTACGGTGCGACGGATATCCTCAATTATCGGGACGGGGATATCGTGGAACAGGTCATGGATAAGACGAACGGAAAGGGCGTCGATAAAGTGATCGTCGCGGGCGGAGACAACGATACTTTCATTCAGGCCATTCAGATGCTGAAGCCGGGCGGCAGAATCGGCAACGTCAACTACCTGGGCTCAGGCGATTATGTGCGCATTCCGCGCGTGGAATGGGGTTGCGGCATGGGGCATAAGACCATCGCCGGCGGCCTGATGCCGGGCGGCAGACTGCGCATGGAAAAGCTCGTTTCCCTTCTCGAATATAAGAGACTGGATACCTCCCGGTTGCTCACCCATCGGTTCAAGGGCTTCGAGCACATGGAGGAGGCGCTTATGCTGATGAAGGACAAGCCGCGCGATTTGATTAAACCCGTGGTCGTCCTGTAAATGAAAAGACAGAACATTTTCGGCGGAGGCACCGGTCTTCCGCCGATCGTTCTTTTTACAGGGAGATTTTTGATGCGGGGCGTGCGGTTGCGGAAAGCGCCGTTTTTTGGTATAATGGGAAAGAGAAAAGCCCGCAACGGTACGCGGCGGCCGCCGACGGGCGGAAGGAATCGCCGGGAAGTACTCGGTTCGGGCTTTTGACGGAGGTTGCATACATGGGCGTAAGCAAGACCGATTTTGTGCGGGGGCTGCAGTGCCCCAAGATGCTTTGGCTGGACAGTCATCGCCCGGAACTGAAAATTATTCCCGAAGAGGTGCAAAGGCGGCTGGACGCGGGCAACGAGTTCGGCGACCGCGCCATGGGCATTTTCGGCGCATATGTCGAAACTACCCTCTACCGCCCGGACGGGCGTCTCGATTACGCCGGCATGATACGTCGGACGCAGGAATGTCTCGCTGCGGGGGAACCCGTCATCTGCGAGGCGGCGTTTTCCTGGTACGGAAATTTCTGCGCCGCGGATATCCTGCGCCGGACGGGGGAGGGATACGACTTGTGCGAGGTGAAAAATGCGCCCGCGCCGCGTCAGGAATTTCTGCTCGACCTCGGATTTCAAAGTTTTCTGATAGGAAAATGCGGCGTAAAATTGGGGCGCAGATATCTGATTCTGAACGGAGAAGAAGGGGAAAACGATGAAAATGACGGGGACAGGGCAGAGATGAACGGGCAAAAATATCGGATCGTGGACGAGACGGCGGCGGCAAAGCGGCTGGAAAGGACGGCGGACGCGAAAATCTGGAGCTTTGCGAAATTGAAGCGGAAAGATGCGCCCATGCCCGAGCCCGGGGTGGGGGAGCAGTGCGACGCGCCCTATCGCTGCTGGTATTACGGATACTGCCACGGAACGCAGGAAAATCCGGAAAAATTTTCTTCGGAAAGGTGAGTAAAAAGGACGCGGGCGGTGTTTGATAAGTGAAAGCGGCCGGGGCAAAAAGGCGAACGCCGCAAAGCCTGCCTTGCGAAAGGAGGTCGGAATGGACAGGGATGACGGGATTGGCTGTTACCGTCGGTTTATCGCGGGGGACAGGAGCGGGCTGGAGGAATTGCTCGCCCTTTATCGCCGCGCCCTCGTGCTGTTTGTAAACGGGTATGTCCGGGACGCCGCGCTCGCCGAGGATATCGCCATCGACGTCTTTTTCGAGCTGTATAAGCGCAAAAAGCCCTTCGACGAGACGCGCGGAGCGGCGTTTAAGACCTATTTGTTCCGCATTGCGCGCAATAAGGCGCTGAATGCGCTGCGCAAACGCGGCCGACGGCGGGAGGAACCGCTGACCGGGGCGGAGCCGGCGGAGGGCGACCCCGAAGAAAAGCTCATTTGCGAGGAGCGCGCGCGGGCGGTGCACGGGGCGATGGAAAAATTGCCCGAGGAGTATCGCGAGGCGGTGTATTTGAAATATTTCGAGGGCCTTTCGCCCGAGCAGATCGCGCGCGTCACGGGCAGGAGGATCAAGCGGGTGTATAACCTGCTTGCGAGGGGCAGGGCTGCGATGAAAGAAATTCTGACGGCGGAGGGAATACGGAATGATGAATGACAGACAGGCCGCCGACGAAGTGTTGGCGCGCATTGCAAGGTATGAAAAAAAGAAGAAACGGACGAGAAAAATTGTCCTTTCCGTGACGGGAGGCGTCTGCGCGTTCGCGCTGCTGTTTTTGGCGGCCGCACCCATGCTTTTTTTCGGCGGTTTCAACGCCGCCGAAGGGGGGGCGGGCATGGATGATGCGCCCAATGAGGCACCCGCGGGGGACGAGGATGCGGACGTGTCCGAAGGCGGCCCGGACATGAGCGACGGAAGCGACGAGGCTTCGGACGTTTCGGAAGAAGAGGACTCGGATTCGGAAGATTCGGGCCGGAAAAGCGAATAAAGGAGGATAAAAAATGAGAACAAAAAAATGGGGCGCCGCGGCGGCGTGTCTGGCGTTGGCGTTTGCGGTTTCGGCGTTTGCGTCCTGCGCGGCGTCCGATAACGGCGGAGGATTCGGGGCCGATATGTTCGAGGCCGGGTATGCCGCAGGGCCCGCGCCCGGCGGAGATACGTATGGCGACGAAGGGGACGGACAGGGCGAGGACAGCGTTTTGCCGCTGCCCGGACAGCTGACGGCGGGCGCCTGGGACGACAATCGGAATTACGCTTTTTTCAAATCGCTGTTTGAAAGTGCGCCCGTCCTTTCCGACGACGGACAGACGAGAGAGGAGGCGGGGATATTTTCCTCTTATCAATCTTCCGAAAAGGCATTTGACGAGGCTTCCGCATGGGGCATGTCCGTGTTGAATCGTCTGGAAGTATCGGTTGCGGACGCTTCGGGCGCCCCCGCGGCTGGCGCGACGGTGACGCTGGACCTCGGCGAAGCGGGCAGCGTGAGCGCGATTTCCGGCGCGGACGGCAAGGCGTACCTTTTCCCGAAGACAGACGCGGCGGAATATGCCGTTTTTGCGGGCTACGGAGACGCGCGCACGGCCGCCGTCCGCACGGACGAAGGCAGCTGTTTTGTCACGTTGGAGGAGACCCGCGCCTGGTCGGGCCTGGACCTCTGTTTCATGATTGATACCACCGGTTCGATGGGCGACGAACTGCGCTATTTGCAGTCGGAGGTCGCGGACGTCATCGAGCGGGTGACGACGGAGCTGTCCGAGACGGACATCGCGCTCGCCTTTGTGTTTTACCGCGACGAGGGGGACGAGTACAAAGTAAAGAGCTCGGATTTTACGTCGGACATCGCGGCGCAGCAGCGCGTGCTGGCCTCGGAGAGCGCGTCGGGCGGCGGCGATACGCCCGAGGCGGTGCACGAAGCTTTGCAGGAGGTTTTGGGGTTGTCCTGGCGGGAAGGCACGCGCAAGATACTCATTCCCGTGCTGGACGCGCCTCCGCACGACGTACCGGAAAACGGGCAGGATATGCGGAGCGAGTACGGTCGGCTGGTCTATACGGCGGCGGAGCGCGGACTTGCGTGCATTCCCGTCGTGGCGAGCGGGACGGACGCGCTCACGCAATACCTGATGCGTTCGACGGCGCTTCTGACGGGCGGGAAATACGTCTTTCTCACGGACGACAGCGGCATCGGTTACAGCCATGAAAGGCCCGCGGTGGGGGAATTTACGGTGGAATATCTCAATTCCTGTCTCGTCCGCCTGATCGGCGAACTGTACGACGGCAGGGAGCGCCCCGCCGTGGACTATCGCCAGGAGAGCGCCGGCGCATAAGCGTCGCGGTACGGTTACGGAGAATGAAGGAGGAGCAAAGAAGCGGCCCTGCGGGGCCGTTTCTTTGTCTGCGGACGCCCTTTCGCCTGCCCGCGCGGGCAGAGCGGAACGCTTTGTGACGGTACGGCGAAAATCGGGATAAATTTTGGAGAGGACGGGGCGGAAGCCGGTTTTCGCCCTTGCTTTTTCGCCCGGGGTGTGTTATACTATAAAGAAGCAAACCGATTCCGGGGCCTTTTGCGAAGGGCGCGTTACATTCTGCCGCTTTCGGAAACGGAGGCGACGGAGAAGCGGAAATTTTCGGAAAAGCCGAAATTTGTTTGAAAAATCCTTTCGGGGGGTAATAATAATTATATGGAAAAGTTTATCGAAAAAATGCCGAAAACAAATATATTGTCCATCGTTCCCCTGCGGGGGAAGGTGGCGTTTCCCGGCACCCTCGTTTCCTTCGAGGTGGGCAGGGATATCACGCTGAAGGCCATCGAACGCGCGTCTGCCGCGTCCGACAGGCTGATCTTTATCTGCGCGCAGCGGGAGACCGAAAAGGACGAAATTACGGCGGCGGACATCTACACCGTCGGCACCGTCGCGCGCATCAAACAGGTGACCCAGCTTCCGGGCGGGACCCTGCGCGTGCTGGCGGAAGGACTCTACCGCGCCCGCGCGCGGGCGATACAGTTTGAATCGGGATACTATTACGCCGTCGCGGACGAAATTTTGTCCGTGCACGGGGACGAAGTTCTCGAAGAAGCGTATTTCCGCACCGCGCGGGAAATGGTGCGGGACGTCCTGCTGGCGGACGGGAAGATCGGGAAAGATATCCTCGCGCAGCTGGAGGCGTGCACCGACCCCGATACTTACATCGACATGACCGTGTCTGCCATGCGGGTGCGCCTGGAAGTCAAGCAGGAGATCCTCGAGGAGGATTCCGTCATCGAGCGGCTCAAACTGTTTGAACGCTGCCTCAACGACGAGTTGGAGATCGCCAAAATCGAAAAGAAAATCGCCTCCTCCGTCCGTCAGAACATCGACCGCTCGCAAAAGGATTATTTCCTGCGCGAGCAGCTCAAGGCCATTCACAGCGAATTGGGAGACGACGGGAAAGAGGAGGACGAATATCGCGCAAAGATCCTCGCCAAGGGCCTGCCCGAGGAAGTGGAGAAAAAGTGCCTCAAAGAATTGGACAGGCTGAATAAAATGCAGCCTACCTCCCCCGAATATACGGTGATTACCGGGTATCTGGACTGGATTCTCGATTTGCCCTGGAAGGAGGAGACGAAGGACACGGAAAAGCTGTCCGATTGCGTCGCCGTTCTCGAAGCCGACCATTACGGTCTGGAAAAAATCAAGGAGCGCATCACCGAATATCTCGCCGTGCTCAAACTGACGGGGAACATGAAGGCGCCCATTCTCTGTTTCGTGGGCCCCCCGGGCGTGGGTAAGACGAGCGTCGCCCGTTCGATCGCGCGCGCCCTCGGGCGCAAATTCGTGCGCATGAGCTTAGGCGGCGTCAGGGACGAGGCGGAGATCCGCGGGCACAGGCGCACCTACGTCGGCGCGATGCCCGGGCGCATCCTCTATGCGATGAAGAACGCGGGCTCTGTCAATCCCGTGTTTCTGCTCGATGAAATCGACAAAATTTCCTCGGATATGCGCGGCGACCCGGCGAGCGCTCTGCTCGAGGTGCTCGACCCCGAACAAAATTCCACCTTCCGCGACCGGTATCTGGAAGTGCCTTACGATCTGAGCAAGGTGCTGTTCATCACCACGGCCAATACGCTGGATACCATTCCCGCGCCCTTGCGCGACCGAATGGAGATCATCGAACTCTCCGGCTATACGCTGGAGGAGAAAAAGGAGATCGCCAAGCGGTATCTCATCCCCAAGCAGCTGGAGGCGAACGGCCTGAGCGCGGAAAACGCGGAGTTTACCGACGACGGCATTACGGCGCTCATCGAAGGGTATACCATGGAGGCGGGCGTGCGCACGCTGGAGCGGACGGCGGGCACCGTCTGCCGCAAAATCGCCGTCCGGTATGCGGACGACCGTTCGATGCCCAAGGAGACCGTGGACAGGGAAAAGGTGCTTGCGCTTCTCGGCGCGCCCCGCTATCTGCCCGACGAAGTGCGCGACAAGGAGGAGGTGGGCGCAGTGACAGGGCTCGCCTGGACGGCGGTGGGCGGCACCACCCTCACCGTGGAGGCCTCCGCCATGCACGGGAAAGGCGATGTCCGCCTGACGGGAAAGCTGGGGGACGTCATGAAGGAATCGGCGCTCGCCGCCATTTCCTTTATCCGTTCCCATGCCGATAAATATGCGATTCCCGCGGAGAAATTTGAAACGACGGATATCCATATCCACGTGCCCGAGGGCGCCACGCCCAAGGACGGACCGAGCGCGGGCATCACGATTGCCACCGCCATTCTGTCCGCCTTTACGGGCAGGCCCGTGCGCAAGGACGTGGCCATGACGGGCGAAATTACGCTGCGGGGGAAGGTCCTGCCCATCGGCGGCCTGAAGGAAAAGGCTTTGGCGGCGCGGCGGGTGGGGATCCGCAACATCATCATTCCCGCCGAGAACGTCAAGGATCTCGAGGAGCTCCCCGAGACGGTGCGCAAGGAGCTGAAATTTATCCCCGTGAAGAATGCCGACGAGGTGTTTTCCGTCGCGGTGCTTCCTGCGGACGGTACCGCCCCCAAGCCCGGGCGGACCCGGCAGAAGAAGGGGCCCGTCATTCCCGTCGGGAACGGCGACGCGCCCGTCACTCCCGCCGTCCGCTGCTGAACATCGGCGGGGATAAAAAATAAAACGAGGTACCCATGGAAGCGATTACCGAAAAAATCGTCGTCAAAAACGCGACGTTTCTCACGTCCGCGGCGACCGAAAAACAGTTTTTGCGGCCGCAGAAGCCGGTGGTTGCCGTCTGCGGGAAATCCAACGTGGGCAAAAGCTCGTTTATCAATATGCTCGCCGGGCAGAAGCGGCTGGCCAAGACCGGCCGGGAACCGGGGCGGACGCGCCTCATCAATTATTTCGATTTCGGCGCGTTTGTGCTTGCCGATCTGCCCGGCTACGGGTTTGCGCGGGTGTCGGCGGCGGAAAAGAGGAATTGGGGCAGGCTGCTCGACAAATTTTTTGCTTCGCGGGAAAATCTGTCCCATGTTCTGCTGCTCCTCGACTGTCGGCACGACCCCACGGCGGAGGACGTGCAGATGCTGCAGCTTTTGCACGCGCGGGCGATTCCGTTCACGCCCGTTCTGACCAAGGCGGACAAGCTGTCCCGCATGAAGCTGAAGGAGCACGTCTCCGCGATTGCGGCGGATTTGTACCTGGGTGCGGGGAATTTCATTCCGACCAGTGCGGAGACGCGCCGGGGGAGGGAGGAAGTGCTCTGTCGGCTGGCGTCCGTCCTGCCCCTTTCGTCCGCCGGAAGTTCTGAAAACATCGAAAATGCCGAAAATTTCGGCAAAGAGAGAAAAGAGGATTGAGTGATGGGAGAGTTTTTAAGGACCTGGTATGGTCTGACGCTTTTTATCGTCTTTGACGCGGCGGCGGCGATTGCGGTTCTGGCAATCGGCTGGCGCTGGGTGTTCAAGCGGATTTTCGATTTTTTGGCGTCCGTCGTCTGCATGGCGGTGCTTTCGCCCGCCTTTCTCGCCGTATTTGTGCGAGGGAAACTTTTGCAGCGGCGCACGGGGGAACCCCGCACGCTGATTTCCCGCGAATATTGCGTCGGGAAAAAGGCGAAGGCGATTGCGCTGCACGTCTTTCGCACCGACAGCGGAGCCGAGGAGGCGGAGAAATACAACGCCTGGCTGAAACGGACGGGATTGTATAAGCTGCCCTATCTTTTCGACGTCTTTTGCGGCAGGCTGAGTTTTGTGGGCGTAAAGCGGCTGTCCCTTGCGGATGCGGCGCTGGTGTCGGAGGCGGACGAGGGTCGGTTTTCCGCGCGGCCGGGATTCATCAATCCCCTGGCGGTGCGCGGCGACGAGGATACCGACTATCCCGAGATGTTCCGTTCCGATTTGTTTTACGCGCGCAAAACGGGGCTGTTTCTCGATTTGAAGAGCTTCTTTTTCTGGGCGGTGCGCAATATCCGCGGTGAGCGCGGCTGGATGGGCGAGACGTCGGAAAAGAGCTATGCCGAAGCTCTGTTGGAGGCGGGGGAAATCGACAGGACGGATTTCGACGCCGTGGCGGAGAATGCGCGCGCCGAGGAAGAGGAGCTTCGGAAAAAATATGAGCCGGAAGAACCGGAAGG
>CALWAU010000066.1 GCA_944375795.1 uncultured Clostridia bacterium | reverse complement strand
AATCTTGTTCAACGCTTCCCTGCTCGCGGCATTTTCCGTTTGCAAAGCGAAACCCGCCCCACGGGCGACGCGGCAAATGCGCACACGTACATTTTCGTTTTCATTATATCATATTTTCGACATTTTTCGCAAGCGTTTTATACATTTTTTGTAAATTTTTTCCGATCTTTCGGCTTTTCGACCGACCGAACCGGTCAAAAAAATATGCCTTCGCCCTTCTTAAAGCAATTCCCGACCGCCCGGCGGATTATTTGCGCTCATTGAGAAGCTCCTCCGACAGGCGCAGAATTTCCTCGCCGTACTTTTTCCTGCCCCGCCCGAGGACAAATTTGTACAGAGGCATCGCCGCCGCCATCGGCAATATCCCCACCAGCGACAAAACGATCCCCGCCGCATACCGCGAAAAAGACAGGGACAGGCTCATGCCCGCCCCGAACAGCAGCACGCCGACGATCCCCGCCGTAAGTCCCGCGCACACCGCCGCATTTTTTACGCGCGCGTTGAGTTTGCGCAGCCGCGCCAGCTTCCCGCCGTCGCCGCCCGGTTCGGGGGAAAGATAGCTGCGGCGGATGCTCTCTATCTCCGCCCGTTCCTCCTCCGTGGGCGCGGAATAGGTGTATTCAAATTTGTTCTTCCCTTCGTTCATCCGAAAGTATTTCTCCTTGAAAATTTTTCAGTTTTATACCGGCTCGGACGATCATCACGACGCCGAGCACCAGCGTCAGGGCGCACACGCAAAAGCCCGTGACGATGTTGAGTACGCGCATGAACGAATCCGTTCCGTCCGAAAATACCGCCACCAGCGTCACCTGCAGCGAAAGCAGCGACACGGCCGCGTCCGCCAGATTGATGTTCCGGAAACATTGCAGCATCGGGTCCTGCAAACGCCGCACTTTCAGCACGTTTATCACCGCAAAAATCACTTTGTAAAAGGTATATGCCGCCGAGGTGATCGCCATGATTTCCGTGTATTCGGTGGGACGGTCGGAAAGAATCATCAGCGTCACCGCCGCCCCGAGGCCGAGTTCGAGGACGAACAGCGCGATGCCGCACAGGCGGTATATTTTCAGTTTATACACCGCAAAGCGGGCGGCGCTGTCCCCCGAGCGTTTTTTGGCCTTATAGCTGCCGACAAGTATCCCGCCCCGCAGCGCGCTGAGCAGGACATAGTAACACGCCAGAACACCGTACCACACCGACGAATATACGATGCCCGACACTCCGTTGAACAGCGCGAAACCGATGTTGACCGCAAACGAAAGCACGGAAAAGACGATCGTCCTGAAACTGTAATTGCCGAGGAGGTTATCCGCAAACGGGTGTCTGCCCGCCCAGGCGACGATCTTCGCTTTCACCCCCGGGACCCCGCGGACGAGCGTATACACGGTATAGCCGAAGAATACCGCCGAACCGCCGTACACCACATAGACGGGCCAGCCGTCGAAGCCCGCGGCGATCAGGACGAACGCGCCCGCGACAAAAAGCAGCGTGGCGACCCAGACGAACACGAGAAAACAAAGGGGCGGCCTTCTGAGAAAAGCGAGAATTTTTGACAGTCTTTTCATTCGGCGGCCCCCCGCAATCTCACGATAAAGGTGCTGCCCTTTCCCGTTTCGCTCTCGACGGAGATCTCCCCGCCGAGCACGTCGATGACCTTTTTCACGAGCGCCAGACCCAGGCCGTTGCCCTCTCCGGAATGGGAAGTGTCCCCCTGATAGAACTTCTCGAAAATGTGCGCGCCCGTCTCCGGCGGAATCCCGCAGCCGGTGTCCGACACGCGCACCGACGCTCCCTCCCCCTCCCGGCGCAGCGTGACGCTTATGCGCCCGCCCGGCTCCGTGAATTTCACCGCGTTGGACAGGAGATTGTTCCAGACGATTTCCAGATAGTCGGGCGCGGAGACGATTTCCGCCTCCTCGAGGTCGCATTCTATCTCCAATCCCTTGCGCTCTATCTCCGCCTCGAACCCGAGCACCGCCTCCTCGAGCATTCCGTCCAGCCGCACCTTCTTCCGTTCCGGGCCGATGCCCTGGTTTTCCAGACGGCTGAGCTTGAGGACGTTGACGACCAGCGCGTTCAGCCGCTCCGCGGCGTTCATCAGCGCCTGCGCGTACTTTTGCCGCGTCCCCTCGTCCGGCTCCGACCTCAGCGCCGACGCATAATTGCGTATCACCGCCAGCGGCGTCTTCATCTCGTGCGAGACGTTGGAGACGAAATCGGAATGCAGAAGCTCCGTCCGCGACAGCTCCTCCGCCATGCGGTTGAGATTTTCCATGATGCAGTCGTATTCGTCATACCGACCGTATGGATGCATCGGCTGCAAACGCACGGAAAAATCTCCGCCCGCGATCCGGTCCGTCGCTTCGAGGATCTTCCGGACGGGCCGATCCACCGTCAGCCGCCGCCGCACGACGTCGATCGCGGTACACGCGAGCGAAAGGAGGACTATCACCGCCAGCATCACCGCCGCCGTCACTCCCCTGCCCGCCCCTCTGTCCGAAAGAAGGCCGTAGACCATGAGCGCCAGGGAAACGACCGCCGCGATGGTTATAAACAAAATCGCCGCGCCGAAAAAG
>CALWAU010000065.1 GCA_944375795.1 uncultured Clostridia bacterium | reverse complement strand
GCCGCCCAGTCTGCGCAGATATTCCCCGTCGAACGTCCACGCTTTATCGGGACGGAAGGTGGGCCGCATCTCCGTCATCCCATACCTGCCCGGGTATTTCAGCTCGTCGGCAGGGTCGTCCGTCGTCGCCGCGTATTCCACTTTGTACAACCGGAAAAAATCGGACACCCGCATTTTTTTCAGTTTTTTGTTCGCCGCGTCGTAAATGCGCGCCGCGCTGTCCGCATTCAGCGGCTCGCCGATGCCGAAAATCTGTTTAAGTTCGAGATGCGACCAATAATACAGCGGATTACCCGCCAGCCGGGGCAGAATCTCCGCGTATTTCATGAACTTTTCCCGATAATCGGCACCGCCCGTGATGTACTTTTCGTCCACGCCGCACAGCCGCATCGCCCGCCACTTATAGTGATCGCCCGCAAGCCAAAGTTCGCCTATGCCGGAAAACCCCGCGTCCCGAGCCACTTGCGCGGGTGGCAGATGGCAGTGGTAGTCAATGATGGGCAGATCTTTGATTTCGCCGTAAATCCGCTTCGCCGACGGCGTATCCAAAAACAAATCTTCTCCGAAAAATTCTTTCATAATCCGTAACCGCAAAATATCTCTGTTGCATTTCGACTATACAACCCGTAAATTTCCGCGAAGCGCGAGGCTTTCCGCCGGGGAGTTTACTTTGACATAAGTGACCAAGGCAAAACGCAAGCCCGACAAAGTCCCACGGGATGAATACTGTGCAAAACTATTTAGTGCCGCCGTAAGACATCGAGTTATCTATCAATATATCCTCCCCCGCCTTCTCCCGCGAGCTGTCGATATGCTTTTTCAGCTCGGCGCAGTATTCGTCATCGTCGACGGGCAGGGAAACCGCTTTGTCCTTCCAGGCGGAAAGAAGCATGGAATCGATGAGTTCCACGCACTTGATCCCCTCCTGTCCGTCCACATACAGCGGCTCCAGACCGAGAACCGCGTTGGCGAAATTGTTGAGAATACCGACATGCTGGGGATTGTCGCCGCTCTGGGGGATGACTTCCGTCTCGAAGGGAGGATTGGCAAACCCGCTCGGCTCGGTCATGAGAAATTCCTGCAAGTCCACTTCCGAGCGGCAGATCGTCAGGGTGTCTTTCTCGCAGACGAGCTTCCCGCGCGATCCGAGGATTTCAAACCGATTGGTGCCCGGCGCGTCGCCCGTGCTCGTGATGAAGGCGCCCGTCGCGCCGTTGGGGAATTCGAGATAAGCGGTGACGTCGTCCTCCGTTTCGATGTTGTGCCACTTGCCGAAATGGCAGAAAGCGCGCACCTTTTGGGGCATCATGCCGCAGATCCACTGCAAGAGGTCGAGCTGGTGGGGGCACTGATTCATCAGCACACCGCCGCCCTCCCCCTTCCAGGTCGCCCGCCAGGCGCCCGAATCGTAATAGAACTGCGTTCGGAACCAGTTGGTGATGATCCAATTCACACGGCGGATCTCGCCGATCTCGCCGTTTTTCACGGCTTCGTGCATGCGTATGTAGAGAGGGTTGGTGCACTGATTGTACATCATCGTAAACAGCCCCTTGCTCGCCTTTGCAACTTCGTTCATCTCCCGCACCTGTTTGGTGTATACGCCCGCGGGCTTTTCGCAGATGACGTTCAGCCCCCTTTTCAGCGCGCGGATGGCGAGCGGCGGATGGCTGTAATGGGGCACGGCAATGATAACCGCGTCCACGTCTGCGTTATCAATCAGCTCCTCCGCCGACGAATAACAGGCGTAATCGCCCGGATAATTGCTTTTCGCCGCTTGCAGGCGCTCGGCTCTGACATCCGCGATCGCGGTGCAGATACCGTTTTTCACCCTGCCGTTCATGAAAAATCCGAGATGGGACGAACCCATGTTCCCGACGCCGATAATGCCGAATTTAACCTTTTCCATGCTTCTCTTGTTGTTTGCGTTTTCCATATTATCTCCCGATTGCCTCCTGTTTCAGCATATTTTTTCAAAGCTCGGAGCGGATATAGTCGATACTCCGCTTCACCTGCGCCATGGGGTCGGGATAGTTGCAGGCGTCGTCCTGTTCGACGAAGAAATACTTCGCGCCGCTCTCCCTCGCACTTTGCACGATGGCAGGAAAATCGAGATTCCCGTCGCCGACGGGCGCAAACTGCGGGCGGAATTCCCAGCCGCCGTCCGCTTTGTCCCCCTTGGCGATGCGGTAATCCTTGAGATGCACGCAGCCTACTCTGCCCTTCATCCGTCTGAGATAGGCAAGCACGTCCGCACCGCCGTATTGAAACCAATAGGTATCCGCCGTAAAATTGACGTCCGGCGCGTCATTCAGAAGACAGTCGATGAGCCGCATACCCGATTCCCAGCGATAAAACTCGAAATGATGGTGATGATAGAAAAACGTAAATCCGTTTTCCTTCATCTTTTCCGCCGCCCGCTCCAGCTTTTCCACCGTCTCCCGGCATTTCTTCTCGTCCGCGGCGGTATCCCACGGCATCATGCCCAAACCGATGTTTTTGCAGCCGAACAGCGCATGCTCCTCCATCAGCTTTTCCGTGTCGCTTAAAATCCTGTCCATCGGCACATGCGTGAGAAAAACAGGCATACCGCTCGCCTCGCTCACCCGGCGGATACGCTCCGGATCGAACGCTGCCCCCGAATACTGTAAATAGGAATAACCCGCCTCTTTCAGCTTCTCCACCGTCGAAAGAAAGTCCGGCTCCGTGCCGATCATCGTCCTGAGCGAAAATAAATTGAGTCCCGCTTCCATATTTTGCACTCCTTTTGTCGTCGAGACCGGAAATTTTCCTCCCGCGACTTGACAAAACATTTTTTTACTGCTATAATTATAGCACTATTTCGCGAAATTTCAATGAAGAATATCTGCATATTCTTTACTAATTAGCATTATCCGAGTATATTTCCATGAAGCTTATATATTATATCCACAACCGCGGCGTCCCGCGCGACAGCCTTCCCCCCGAACAAATCCGTTTTCGCGAACTGACGCTCTGTTTCAGCGGCGAGATTACATATTCCGTGGATAAACGAGAAATCGTCCTTCATTCCGGCGATATCGTTTATATCAGCGAAAATTCTGTTCGCGCAAGGAAGGCGCTTGAAAACTGCGATTACATCAGCTTCAATTTTTATACATCCGAAGAAGATGAACTTCCCGATTTGCCCGCTCGTATTCCGGACGGAATTGCCAATGAGATTCGTCTGCTTCTGTCCGCATGCGACGAAATTCACAACCAAATGACAGACGACACCGACCGATTGAGCCTTATTCTCGAATGTATTCTCCGCCAAATTGCCATCAATCTCATCCCGCGGCAATTCAGTCCGCTTACCATGCGTATCCGCAGATATATTGCCGAGCATCTGCACGAAACGATCACTCTGCAGGACGTCGGAAAAGCGGCATTCTTTTCCCCTGCCTATTGTTCCTCAGTGTTTCGTCGGGAAACGGGAATGTCCATCGTGAATTACGCAATCGACGAGAAGATGAAAGAGGCGAAAAACCTCATCATCGAAGGGCTACCTCTGAAGCGGGTGGCGGAGATGCTGGGCTTTTCCGATTACAACTATTTTTCGCGCACTTTCAAAAAACGATTTTCCTATTCGCCCATGCAATATCGAAAAACACTTTTATAGGCACAAAAATCACAGTACCTATCACAATACATATAAAAGATTGCCTTTTACAGGAAACTGATTTATCTTTTTATTTCGGAGGCCCGGGTTTCGGTAGACTCATCATTTGATATATTTTTCAATATATCAATCATAATGCATCTCATCACTTTTGACGATTCTTCCTCCTTTCCCTCGCAAAACCATTTTCAAAATATTTTTGAAATAATGTTACAACACCTGTCCATTACAAGAAAAAAATAATCTTAATTAATTGGGGATTACAACCTGTTAGTAAAATAACATAGTGTCCATAAAAATAAGTGACCATCACAAAATAGTTGAACTCCTGCAAATTGACTTTTCTTGTCATACGCACGCGGCGGGCGATAAGATTGCGCAGTTTGCGCGACATTTGCGTATCGACATACAGCCGTGCACCATCCTCGTCCTTGAAATGCGGGCGCATCTCTTTGAGGATCGCAGCCTTGCGTTTATAGCGCGGCAGACTCTGATACTTTGCGTACATTTCTTCAAACAGTTCGCGCCGCGTCGTCTTGCGCTCGATTATTACAGCCTCGTTTGCCGCCTGCGGCAGAGTTTTCGTATCGTCTGAAACTTCCTCAATAATCGTTTCGGCAGGCAAAACAGGTGCGCTTTTGTCCTCCGAAAACGCGCTTGCTTCTGCCATCGGCTGCTCGGTCACTTCTTCCGTGACGGTTATGACTTCCTCGCAGGGCTTTCTGCGCGGTCTGTGTCGCAGAGATCGCGTGCATCCGCGCCCCAGCTTTCGGGCCGCTGCTCGTCCGTAAAGACTTTGATAAACGGAAAGTTATCTACCGTGGCGGAGTGTCGGCACATTTTGAGCCACGAATTAAATAGGTCGTTCTTTTGGTTGGTATCGTCGGTATTGCGCTTGACTTCTTTGAGTTCCAAAGTGTTTCCGCGCTCCTTGCCAATCTCCGTAATGGCAACTACGCCAAACTCGAAGCTCCCGACTTTGGGGTTGTTCTCCATAACCTTTTTGCCGAGCCTTAACACGTCAAAGTCAAGGATATGCGCGTGGCGGAAACCCGCAAAGATTGCGAGGACGCCCAAAGGGACAAATGTTGACCAAAAACGGATGGTTAAGGTGACAGTCAGGGGCATTACGGGGAAGGGAAGAGAGAAAATGAAAGCCCCGAAAATCGGGACTTCCACAATCAGTCGATATAGGTTCTGGCGTACATGGTAGAGGGCAAACGCTTGCCGTCGATGTGACGGCGATGACAGAAGAATATCTCGTATTCTTTATCGCGTTTTGGCGTCCGCTTATAAAAGGTGTCGTGACTGAACACGACGTTGTTTTCTTTGCAGTCGTATTGTATGCCGATGACCTGCTTGACGATATAGCCTTTCGTGCGGTACACGTTGGTTGCGTCTTTGATAAAATCTGGCATCTTACTCATGGCAATTCCATTGAGAAAGCAATTCAATTTCTTCTCCTGTAAGTTTATCCGAATCTACGTCGAATAAAAGTTCCGCAAGAGATATTTCCAATGCAAAGCATATACTATCCAGACTTTCGATTTTTGGCATCGTTTGTCGAGTTTTCCAAGAAGATAGCGTACTGTGAGAAATGCCCGCCGCCTTATTTAGTTTGGCGACAG
>CALWAU010000064.1 GCA_944375795.1 uncultured Clostridia bacterium | reverse complement strand
CGGTTTTAGTTCCCTTTTGTTTCTTGGTATGGTATAATAGAAGGGAGCAGCCGGCGGCATAAAAAACGCCGAAAAGGTATCGTTTCGCAGAAAAAAGCCTTGTTTTTCCCCTTTTTCGGGGGTAAACAAGGCTTTTTTCGTCTTTCGTTTTTCAAAAAATCAATCGTAAAAGAAGGAAATCTGAAAATCCTTGGCGCTTTTTTCTTCGGGAAGTTTCTTCCCGGAGATAATTTTAATGGTGGCATACTGTTTTTCGGTAACGACCAAGACGCGCACGGAACCCACAGGAGGGGTGTTAATCAACAGCCGCTGCGTATGTTTCTCGGCGGCGTCCGAACCGTTGCAAAGGCGAACATAAACGGAATATTGCAGCATATAATAGCCGTCTTTTATCAGCCATTTGCGAAACGCCGTAGCAACGCGGCGCTGTTCTTTTGTGCGCACGGGCAAATCAAAAAAGACCATCAACCGCATATGCCTACTCATAGAGATGTTCTCTCAGCCCCGAAAGGCGAGGCATGACGAGATCGTCCCGCTCCCCCTTATAATAAGCAAGCAGACTTTCCGCCGTACGCTCGACGGCGTTGGAGAGACTGTGTGCCTGCCCGCCGCTGTCCACTTCGAGATTGACGATGCGGAAAAGCTCCCGCTTGCGGGCAGGATCCGGCTCTCCGGGCGGCAGGCTCGCCGCGAAACAATCGACGATCGGGCGGAAAGGTTCCAGGATATCGTCCGCCAGATTAAAGGCGTTGAATTGATTTTTGTGAAAAATCCCGTAAGCGCACTCAAATCCCCGGGCGCAAAGGTGGCGGGCGATGAGGGAACGAACGATGGCATACGCATAATTGAGCATTCCGTTGACGCCGTTTTCCTCCCCGCGCGTGAACCCCTTGCCGAACAGAGCGGGAAAATACAACCGCGCGCCCTCCGCTTCGCGATTGTCCGCATCGTTGCTGACGACCCGTGCGGCAAGTTCCTCCATTTTTTCCGCCTCCTCCCCCTTGCCGTAAAAATGCAGACACGCCGCTTGTCCCTCCAGCTTGCAGCGGACGATCGCCTGCCACAGTCGCTTTTTGCGCGGTTTGGGCAGCGCCGTCTGCAATTCGAGCACGGAAAGGCGTCGGTAATACCCGCCGAAGGGCAAAAGACAAGCGGACGGCGTATGCTTTTCGTCGCAGAAAATCACCGTCGCGCCCGTCTTCATCAACTCGTTGAGGGCATACAGGGAAACGTTGATGCGCAGATTATCCGCCATCACGCAATTGATATCTTCAAGCGGAAAGCCTTCCCGCCCCTCCCGCACGACAAGTTTCCCCTCCTTCACGCGCACGGTTTCTTCGCTGCCGATAAAAATATTTATGTATCCCATTCCGCATTCAGCCTCTTTTCCCCGCGCACGGGATATTTGTTTCCCAAAATATCCACCATATACTTTTCCAACTTCGGCAAAGTTCTTGTTCCTAATTCCGTAAAATAACTGTTATCATGTGTTATAATCAGCGCATTTCCTGTAGAAACATTGATTCCCTTGTAATAGAAGAATCCTTCGGAGAGAGAAACCGTCTGTTTTTCCTCCTCGTCGTTCGGCGTAAGCTTAAAGGGCTTTTTCGCCTTCAGATAAACGAGATCGTTGCGGAACAAGGCAAACAGGAAGCGGAAACTTTCATCTATTTTTATCCAATCCTCATATCTTTTGTGCGCCGAAATCGCCCTGTCGGGAAGATGTTTGGCATAAATATCCTTGATATAGACGGGCACGCAATAATATTTCCCGTCCTTTTCAAAGACGTCGATACGCACCATGCCGCCGTTGTCGGCGGCGCCTCTGTCTATGACCACGCCCGTATTGAACACGGTATCCGTCCATACCTTTTTAACGGGATGGCCGGGGCTGCCGTCGGAAGTGGGTTTATAGAAAGGCTCTGCAAACGCCTTTTCCCCGTCCCCGCCGAATTCTTTCAGCCGTGCGCGCAGCGCCTCGTACAAAAGCCTGTCGTCCCGCCGCGCTTTGCGGTTATACCCCGCAATCTCCCCCTCTTTGTCCAGCTTCAATTTGGCAAGCGGCGTCTTTACCGACACGAAGCCCTCGACGACGGAACGAACGGAACGGATCGTCTCCTCATGAATGGGCCCTTTCGCCTTGCGATTCGGCATCCGCGACACAAACACGGGGGAAAGATTGTCTATTTCTTCGTCCGTATAACCGAGCCCGTCCAAAAAGAGCAGTTTTGCGGGCAGATATGCCTTGGGATCTTCCGAGAGGCGGAGGCGCAATTCGTCGGCGAACCCTTCGTACGGCTCCTTGATCAGCCCGGAACGGATGTCATATTCGTCCGGATCGATAAGCACTCCGTCCTCATCCGCGTAGAGATATTTCCGCGCCTCCGCATCCCAGACGGGCTGTTTTTTCTTCAATTGTTTTTCCTTCAATTTATTATATTTCGTCACCCGGGCGATCATGCCGTCGGTGACACAGGCGATGACGGCGGCGTCCTGCGCATGGTGCTTGTCCCCCGCCGCGCGGACTTTTTTCAATCCCCAGAATTTGCGCAGATAGGCGGTTATTCTGCCGTTGACCGCCCGCACCTGTTTCTTTTTGCCCGCCGCGGGCTCGATGCGGAGATAATCGGCAATCAGATTGTACATCGCGCGGCAAATATACCGCGTGTCGTTGATGGCGCGTTCTTTCCAATCTTTGGCGCTGTCTTCCGAAAAGTTGCGGCGAAGGAGATTTTCCCGCTTCTTGCGGTTATTTTTATACGTCGTTTCCGCAAACGTCTCCAATTTCTCCCATCGTTCCTTATCCCCGCCGAGATATTCAAAGGGAGTTCTGTCCTTTTTGTGCTGATTTTCGGCCGTCAGCACCAACACTTTGTTGTTGTATCCGTCGTCGAAAGAGCGGCTGTACGGCAGGATATGGTCTATCTGCACATAATTGCTTTCAAACAGCCTGGCGCTGTCTATCGTTTTCTGCGAATAGGCGCATTTGCCGCCCTGCTCCTCGTAGAGGCGGAATTTCAGAACGTCCGTGCCCTTGGGCGCCGTCAGATGAAATTCCGAACGCAGCCGTTCCGAAACCGCCCGATAATCTTCTTCCCGCTCCAGGTTATCTTTTGCGATTTTCCGCCGATCGTCAAACGTCTTGGACAAATCGCGTGCAAGTTCGATGTTGACGCCGCAGGGCGCCCCGTATTTTGGCGCATATTTATCCAGAAGCGCATTGAGCACTTTGACGCTTTGCGCCAGTGCGCGGCGCACGACGGGAACGCCGATTCCGTTTATATAGGCGCGCACTTCTTCCCCCCGCAGCCGCTCGAGTTTTCCGTCCCCCGCGGCGTCGTGCGCGCGAAAATCGTACCCCGCAGCCGCGCAGGCTTCGTTATACTTCAGCCCTTCCTCCAAAAAAGGAATGATTTTCCGCATGGCTTTATAGGAAAGGGCGGCAAAGCCGGAAATTTCCGATTCGAGCAGTTTTTCCCGCTCTCCCTCCGAAAGCACCGAACAGATTTCGCTCTCTTCAAACGCTTTTCTCCGCCTTTCGTCGCTCTTGTACAGGGAAAGAACGCGCGCGATTTCGTCGATCAGAAAAACGTCTTCTTTATGTGTCCCCTCCAGTGCGGCGCGAAGCCCGCGGCTCCTGCTCATTCGGAACAGCTTTGTCTTTTTTTCCGTCTCCTCGTTCGTCCCTTTGGAAGCAGGATAATTGACGAGGTTGAACGCCGTTTCCGGAGGAAGCTCCAAAAGGGATTTGACTTCGGAAAACGACATTTCCGCCTTCGTGCGCGCGGCCCCATACAGGCGCGCCCGCTCGTCGGCCGTCAGAAACCGCTCTTCACCGAGCAGGGAAATTTTCAGATTGTTAATTTTTTGCAGCGCCGCAAAATATTCCGTCGTGAAACCCGCTTTGGGCGCGCGTTTCTCCTCCTTTTCAAACAGACAGCCGCCTACGTCGTATCCCTCCGTCCGGTACGGACTGGGTGCGGCCGGCCCCTCGTCAAACGAACGCTGCGAGAGAAAAATCTCCATGTATCTTTCCGCAAATTCCCCGTCGACGAGCCCGCATTCCGCCTGTTTTTTCAAAATCAGCCGCGCTTCCTCTTCCACATCCGCACGCGAAAAGGCATGGGTATACTCCCCCTCTTTGTTGCGCGTGCGATATACCCGCCTGCCCTGTTCGACGGTAAAATATTTCGCGTCGCGGTAAATCATTTCGCCGAGAGTGCGATAGCCGCATTCCCGCATATATTCTTTGTTTTTGCGGATTTCGGCGAGCAGTTTTCCCGTTTCCTTATCCTTCCCCTCGCTTTTCCGGTTGGATCGAAAACCCCGATGCCCGGCAAAATAAATCAACAGCCGAACGAGTTGTTCGTCCGTCAGAGGCTCGTTAAGGCCGACATATCGCAGCCGGAACAAATCGTCTCTGTTCTCTTCCGCCCGCTCGAGTATCCCCTCGCCGAATTTTTCCGCACACAGCGCGCGCACCCGTTCCAGGCGATGAGCGCGCCGCCGCAGCAGCCGCCTGATTCCCCTCGCCGTCCTCCGATCCAGCGCGGGCGGAGCGCCCGTTTTGCTCACTTCCGCCGCTTCAAAGGCGCGCACGCATAAATCGAGAATGCGCACCGGCTCCCCGTTTTCGTCGCATTCCATGGCGCAGCCGCCCACCGAAGCGATCCCGATATCCAGCCCGATCCTGTACTTCATCTTTTCCTCCTTCCCGTTTCCCCCGAAAAAGATGTCCCTGTGGAAAATTTCCGCAGGGACAGAGCTTTACGGGAAAAAATCCCTTATTTCAGTAACCTTTTGTGTCTTGGTATGGTATAAAAGTTACTTGTTTATATACAGTATACTACATTCAGAAAAGATTGTCAATAGAAAAACGCAATTTTCGGCATTATTTTCCAAATTTTCTAAAAAATTTATCATTCCGGTCCGATTTTAATATAACTGTACCCCGAAAAAACGGATACGGTTAAGGAGCGGAAGCGCCGAAAAGAGCAAAACGTAATTGACGAGGCAATTCCATATCTGCCCGCCGATAAACAGCCGGTAAATCGCATAGCTCCAATAAGTGA
>CALWAU010000063.1 GCA_944375795.1 uncultured Clostridia bacterium | reverse complement strand
CTACGACGGAAGTTACCACGAAGTCGACTCCTCCGAACAGGCGTTCAAAGTGGCGGGTTCCATGGCGTTCAAGAACGGCATGGCTACCGCGAAGCCCGTTTTGCTGGAGCCCATCATGCAGGTGGAGATCGTCACGCCCGAAGACTACTTCGGCGACCTCATGGGCAACGTGTCCTCCCGCCGCGGCACCATCGTCGGCACGGACGACAGGAGCGGCGCCAAGGTCATCGACGCCGAAGTGCCTCTGAGTGAGATGTTCGGCTATGCCACCGACCTGCGTTCGAGAACGCAGGGCAGAGGGCAGTTCACCATGCAGTTCGACCACTATGCCGAAGTGCCCCGCTCGGTCGCGGAGGAGATCATCGCCAAGCGCGGCAAGAAGGCATAAGGCTTTGACGCAATGCCGTCCCGTTCGGGCGCGAAAGTGTAAAAACGGGACGGAAAATTAAAAAAAATCGAAAAAAACGTATTAAAACGTTTGATAAACTTGTCGTTTTAATATATAATAGAACCGTAAGAGCGACTTCACATTGTTGATGGTCGGCTGTAACAAGTTTAACATTTTCAAAATCATAAAAATTTGGAGGATTTTAATTATGGCTAAAGCGAAGTACGACAACAGTAAGCCGCACGTGAACATCGGCACGATCGGTCACGTTGACCACGGCAAGACTACGTTGACGGCTGCTATCACGATGACGCTCGCTCGCAAGGGTGAGGCGCAAAAGATGAAGTACGACGATATCGACAAGGCGCCCGAAGAGAAAGCCCGCGGTATCACGATCAACACCGCGCACGTCGAATACGAGACCGAAAAGCGTCACTATGCGCACGTTGACTGCCCCGGACATGCCGACTATGTCAAGAACATGATCACGGGTGCCGCGCAGATGGACGGCGCCATCCTCGTCGTCGCTGCGACCGACGGTCCCATGCCCCAGACCCGTGAGCACATCCTGCTCGCCCGTCAGGTCGGCGTTCCTTACATCGTCGTTTTCATGAACAAGGTCGACCTCGTTGACGATCCCGAACTTCTCGACCTCGTCGAGATGGACGTGAGAGAGCTCCTCTCTTCCTACGGGTTCCCCGGCGACGACGTTCCCGTTATCCGCGGCTCCGCGCTCAAGGCGCTTGAAAAGGCCAGCTCCGACGCTCCCGCAGCGGAGATTCTTGCCGCTCCCGAGTGCCAGTGCATTCTCGAGCTTATGGATGCGGTCGACAACTATATCCCCACTCCTGCACGCGACGATCAGAAGCCTTTCCTTCTGCCTGTCGAGGACGTGTTCACCATTTCCGGCCGCGGCACCGTCGCTACCGGTCGTGTGGAGAGGGGTGTTGCGAAGGTCGGCGATCCCGCGGAAATCGTGGGTCTCATCGACAAACCCCTTCCTACCGTCATCACCGGTCTCGAGATGTTCCATAAGCAGCTCGACGAGGCTATGGCGGGCGATAATGTCGGCGCTCTGCTCCGCGGTATCAACCGTACGGACATCGAGAAGGGCCAGGTTATCGCGAAGCCCGGCTCCGTTAAGACGGGTACCGAATTCGAGGCGCAGGTCTATGTCCTGACCAAGGAAGAGGGCGGACGTCACACCGCGTTCTTCAATCATTACAGGCCTCAGTTCTTCATCAGAACGACGGACGTTACGGGCGCTATCGAGCTTCCCGAAGGCGTCGAAATGGTTATGCCCGGCGACAACATCAACATGAAAGTCGTCGTGATCAAACCCGTCGCCATCGAAGAAGGTCTCCGTTTCGCTATCCGTGAGGGCGGCAGAACGGTTGGTTCGGGCGTCATCGCGAAGATTATTAAGTAATTAAATAAATAGTTGCTTGCGAGCGGCTTGTCGGTTTCCGGCAAGCCGCTTTTTGTGCGCTTTGAGAGGGCGGCGGAAACTTTTTGTGCCCAAGGAGCATACGGTAATGGAGAACGTGAAGAGACGGAAAGTGCTTTTGCGGCATCGGCGCGGATTTTGCGTAAGAAATCGCTTTCATTTGCTTGACATCCGCGCGGATTGATAATATAATAATAGAAACGATTTTTTCTATTACGGAGGTGCCTATGAACAGAATTTATAATTTTTCGGCGGGGCCGGCGCAGCTTCCCTTGGAGGTTTTGCAGGAAGCGCAGCGGGAAATGCTCGATTATCGCGGCACGGGAATGTCCGTGATGGAAATGAGCCATAGGGGAAAGGAATTCGGCGGGATCATCGCGGCGGCGGAGGAGGATCTGCGCGCGCTCGCGAGGATTCCCGACGGATATAAGGTGCTCTTTTTGCAGGGCGGAGCAAGCCTCCAATTTGCGATGGTGCCCATGAATCTGATGAAAAACCGCGTCGCCGATTACATCGTCACGGGACAGTGGGCGAAAAAGGCCGCCAAAGAGGCCGCGATATACGGAGAGGCGCATATTCTCGCTTCCTCCGAGGACAGGACTTTTTCCTATATCCCCGACCTTTCCGCGCTCTCCGTTTCCCCCGATGCGGACTATGTGTACATTTGCGAAAACAACACCATTTACGGCACAAAATACGGCGAATTGCCGGACACGAAGGGAAAGCCGCTGGTGTCGGATATGTCCTCGTGTTTCCTGTCCGAGCCCTTCGACGTGACGAAATACGGGCTGATCTTTGCGGGGGCGCAGAAAAACATAGGCCCCGCCGGCACCGTCGTCGTCATCGTGCGGGAGGATCTGGTGACGGAAGATGTCCTGCCGGGTACGCCGACGATGCTCCGTTATGCCGTGCACGCAAAGGAAAGGAGCATGTACAATACGCCGCCCTGTTACGGCATTTACATTTGCGGCAAGGTATTCCGTTGGCTGCTGAAAAGGGGCGGCCTGCGGGAGGTGGGTCGCGCCAATGCGGAAAAGGCGAAGGTGCTTTACGATTTTCTCGATTCCAGCCGGCTGTTCCGCCCGACCGTGACCGGGAAGGACCGTTCTTTGATGAACGTGCCTTTCGTGACGGGCAGTGCGGAGCTGGACGGGCTGTTTGTGGCGGAGGCCGCGAAGGAGGGGCTGGTCAATCTCAAGGGGCATCGCACGGTGGGCGGAATGCGCGCAAGCATCTATAACGCGATGCCGAAGGAGGGGGTAGAGGCCCTGGTGCGGTTTATGGAAAAATTTGAAAGGGAACACGGAGGGGAAAGACATGGTGTATAAAGTGAAATGTATGGACAAAATCGCCCCGCGCGGACTTGCCGCGCTCGGGCAGAATTACCGCTTCACAGACGACCTGGCGGAGGCGGACGCCGTTTTGGTGCGCAGTTCTTCTCTGCACGGCGCCGCCGTGGGGAAAAATCTCGTCGCCGTCGCGCGTGCGGGCGCGGGGGTAAACAACATCCCTTCGGACGACTTTGCGCAAAGGGGCATCGTCGTGTTCAATACGCCGGGCGCAAACGCAAACGGCGTCAAGGAGCTGGTCCTCGCGGCGCTGCTGCTTTGCAGCCGCGACATCATCGACGGCGTGAATTGGGTAAAGACGATAACGGAAAACGTTCCTGCGGCGGTGGAGAAGGGCAAAAAGGCGTTTGCCGGCAGGGAAATTTTCGGAAAAAAGCTGGGGGTGATCGGTTTGGGCGCCATCGGCGTCCTCGTCGCCAACAGCGCGCTCTCTCTCGGCATGACCGTTTACGGCTATGACGTCAATCTCTCCGTCGAGCACGCGCTGGCGCTGAAAAACAGCGTCAAAGCGGTAAATTCCCTCGACGAAATTTTTGCCGAGTGCGATTACATCACTCTGCACGTCCCCCTGACGGACGGCACGCGTGGGCTTCTGAACGCCCGCGCCTTTTCCGCGATGAAAGACGGGGTGAACATCGTCAATTTTGCGCGCGGGGAGCTGGTCGACGACGCGGATATGCGCGCGGCGCTCGAAAGCGGAAAGGTGCACCGCTATGCGACGGATTTCCCCACGGAGGCGACCCGGGACATGCCGCACGCCATCGTCGTCCCTCACCTGGGTGCCTCGACGGAAGAGAGCGAGGAAAATTGTGCCGTCATGGCGGCGGAGGAGCTTTCCCGGTACATCGAGACGGGCACGATTTGCAATTCCGTCAATTTCCCCTCGCTGGACGCGGGTGCGTTTACGGGATACCGGCTGGCGGTGCTGCATAAAAACGTCCCCAACATGATCGGGCAGTTCACCGCGCTTCTGGGCGGGAAGGGGATCAATATCGTGAACATGGTCAACCGCAGCCGGGGGGAACGCGCTTATACCGTCATCGACACGGAGACCGATCCCTCGGAGACGGCGGAGGCGCTGGCGGCGATCGGAAACGTATACCGCGTGCGGGTGCTGTCATGAAAATCGGCATGCCCGCACTGTTCGGGTTCTCCCGTCTGGAGGATAATTTTGCCCTGGCGGAGGCGCTGGGCTTCGATTTTATCGAGCTGAATCTCAATTTTTCCTATTGCCGTCGGGAGATCGCTTCGGGGGCGCTCGAAGCCCTGTCGGGCAAATACGGCAA
This sequence comes from uncultured Clostridia bacterium, assembly GCA_944375795.1. Classification (GTDB taxonomy): domain Bacteria; phylum Bacillota; class Clostridia; order Christensenellales; family Borkfalkiaceae; genus Scatosoma. The sequence continues at coordinate 10,435 of CALWAU010000063.1, read as the reverse complement.
AGGGCTCACGCTGCATTTTTTTGACGAAGGGGATTTCGGCACCTATGAGGAGGTGGCGGAAAGCTATTTTTCGCTTCTGAAACGCTATCTTCCCCTCGCGGCGGCGGGCGGCGTGAAAACGCTTGTGGCGCACCTCCAGAAAGGCCCCGTCGTCACGATCGGCGGCGTCAGAAATTACGTATACGAAGGGGAGTTCGACGAATATATCTCCCGCCTGCGGGGCATGCTTTCCCGCGCGGAACGCTTTTGCCGGGAATACGGCGTGACGCTCGCCCTCGAAAATTCGGAAACCGTCCCTTACATGGAACGGGTATACGAGGCGTTGGCGGAGGACGGGTTTTCTTTCGTGTTCGATATCGGCCACGACGAAATGTGCCGCAATCTTCCCCGTTCGATTTTTGAAAGACGGAATTTTTCCGGCGTGCGCGAATTTCATATCCACGATGTGCGCGCGCAGGGAGGAGCAAAAGCCGATCACGTTTCCCTCGGCGAGGGCGTCGTGGACGTCGCTTATTACAAGCGGATCGCCGAACGGACGGGCGCGGATTGCCTTCTGGAACTGAAAAGCGCGGAGGACCTGCGCCGCTCCGTGGAGTATTTTCGGGCGCTTTGAACAAAAAATACCGAAAACGGAAGGGGCAGGGTTGAGCCGACGGAAAAATCGGACGACGGAGAGGGCAAGGCGGTTTCCCGACGGAAGAAAAGAGATAAAAAGGGACTGACAAGGGAAAGGATCTGTTCTATAATGGTGCCGTACGAAGGAGATGCAGAGAGGGAAGCGATGAAGGGATACGGAGAAAACGGGGGCAGGAGGCGCGCGGACGGAAAAATGCGTTTTGGTCTGTTTGCGGCGGCGATTTTTTTCGCGGGGCTTTTGCCCTGCGGCTGCGGTTATGTTCCCCGATATGATTTTTCGGATTGTGCAGTGACGGAAAACGAGCCGCTCGGTTCCGTCTATATTGCGGGGTATCGCCCGGGTGACGCGGCGCTCCGCGATTTTACGAAAACCGCGGAAGAAGCGGGGCTGACTTTTTATGTGGAGACGGGCGTCGGGCTGTCCGCGGCGGACGGACTTATCGACGAGACGAAACTCGTTCTCGATGCCTTCGGGGAAAACGGCCTGGAATTTCCTTTCGACACCGTTTATGTGGGCGGCGATTTTGTTTCCTGCTATAATTTTGAGCGGGAATTGTGGCTGAACGAAGATGCAGACGCGCGGACGATTGCCGCGGTGTGCCTCGAACGGACGGCGGGAAAAGATGCGCCCTTCGGCATTTATGCGGGAATGGCGGCGGCCGTTCTGCGCGGAAGGGAGGACGATTTTCCCGAGTTGACGGAAGGGGAACTGAAAGAGGCGGTAAAAGCCCTTCCGCATTGTACGGAATTGCAATACCCTTTATACGACAAAAGTTATGCCGATGAGGCGGAATATGCGGCGGCATGGAATTTTTCCCGGGCCGCCGTTTCCGCCTGTCCGGGCGGGCTTTCGGAGTGGCTGCAGAAATCTTCCGCGGAATGGGAAGCACATCTGGAGGAGGCTTTCGGCGTCCGCTTTCCGGAATACCGCATAGAAGCGAACGATTCCTATTACGTGCTGCGCGCGGAGACGGAAAATTTCATTTGTTATATCCGGAAGGAATACCGGGACGGATTGCTTCCCGCCGGGATTTTTTCGATGAAGTACGAAGAAATCCGGAGGCTGCTGACGGACGCGGACGAGGTGATGCGGACGGCGGAAGAAAGGTTGGGCAGCCGGGAGCCGGATGCCAAAGTGCAGGTCTATCTCGGACAGGATTTGCCCACGACGTCGGACGGACGGGGCGGCCAGGCGGCGGGCATCGCCTTCTCGGGCACTTTTGCGGTATGCCGGAGCGTCGCGGTGTTTGCCCATGAACTCATGCATACGGTCATGAGCCGCACGCCGACCCGCGGCGAGTATCTGGAAGAGATCATCTGCGATTATTTTGCCCGCCGGGCGTTTTATCCGTCGGCCTGGCTGTACTGCCAATATGCGGGAGAAGCGGAGACGGAAGGGAATTACGGGGATGCGAAGGCGATAAACGCGGAAGCGCGGGAGAGATACGGGCACGCGTTCGGAAAAGCCGACCTGTCCTCTTTTCGCGCGGAGGCCTGGACGGATTGCGTCGCGGCGGCGGTCAACCGCCTGGAAGAAAATTTTGCGGTGAACGGACAATGGCTTTCCTTTACGCGCTATGTAAGCGCCGAATACGGCTTTGAAAAGATAGCCGAAGTGCACGCGGCTTATCGGGAGGATCCGTCGGACGCCGACGTGCGCATCCTCGCCGAAGAATGGCGGGAATGGCTCGGGCTTGCATATCCGGCAGAATGATTCGGGGAGCGATAAAAAACGTCGGTGGTCGGCATCGGCGTTTTTTTGCGGGAATTTTTTGAAAGGAGAGTGAAAAAAATCTCTTCGGAAGCAAAAAAGGGATAAAATGCGGGAAATTTACTTGCGTAATATGGAAAAATATGGTAAAATTGTGCCGAAAAAAAGGAGGCATCCGCCCGCGTCGGGCACGGAAAAGTGCGGCGCAGGGCCGGGAGGACAGGAGATCGGCAATGTCCAGATACAAAAGACAGGTAAACGAATGGCTTGCGGTCATCGCTTCGGGCGACATGGCGGCGTTTAAGGAGTTTTTCGATTTTACATACGAGTCTCTCCGCAAAGTGGCGATGCGGTATCTGCGGGATCGTTCGGAAATAGAGGACGTGATGGAGACGGTATATCTGCACATTTTTCAGGCAAAGACGTTCGATGCGGGCAAAGACGGCTATAATTGGCTCTGTCGGATCGTCCAGAACGTCGCCCGGGATTTCAACAATGCGCGTCCGTGCACGGTGGAATTGGAAAAAGCGGAAAAGAGGGAGGAATTCCGCGCCGATGCGACCGAATTGGCGCAACGGAGACTGGAACGGGAAGAAATCCGGAAGGAGTTGAAGAAGCTGAGTCCGCGGGAGAGAAAGCTGTTGAAATATCGTTTCGGCGAGGAATATACCTATGCGCAGATCGCGGAGAAAACAAAAATGAGCCGCAGCACGGCATGCGACGCCGTTGCCGGAGCGTTGAAAAAACTTCGGGATCTCTATGGAGAGGAATAATTTTTCCGTCGCCGCTCGGAAGCGGCAGGAAAAGAAAAGTCGATCGGGGCCTTTGTGGGTCTCCGTTTTTTGCTTTGTCGGAATCGTTTGAGCGGTACGGGAAAAAGGGCGGGGCGAAAGAGAAGGGGGGAGAGGAAAAACGGAAAAAGGCGGAGCCCGCACTTCTGCGGGCTCCGTTTCTCGTTTTTTCGGGCCATTAAGGGCGGTCAGCCATTGAGGGGGACGGAAACCTTGCGGTATTTCCCCGGGGACATGCCCATCACCTTGTGAAATTGCCGGTTGAAATAGGTTTCGTTCTCGAAGCCGCAGGCAAAGGCGATTTCCTTGATGCTTTTTCCGCTTTCAAACAACATGGCCGCCGCCAGCGTCAGGCGCTTTTGCAGGATATATTTTTGCGGAGAGACGCCGAAACGGCGGGTAAAGAGATTGGAAAAATACGTGGGCGTCAGATACATTACGCCGCTCAGGTCCGCATTGGTGATTTTCCGGTTGAAATTTTCGTCGATGTATTGCAGGACGGGGATAAAGCGCACGGCGTCGGAGGAGGCAAACTCCTCTTCGTCGGGCAGGAAACGGGAGAACAGGTATTTGCTGAGCCCTTCGCCCGCCACGGCGGAGGTGCGTTTCGGCGGCAAAACCGCGACGGTGCGCGGCGGCGTGCACGATTATTTTTCGGCGGAATCCGGGAAGGGCGCCGCGGGCAGCTATGTCGGCCGCGCGATGTCCAAGGACTGAGAAAAGGAAATTTTTCCGCGCGAAAAAAAGAGCGTTCAAACGATTTACACGGCGGATAAAAAATGCTATAATAAACTTGTAACGGAATAAAGCAATCAAGGGAGGCAAAAAAAGATGAAAACGATCAAAGACAAATACCTGGTGGTAGGCGCGGATTTCGCGGGCTATCCCCTGAAGGAAGCGGTTGTGGCGCATCTCAAGGCGAAGGGCTGGAAGATCACCGACCTCGGCGTGACGGCGGAAAGCGACCCGAACGATACGGAAAATATGTTCCACCGCGTGGGTCTGCGCGTCGGAAGCAAAATTTCGGAGGGCGAATTCGAGCGCGCTCTGCTGTTCTGCGGCACGGGCATGGGCATCCACATCGCGGCCAGCAAGTGTCCGCACGTGATGGCGGGGGTCGTGGAGAGCGTCCCCGCGGCGTTGCGCGCGATCACGGGCAACGGCGTAAACGTCCTGGCGATGGGCGCCTTTTACGTGGCGCCGCAGATGGGCTGCGATATCGCGGACGCCTATCTGAACGCGGAATTGGGCACGGGCTATGAATGGTGGCATAATTTCTACGAATTCCACAAGCTGGCCATCGACGAATTGGAGGCGTTCGATTACGAGGAATATAAAAAGAACGGCTTCAAGGTAAAGCACCTGGGCGATTATCCGCTGAAGCTGGAGACCAAGCCCGACGACAAATAAGCGCCCGCGGCCGCAAGGCGCACGCCTTGCCGGAGCGTATGCGCGGAAAACACGAAGTATTTTATGATGGGAGCGGCGCGTCCGCTCTCATTTGTTAAAACGGCGGCAAGACGAAAAACGGAGAAAGAGATGAAAGATATTTTGCGGGAACTCGGCCGAATCGACCTCACCGATTATGCGCCCGTTCCCTTCTAGAGCTGGAACAACCGTCTGGAAAAGGAAAAGCTGCTTGCGCAGATAGGCGACATGCAGGCGGCGGGGTGCGGGGGATTTATCATTCACGCCCGCACGGGGCTCACGACCGAATACCTCTCGGAAGAATGGTTCTCGCTCGTGGAGGCGTGCCTGGACGAGGCGAAAAAGCGCGGCATGCACGCCTGGATCTACGACGAAAACGGCTGGCCGAGCGGATTTGTGGGCGGCAAACTGCTGGAAGAGGAGGAAAATCTCGCCTGTTACCTCGTCGAAGAGGTCGGCGACGCCTTTGCGCCCGACGCCTTCGCGGTCTTTTCGGGGCGGGGGGCTTCTGCCAGGCGGCTGCGCGCGGGCGAAAAGAGCCCGGACGGGAAATACCGCAACATTTTCGTGCGGCGTTCACCCGCCAATACGGACATTCTCAATCCCGACGTGGTGACGAAATTTCTCGCGCTGACCCACGAGGAATATTATCGCCGTTTCGGCGAACGGTTCGGAAAGGAGCTGACGGGATTTTTCACGGACGAGCCGCAGTATTTCCGCTGGGGCACTCCGTTTACGCCCGTTTCCGCGGCGTGGTGGCGGGAGAAATACGGGGAGGACATCGCCGACGGGATCATAGCCCTGTTTGACGACGACGAGGCGGCCTATCCCTTCCGCGTCCGCTACTACCGGATGATGAACGAGCTGTATACGGAGAACTATTACAAGCGGCTGTACGATTGGTGCGACGGCCACGGCTGCAAGCTGACGGGGCACAGCGTCGAAGAGACGGCGCTGTTTACGCAGATGTGGGGGTGTGCGGGCTGTACGCCCTCTTACGAGTACGAGCATGTCCCCGGCATCGACAATCTCGCGCGCAGCGGCACGGCGAAGCTGTCGGCGCGGCAGGTGGGTTCCCTCGCGGGGCAGCTCGGCAAAAAGCAGGTGCTGACGGAGACGTTCGGGTGCAGCGGCTACGGCGTTTCGCCCAAGGAGCTGAAAGCGATTGCGGAAAAGCAGTATGTGCACGGGGTGAATCTGATGTGCCATCACCTGTACGCCTATTCGCTGGCGGGGCAGGGAAAGACGGACCATCCGCCCTGCTTCAGCCCGCACATGACCTGGTGGAAGGAGTTTCCCGATTTCAACCGCTATTTCACGCGGCTGGGATGGCTGCTCGCCAATTCGGAGGCCCACGTCAACTGCGTCGTCATCAATCCCATGTCCTCCGTCTACCTCCGTTACAACCGCTTCGACGAGGGCGCGGCGGCGGAAACGGACCGCGCTTTCGCAAAGCTGCAGAGCGAGCTGAACGGGCACGGGATTTTGTACGACATCGCCGACGAGCATATTCTCGCCCGTCACGGCGGCGCGGAGGGGAATACCCTGCGGGTCGGACGCAGGGCGTACGATTTTGTCGTCGTGCCCGACTGTAAAAATTTGTCCGCTTCCACGAAATCGGCGCTGGAGGCCTTCGTCCGCGCGGGCGGGAAGCTGTACGCCGCGGGCGTGCCGCAATATACCGACGGGCGGCGGGACGATTGGAGCTTTTTGCGCCCGAACGCGTCGCTCGGGGAGATCGCGGCCGGCGGAAAGATCCGTCTGGAGACGGACGGAAGGGCGGAATATACCTACCGGGAGGGGGAGGGTTTTGCCTTTCTCTATATCGTCAACGTCGAGAAGGAGGCGGCGCGCGTCCGCATCCCCGAGGGATTTTCGAGGGTGGATCTGCTTTCCCTGAAAGCGTATGCGTGCCCCGCGGAATTGACGCTGGGCGGCGGAGAGAGCGCGCTGTTTATGCCCCTCGAAGGAAAGGCGGAAACCGCATACGGGGAGGCGGAGGACATTACGGCGGCGTTTCGCTGTACGGGCGCGGACGACAACAATCTCACCGTCGATTTTATACGGCTCAGCCGCGACGGCAGGGAATACGGCCCCGAGGAGCCGCTCGTCGAGGCGTTCGACAGGCTGCTACGCGAACAATATGCGGGCCGGCTGTTCGTCAAATATACCTTTTCCGTCAAGGGAAAGGGAAAGCGATTGCTGCTCCGCCGGGAGAAAGGGAAATATCTTTCCTCCTCTCTGAACGGCAGGCCGCTGTCCTTTACGGAGAGCAAATTCGATTTCCTGTTCGAGGAGGCGGACATTCTGCCGCTCGTGCGGGAGGGAGAGAACGAGTATGTGAACGAGCTGGATTTTTACGAGCGTCCGCACGTGTTCTGGGCGCTGTATGCCCCCGAGGCGACGGAGAGCGTCCGCAATTGCCTCTGGTATGATACCGAGCTGGAAAATATCTATCTCCTCGGCGATTTTTCCGTGGACGCGGGGAGGAACATTCTGCCTCCCTCCATGCCCGCGTCCGCGGCGGAGCTGCAGAAAAACGGCTTCCCCTTCTTCGCGGGCAGGGCGCGCTTTTCCGCCCGCATTCCGGGCAAAGCGCGCCGGGTGAAAATTTTCGTGGACGGGGAGTATACCGCGGCGGAAATTTCGGTGAACGGAAATCCCGCCGGCTGCTGCCTGTTCGGGAACAGCGTGGAGGCGGAGCTTCGGGAGGGAGAGGAGAACGAGGTGGAGATCGCGCTCGTGTCCTCCCTCCGCAACATGTTCGGTCCCTTCCATTGCACGCAGCCGGAAGAACTCGGCGTTCCGCCTTTCAGCTTTACGATGCGGGGGGCATGGAAGGACGGAAAGTGCGGGGATTTTTGCCCCGAGTACAACCTCGTTTCCTTCGGCGCTTCAAAAATTTCCGCGGCGTTTGAAGAATGATTTTTTCGGCGAGAAAACGCCCCCGATTCCGATAAGGAATCGGGGGTAATTTTTGGTTGTGGCATAAATTTCGGTGGGGCAGGGTTGAGACGAAGGCTCAATCGGAAAGATATTCGCCGCCGTTGTCGCGTACCCGTTCGCGGTTGTTTTCCCGCAGGCGCGCCGTAAACGAGAGGGGGAGGGAACGCCGTTTCAGCCGTTCGGTAAATCTGGCGGAAAAGGCGATGAAGATAAAATAGATATAGGGCATGCCGAGATTGGTTTCGAGCAGGGAATTGACGGCGAGGGTGGTCAGTTTTGCGGACAGGCTTTCAAAGCCCGCGCTGCGGATACCGCCCAAAAGCAGCGCCGTTTCCCAGCCCAGCTGTACGAGAATGCCGATTGCGAGCAGTCTGGGGAGATTGACGCGCTCCTCCCGATTTTTTCGGGTGAGATTCCAGACGACGGTGCCGAGGTAGCCGACAAAGAGGATTGCCGCCATATATCCGTGATAGGCGCCCGTCGTGCGCTGAATGATGACGGGGGCGGCGTTTCCGGAGGCAAACGTGTCGGTGAGCAGGGGACAACAGAACCACCAGCCGAGAATGAGCAACGACCACTCGAAAAGATTTTTGTCCTTGGAGATCCACAGCCATATCCAGACAAAATTTGTAAAGCCGTAACTCATCGACATCCAGAGCAGGACCCAGAACAGGCTGTAGCCGTTGAAAATTTCCCGCGAATGGCAGACGAGATGAAAGATGCCGTAATCGACGACCATGTAGATGACGCCGAAAATGAGCCCGACCAACACGGTCACGTATTTCTTTTTGAACAGCAGCAGCGCGGCAAGCAGCACGAGAAAGGCGGTGTCCAGCCATATGTACAGGGGATCGAACTGCCTGCGCGCGATAACTTCGGGCATGGTATGTTCTCCTTGCGAAAGTATGCGTCTATTATACTGCATTTCGCGGAGATTGTCAAGGCCGGAACGTAAAAAGGCGCAAAAATTCCCCCGCCGGACTTCCGGCGGGGGAGGATACGGATGAGGGCAGATTATTCCTTATTTGCCCGCCATCTTCTTGTATCCGGCGAGGCGTTCTCTCGAGGCCTCTTCCGTCTCTTTGTACAGCTCTTCGGCGAGAGCGGGCTCCGTCTTTTTCAGGGAAGCGTACCGCACTTCGCCCTGCAGGAAGGCCTGGTAGTCGCCCGTGGGGTCCTTGGAGTCGAGCGTGAAGGGATTTTCGCCCTTCTCCGTGAGCGTGGGATTGTAACGGAAAAGCTGCCAATAGCCGCAATCCACCGCGTTCTTTTCCTCCGTCTGTGATCTGCCCATGTTGATGCCGTGGTTGATGCAGGGGGCATAGCAGATGATGAGGGAAGGTCCGTGGTAGGCTTCTGCCTCTTTGAGCGCCTTGACGAACTGCGCCTTGTCCGAACCCATCGAGCACTGCGCCACGTATACGTAGCCGTAGGTGGCGGCGATCATGCCGAGATCCTTCTTCTTGACCCGCTTGCCGCCGGCGGCGAATTTCGCGACCGCCGCGATCGGGGTGGATTTGGACGCCTGTCCGCCCGTGTTGGAATACACTTCGGTATCCAGGACGAGAATGTTGACGTCTTCGCCCGACGCGATGACGTGGTCGAGTCCGCCGTAGCCGATGTCGTACGCCCAGCCGTCGCCGCCGATGATCCAGAAAGACTTCTTGACGAGGCAATCCTTTTCCTTATAGATTTCGGAGACGAGTTCGTCCGCGCCGCAGCCGCAGTCCTTGCAGCCTTCCAGGCACTTGACGAGCGCCGCCGACGCCTCTTTGCTCTTCTCGGCGTCGTCCATGCCCGAGATCCAGGCTTCGCAGGCCGCTTTACCTTCCGCGTAATCCGACCACTTTTCGGCAAGCTCCGCCACCTTGTCTTTCAGGGCATTGCGGCGGGCTTTATAGGCGAGATTCATGCCATAGCCGTATTCCGCGTTGTCCTCGAACAGGGAGTTCGCCCAGGCGGGGCCGTGGCCTTCCTTGTTGGTCGTGTAGGGGCAGGTGGGGGAGGAGCCGCCGTAGATGGAGGAGCAGCCCGTCGCGTTGGCGATGATCATGCGGTCGCCGAACAGCTGGGTGAGCACCTTGATATAAGGCGTTTCGCCGCAGCCCGCGCAGGCGCCCGAGAACTCGAACAGGGGCTGAGAGAACTGCGATTTCTTGACGTCCGCAAACTTCGCCGTGACTTCCTTGGGCGCTTCGGGCAGGGTCTGGGCGAATTCCCAATTTGCCGCTTCCCGTCCGGCGATCGTTTCGAGGGGCACCATGTTGAGGGCGCGCGCCGCGGGGTCGACCTTCGTGCCGTTCTTGGCGGCGTCGTTTGCCGCTTTCTGATTGACGGGGCAGATGTCCGCGCAGACGCCGCAGCCCATGCAGTCGAGCGGGGACACCTGGATGCGGAAGTTATATCCCTTCGCCTGCAAAGCGGGCTTCGCCTTGAAATCGGCGGGGACTTTTTCGCCTTCCGCCACGAGATAGGGACGGATGGTCGCGTGCGGGCAGACGAAGGAGCACTGCGCGCACTGGATGCACTTGTCGATGTTCCATTCGGGGACGAGGACGGCGACGCCGCGCTTCTCGTACTTGGTCGTCCCGGTGGGAACGGAGCCGTCGGCGTTGAACGCGGAGGAGGGCAGCTTGTCCCCTTCCAGCGCCAGGATGGGCGCGACGACGTTCTTGAAATATTCGTTGTCCGCGAGTTTGACCATCTCCGCGCCTTCCGTCGTGGTCGCCCAGGAGGCGGGGATGTCGATCTTGACGAGATTCGCCTTCGCGGAGTCGATCGCCTTGTAGTTCATCTGCACGACCGCGTCGCCCTTGCGCGAGAAGGACTTGTACGCCATGTACTTCATGAGCGCCACGGCGGTGTTCTTGTCGTCGGGGTTGTCGCTCTCATAGGGCATGATCTGGCGGTTGATGCAGAAGAA
>CALWAU010000062.1 GCA_944375795.1 uncultured Clostridia bacterium | reverse complement strand
CTTATTTACGTTTCCGTCAAGCACTTTTAAGCAATCGGCGCCGATTTTTACAGAAAATCCATAAATTACACAAATCGGGAGCAAAGCGCGGCGCCCCCGGCGTCTTTGCTTTTGCCAGGATATGCCTTCCGCCGTATTTTCCGAAATGGACGGACAAAAAATTACCGTCCGGAAATTTATCCCGCTGCGCTTTCCGCGGCAGATTCTCTCGGTAAACACAACCGAAAAAATTGCCGAACGTCAATTTTGCTCCGCCGCCCGCTTGCCGATATCCGCGCCCCTGCCCTTTCGATAGGCAAGCCGTCGTTGCCTTTCACCGCGCCGGCAATTGCGCGGGCGCGAGTCCGCAAAAAAGTCCCCGTCGGAAAAAGCCGCTTTGCCTCCCTCCTGCCGCAGAATCGCTCATCGCCCTGTTCCCGTCAAAAGTAAAAGAGCGCGGTTTAGCCGCGCCCTTTTCGCATTCGCAGATAAAACTTATTTGAGCTCCGCGACCGCTCCGTTCTCCTTGAGCTTGGCAACGAGGGCCTCCGCGTCCGTCTTGGGAACGTTCTCCTTGATGGTTCCCATCGCCTCGACCGCCTTCTTCGCATCGGCAAGGCCGAGCCCGGTCGCCTCGCGGACAACCTTGATGATGGCGATCTTGTTGGGACCGATTTCCTTGAGAACGACGTCGAATTCCGTCTTTTCCTCTTCCGCGGGGGCGGCTTCCGCAGCACCTGCGGCGCCGGCAGCGGCAACGGGAGCGGCGGCGCTCACGCCGAATTCCGCTTCCAGGGCTTTAACGAGCTCGTTGAGCTCCATAACGGACATCGCCTTTACTTCTTCGATGAGTTTCTGAGCATCCATGGTTTTCTAATCCTCCGATTTTTTTATGATTTTTCCTGCAATAATCAGTTTGCCGCTTCCTTCGCCTTGGCGATGGAGTCGAGCACATAGACGAACTTGGAAATGGACGACTGCAGGCAGCCGAGCAATTTCGCAATGAGCACTTCTTTGGAAGGAATCGCCGCAAGCTCCTTGACGCCGTTCTTGTCCACGTACGCCTTGTCGAGATATGCGCACTTGGGCACGATCTTGTCCGTAAGCGCGGGATTTTCCTTCACGGCCTTGGCTAAGACGGACGCGCCGCTCGTTTCGTCCTGACAGAACACGGTCGCCGTCGTGCCGTTGAGATCCTTGTCGAAATCGGTCACGCCGAGTTCGTTGAACGCCTTCCTGACCAAAGTGTTTTTATACACCTTGTATTCGCAGTTCGCCGCCTTGAATTTGTTTCTCAGCGCCGTCGCTTCCAGCACGGTGAGCTTGTTGTAATCCGCAAACACCACCGACTTGCTGGCCTCGATTTTGCCCTTGATCTCCTCGACGATCTGCTTTTTCGCCTCTAAATTTGCCGACATGGTTTACCTCCTTTAAGCGGGAATCCCGCCCGACGATAAAAAAACGCCTTATGCCGCCCGGCATAAGGACACCTCCGGAACAGACTTCCGGCCGTCATCACTTCTGCCTGAGCGAGCGGTTTCCCATCAAACCTTCCGGTACTCGCCTTCTGCGGCGCATCGCAATTTTTACGTTGTCATTATAGCATTTTTCGCGGAGGCAGTCAACCGTTTTCGACCGCCTCCCGAAAAATTCTTTTTGCCGAAATACCGTCAGGCTTTGACGGCCACTTTCACGCCGGGCCCCATCGTGGAAGCCAGCGTGATGCTCTTGATATACTGTCCCTTCGCCGTGGAGGGCTTCGCCTTGACGATCGCGTCCACCAGCGCGTTGTAGTTTTCCACCAGCTTTTCCTTGCCGAAGCTCTTCTTGCCGATGGGGCAATGAATGATGGCGGTCTTGTCCAGCCTGTACTCCACTTTACCGGCCTTCACTTCGCGGATCGCCTTCTCGACGTCCATCGTCACCGTGCCGGACTTGGGGTTGGGCATCAGGCCCTTGGGGCCGAGGATACGGCCGATGCGGCCGACCATGCCCATCATGTCGGGCGTCGTGATCATGACGTCGAAATCGAACCAATTGTCGTTTTGGATCTTGGCGATCATTTCCTCCGCGCCGACGTAATCCGCGCCCGCCGCGGCGGCCGCATCCGCCTTCGCGCCCTTGGCGATGACCAGAACCCTGCTGGTCTTGCCCGTTCCGTTGGGCAGGACGAGCACGCCGCGGACCTGCTGATCCGCCTGACGGGGATCGACGCCCAGACGAATGTGGAGCTCCACCGTCTCGTCAAATTTCGCCTTTGCCGTCTCCAGAACGACGCCCATCGCTTCCGCCGCGTCGTACGACTTGGTCAAATCGAAAGCCTTTACGCTGTCAGAATATTTTTTTCCGTGTTTCATTATCTAAATCCTCCTTGCGGTCGATGACGGGGTATTTCCCCTGCCGCACACGCTCCCTTATTCCTCGACGGTGACGCCCATGCTGCGGGCGGTCCCCGCGACCATGCTCATCGCGCTTTCCAGCGAGGTGCAGTTGAGATCGGGCATCTTGGTCTTGGCGATCTCCTCCACCTGGGCCTTGGTCAGCTTGCCCACCTTGACGGAATTGGGCTTGGCGCTGGCGGTCTCGATGCCGAGCGCCTTCTTGATGAGGACGGGCGCCGGCGGGGTCTTCAGGATGAACGTGAAGGAACGATCCTGATAAATCGTGACGACGACGGGGATGATGAGCCCCGCTTTGTCTGCGGTCTTTGCGTTGAATTCCTTGGTAAAGCCGGGCAGATTGATGCCGAAGGGGCCGAGCGTGGAGCCCACGGGGGGCGCCGGCGTCGCTTTTCCGGCGGGAAGCTGCAGCTTTACGACCGCGGTGATCTTCTTAGCCATAAAAAAATCCTCCTTTGTGGTATTGACAAGGCACCCTGAAAGATTTGATGCCTCTCCCACTTATCGGAACGGGAACTCCCGTTTCCTGACCTTTTATCGATTCTCCCGGGCGGGAGAGGGGTACGGATTATTCCTCCGTGTCCCCGGACGGCTCGGGCAGGGGCGCGTCCACCCGCTTGATCTGGATATATTCCACCTCGACGTCCGTCGTACGGCCGAACATGGTGGTGGCGATCTTCGCCTTCTGGGCGGCGTCGTTGAGCTCCTTCACCGTGCCGAGGAAGCCCTTCAGGGGGCCGTCCTCGATGGACACCGTGTCGCCCACCTTGAAATCCGCCTCGGTCACAAATTCTTCGAGGCGCATCTTGCGGATTTCCTCTTCCTTCATGGGAATGGGTCTGCCCTGCGGGCCGCAGAAACCCGTCACGCCGCGCGTGCTGGTCACGTAATACCAGATCTGATTGGTATAGATCATCTTGATGAACACATAGCAGGGCAGAAGCTTGCGTTCCACCACCTTTCGCTTGCCGTTCTTCTCCTCGATGACCTGCTCCATCGGAATTTTCAGATCGACGATGTAATCGCCGAGATTGTTGTTTTCAATCAGCTTTTCCAGGCTGTCCTTCACCATCGCCTCGTATCCGGAATAGGTGTGAAGGATATACCATTTGGGCTGTTCCTTTTCCGCCATGAACTTCCCCCTTTACGAAATGAGGCTGAGCAGCCACCCCAAAAAGGCGTCCACCCCCGTAACCACCGCCAGGAACAGAAAGACGATGACAAGCACGACTCCCGTCGTTTTGAGCACCGTGGGAAACGTGGGCCAGGTGACCCGCTTGAGCTCGGAGAATACCTCCTTGAATTTCGCGCCCACGCGGCGGATCCAACTCGGCTTTTTGTTCTTTGTCTTTGTTGCGTTTGCCATTGTTATCGACTCTCCCGTCAAAAATCTTCCCAAAGGCCTTTCTCCCGTCCCAAAAGAACGCGGCGAAGGGGCCTTTCAAAGTTTCCCCGCCCGCAGGCAGGCGCCGCTCAGTCGGCTTATTTGGCTTCCTTGTGCTCGGTGTGCTTCTTGCAGAAGGGGCAATATTTTTTCAGAACCAGCCTGTCCGGATCGTTTTTCTTATTTTTCAGGCTGTCGTAATTTCTGTGCTTGCATTCGGTGCACTCAAACGTAATCTTTGCCCTTGCCGTTTTAACTGCCATAACAAAACTCCATACAAAAAAATTACACCCCTCTTCCAGGTGCGCATACAGATTGTACCACACTTTTGGCGGCTTGTCAATCCTTTTTCGGGCGATTTGAAAACTTTTTCCGATTTTTTCGGCAAAATTTTTCCGCCTCGCGGCCTCGAAAATTTCCCCTCGGGCCTTTTCCCGGGGACGAAAACCGGGCCAAAAAAACAATCCCCCGTCGGGCCTTTCGGCAAAATTTGCCGAAATCCGCCTTTCACGGGAAACAATCCTGTATGAAAGAGATGATTTCCGGGGGGCAGGGATTTGCGTTCGTCAAATCCCTGCCCCTTTCCAAGACAACTATTTCACCTTCGGCAGCGAATACTCCGCCGCCAGCGCTTTGAAAAGCGGCAGCGCCCTTCGGATCTGCTCCGTCGATACGCAATAGGCGATGCGCACGTACCCGGGACAGCCGAAATCGTCCCCCGAAACAAAGAGCAGCTCGTACTTTTTCGCCCGCTCGCAAAAGGCGTTCGCATCCGGTTTCGGAGATCTGACAAAGAGATAAAAGGCCCCGTCGGGATATACGCAGGAAAAGCCGCAGGCGGTAAGTCCGCCGTAAAGCAAATCGCGGTTGCGCCTGTACACTTCCAGATCGGCCGTTTTTCCGTCGCATTCCGCCGCCACGCGCTGAAAGAGGGCGGGCGCGCACACGAAACCGAGCATTCTTCCCGCGCCGCATATCGCCGCGTATACCGCCTTCGCGTCCGCCGCGCGGGGGCTCACCGCGATGTAGCCGATGCGTTCCCCCGGAAGGGACAGGGACTTGGAGTAAGAATAACAGACGAGCGTATCGTCATAATAGTTGGGGATAAAGGGCACTTTCGTCTTTTTGTCATAGACGAGTTCGCGGTACGGTTCGTCGGTAATCAGATACACGGGGTGCCCGTATTCCTTTTTCTTCCCGCGAAGAAACGCCGCCAGCCGCCCTATCGTTTCCTCCCCGTACACCACGCCCGAAGGGTTGTTGGGAGAATTGACGATGAGCGCCTTGACGGAGGGATTCATCGCCCTTTCGAGCGCCGCAAAATCGGGCTGAAAGGTCCCGTCCTCGGAAGGAAGGGGGGTGAATTTGCCGCCCGCGCCCTCCACAAATACTTTATATTCCGCAAAATAGGGCGCAAAGACGAGAAATTCGTCCCCCGGACAGGCGAGGGCGTGCAGGGAAATGGTCAGAGACGCCGCCGCGCCGCAGGTAAAATAGAAGTCGTCCCCCGAAATGTCCGCCCCGAACCGGGCGCGGAGGTTGGCGGCGATTTTGTCGCGGCAATCTTTGTCCCCCTGCGCGGAGGTGTAGCCGTGCAGGCGCACGGAAGGAATTTCCCGCACGATCCTTTCGATCGCTTCGTCCACACAGGCGGGCGCGGGCACCGAGGGATTGCCGATGGAAAAATCGAACACGTTTTCCCCGCCGATTTCCGCCGCCCTCTTTTTTGCGTACTCAAAAATTTCGCGTATCACCGAGCGCCTGCTGCCGAGCGCATACATCTTTTTGTTTACCATATCCGTTCTCCTTTTGCGTCTTTTTCCTCTCTATTATAGCGCATTCTCTGCTCTTTCGC
>CALWAU010000061.1 GCA_944375795.1 uncultured Clostridia bacterium | reverse complement strand
AGAGCTATGCCGAAGCTCTGTTGGAGGCGGGGGAAATCGACAGGACGGATTTCGACGCCGTGGCGGAGAATGCGCGCGCCGAGGAAGAGGAGCTTCGGAAAAAATATGAGCCGGAAGAACCGGAAGGAGCGGAAGAACCGGAGGCCCCGAAGGAAACGGAGGAGGCGGAGGGCGCGGAAGAATCCGGTCGTGACGACGGCGCCGAGGCCCGGGACGAGGACGAAAAGGGGTCTGCCTGAGCAAACCGCGGGTTTGCGCGACGGGGTCGCGGACGGGCGTTTGCTCTCCCTATAAACTTTAATGGTTGCGCCTGTAAATCAGGCCGATGAGATACCCGGCCGCGGACAATCGAACGATTTCAGAAATAATACTGTTTGGCTCCCTTGGTACAAGGGAGCTTTTTTGCAGAGTTTTCCTCCGAAGCTCCGGCCGACGCGTTTTTCCGAAAATATTTTTGCAAAAAGGATTGCAAAAGCGAAAGGAAAGCGTTATAATAAAGTTGCGTTGAGACCTGACTTGATAGAATGATTTTGTGGAAGTATACTCTTTGGTAGAGTGTATCTTTTTCGCGTTTTATAAATCTTTCGTGGATTTTTAAGTTAGTGTCGCAGCTAAGGCGGAGAGGACATTTTACAGATGTCGCTTTCCGTTCGGGGAGCGGCATTTTTGTCTGTTGAACGTCGCGGCCGTATGGCCGTATAAGCGATTTTCGGAACGGAGGTAGCAATCATGGCAAAAAAAGGGGCAAGGACGGGCAGGCGGATACTTTTGGCCTGCCTTGCGGCTTTGGCGTCGCTGGCGCTTTTTACCGCGTGCGAAGTGCAGGGCGAAAGCGGCGAAAAGGGCGAACAGGGTGCGCCCGGAAAGGACGGGGTGAGCATCGTCTCCGTGGAAAAGATATCTTCCGACGGTCTTACGGACACCTATGAGATCACCTTTTCCGACGGAAAAACGACGACGTTTACCGTCACGAACGGCGCAGACGGACAGGACGGAGCAGACGGACAAAACGGAGCAGACGGTGCGGACGGGCTCACGCCCACCATCGGCGAGAACGGGAACTGGTGGATAGGCGGAACGGATACCGGAGTTCCCGTCCGCGGCGAGGACGGAACGGACGGACAAAACGGAGCGGACGGAGCGGACGGACTCACGCCCACCATCGGCGAGAACGGGAACTGGTGGATAGGCGGAACGGATACCGGGGTGCCCGCCCGCGGCGAAGACGGAGCGGACGGACAAAACGGAGCGGACGGACTCACGCCCACCATCGGCGAGAACGGAAACTGGTGGATAGGCGAAACGGATACCGGGATTCCCGTCCGCGGGCAAAGCGGAACGGGCATAGAAAAGGTGGAAATCGACGAAAACGGCAATCTGGTCATTACATATACGGACGGTAAAACGCAGACGATAAGCCACAGCTGGGAAAAGGTATACACCTTGCAAGAGGCGAGCTGCACGAGTACCGGCATCGATATTTATGCCTGTCGGGACTGTTCTCTGGCGCGCGTGGTGACGAGCGAAATGCTGCCGCACGAATATACCGACACTGTCGTGGAACCCACCTGTATTTCGCAGGGATACACGCACCATGTCTGCGATGAATGCGGCTATGCATACGACGACAATTATACGGACGCGCTTGCCGATGCGCATATTTTCCGTACGGAAACGTGCGCGGGCTGCGGCAAAAATATCGCCGACGTGGCGGCAGACGTGTATGATATGTCCGAAAATACGGATGACAGCATAAAGGGCTACGCCGTGCCGAGAAATGACGGGTATTACGACTTTTATCTTTTCGGCTCCGGAAAGATGAAGGATTATTTGGATTCGACATCTCCGCTGATTGTAGACGGATATAACAGCCGTGTAAAGAATCTTTATTTGTCCGACGGCGTGACGAGTATCGGAAATTATGCATTCTATAATTGCAGCAGTTTAACGAGTGTGGAAATCCCGGACGGCGTAACGAGTATCGGGGTATCTGCATTTTCTGGTTGCACTTTGCTTACAAGCGTGTCGATAGGCGATAATGTAACGAGCTTGGGAAATTCTGCATTTTCTGGTTGCAGTGCACTTACAAGCATAACAATTCCCGACAGCGTGGCAAGTATTGAAGAATTTTCTTTTTCAGCTTGCGGGAAGCTTACGGATATAACTATCGGCAGCGGCGTGACAAATATCGGCCGATATGCGTTTTCCGGTACGGGCGCGGCAAATGACGCCGATAATTGGATAGACAAGGTACTGTATATCGACGGCTGTCTGATTGAGGCCCGTACCACGGTCGCGGGTAATTGTGAGATTTTGCCCGGTACGCGGCTGATTGCAAACTCTGCGTTTTATATTCTTCCTTCTCTTACGGGCATAGTAATTCCCGGCAGCGTGACAAGCATCGGCGCCTTTGCGTTTTTTGGCTGTGAAGCGATTACGAGTGCGGTAATCGGCGACGGAGTAAAGAGTATTGGGAGGTCGACTTTTTCCGGCTGCACCTCGCTTACGGATATAACAATACCGGACAGCGTAACGGATATCGGCGAAAACGCATTTTCCACCTGCACATCGCTCACGAATGTGGTAATCGGCGACGGCGTGACGAGCATCGAAAATGTGTTCTCAGACAGCACTTCGCTTACGACTGTGGTGATCGGCGACGGCGTGACAAGTATCGGAAATATGTTTTCCGGCTGTTCTTTGCTTGTGAGTATATCTATCGGTAATGGTGTAACGAGTATTGAAAACAATGCTTTTTCCGGTTGTACTGCGCTTACGGGCATCATAATTCCCAATAGTGTAAAAAGTATAGGCTCTTATGCGTTTTCCGGCTGCGCCTCGCTTACGGATGTGACGATTCCCGACAATGTGAAAAATATCGGGGATAGTGCGTTTTCCGGCTGCGCCTCGCTTACCGACGTGACGATTCCCGACAGCGTAACGAGTATCGGCGATGAGGCATTTTTTGGTTGCGCTGCACTTAGCCGTATGACAATCGGCAGCGGCGTGACAAAAATCGGATGCTTGGCGTTTTCCGATACCGGAATATACAATAACGGGGAAAATTGGACGGGAGAAGTCTTGTATATCGACGGATGTTTGATAGACGTTAAAGAGACTATTGCGGGAAATTATGAAATATTGCCCGGTACGCGATTGATTGCGGCGGAAGCCTTTTCTGATTGTGAATTTCTTACAAGCGTAACAATGCCCGACAGCATAACAAGTATTGCAAGCTATGCATTTTCCAGTTGTTATTTGTTGGAAAGCATAATAATTTCCGACAATGTAACAATCATCGAAGAGGGTACATTCTATAATTGTAATGCGCTTGCAAGCGTGGTGTTTCCTAAAAACGCGAAAGTTATTCATGCAAGGGCATTTTTCTGCTGTACTTCGCTTACGAGCGTGGTGATTCCCGAGGGCGTAACGGATATTGATACCGAAGCGTTTTTTAACTGTATTGCGCTTACGAGCGTGGTGATCCCCAAAAGTGTGACGAACATTTGGGGAAATGCGTTTGAAGATT
The DNA here is from genome assembly GCA_944375795.1 of uncultured Clostridia bacterium. GTDB lineage: Bacteria > Bacillota > Clostridia > Christensenellales > Borkfalkiaceae > Scatosoma. The sequence continues at coordinate 6,987 of CALWAU010000061.1, read as the reverse complement.
GCAGATCGCTTACAAACATATATTATTGCGGAACGGAAGCCGAGTGGGAAGAAATTGCGATTGACGATTCAAATTCCGAGCTTACATCCGCGACGCGGTATTATTACAGCGAGGAGGAGCCCGCCCTGAACGACGACCAAACGGCATACGACGACAATTATTGGCATTACAACGAGGAGGGGAACCCCGTCGTCTGGAAAAAGGAATAAAACGGGTTTGTATGTTTTGCGCCCCGCGCTTTTTTAAGCGCGGGGCGCGTATTTTTGCCTCAGACTTTTTCCGCAAGGAGGCGGACGGGTAACACAATCCCTCAGTCTGCCTGCGGCAGCCAGCTCCCTTTACACAAAGGAGCCCTGAAAAGGGTCAAGGGACAATGTCCCTTGCGGGTGCAGGGCGGAGCCCGCAAAAGAACCCCCATAAAAGCAAACCGAAGGTTTGCGCCCTTACCGCGTTGCGGTCAGGCGGCAATAGCCGCAGCCCTGCCCCCATGAAGCAAACCGACGGTTTGCGCCTCCGCCGCGTCCGCGGTCATACGGGCGCAAGCCCGCAAAACAATCCTTCAGATTTACGGACGCAATCCAGCTTTTACACAAAGGAGCCTTGAAAAAGCCTCGTCGGTTTCCTCTGTACAAAAGGCTTTGGGGAAGCGGTTTTACAATTCGCTTCCCCTTACGCAAGGACGCCTTTTCGGCCCTTTTATCGCCCGGCGATTACAGAAACCGTCGGGTTTCGACATAGTACGACCAGCGGGTGGCGCTGATTTGCTCGATGCGCGCGTAATCGGTGGCGGTGTGCAGAATATAATTTCCGCCGAGATAAATGGCGACGTGCCCGATCCGCTCCACGCCCGTGTTGTTCTGCCGCACGGCGTTGGTGAAATAGATGCAGTCCCCGCGGGAGAGCTGGGAGCGGGGTACGAAGGCGCCCTGTTTCACCTGCGTCCGGGTGGTCGTCTGCAAAATCACGTCCGCGGCCTCGTGAAACACATACTGCACGAGGGAGGAACAGTCGAATTTGGATTTGGTGAAACCTTTGAGGAAATTTCCGTAGCCGTCATGCAGCCGCACCGCACCGTACACGTAGGGGACGCCGAGTTGCTTGTAGCCTTCCGCTATCACTTCCTCTATCCTTTCGTCGTCGCTGACGGGCAGGGAGAAGGTTACGACGTAATCGCCGTGTATGTATACCTTTTGGTTTTTGTACCAGGTCTGATACCAATTTCCTTCCTTGCCGCCCACGGCATAGGTCGTGCCCTTTTCCGCCGCGCCCACGGACCCGTATCCCGTCCCCGGCCCCGAACGGATATTTACGCTCTGTCCCGTCACCGTTATGTATTGCGCCTGCTTTTGTTCGGGCTCCGGTTCGGGTTCCGGATCGGGCTGCGTTTCCCCGCTTTCGCCGTCCGTCCCGCCGTCCGTGCCTCCTTCGCCCGTGCCGTCGGTCGGAAGGTCCGGTTCCTCGCCGGAAGAATCGGGGAGGGGCGAGGATATCTCTTCGTCGGACGAGTCCGTGTTCCCCGGCGCTCCGCCTCCGGCACACCCCGCCGCAAAGAGCAGGGAAAAGGAAAGCGCCAATGCCGCCGCCGTGGTAAATTGCTTTTTCATCTGTCACATAACCTCCATATCTTTTTGAATGCAAATAAATTTTATCGCAAATTTATGCAAAAGTCAACACATAAATTTTTGAAGGACAGGAAAAATAGGGAAAAACGGACGGATTTTCGGCGATTTTTTCCGTATCTATCCGGAAATGGATAGATATTTCAGAAGAAACGGGGGATAAAAACCGCGCGGACGTTCAGGGGATATAAAAATTGGCGTGGCAGGGGAGCGATAAATTAAAACTTATGAATAAACGAATAGATTTTTTTGAACAGGAGAGGAAAAATTTTTCGGGAAAGAAAAAAAGCGGGGGCGTTCGGTTGCCGTGCGGGGCGCTTTGTGATATAATAGAGGCATGAAAAAATTACGGACGGACGTGCATACGCATTCGGCGTTTTCGGCGGACGGAATCAGTCCGCTTCCCCGGATGCTGGAAAAGGCGCGCGAAAAGGGGATTTTCTATTACGGAGTCTCCGAGCATTTCGATTACGACTATCTCGTGAACGGCATTCCCTTTTACGGGGGAGAGGCGGCGACCTATACCGACCCCGATGCGTACTTTTCCTGCGCGCGGAAGCTTGCGGCGGAATACGCGGGTAAAACGCAAGTGCTTGTCGGCGGGGAGTTCGGGTATACCGATTGTCCGAAGGCATGGCAGATGTATCGGGATCTGGAGGAAAAATATTGTCCCGATTTTGTCGTGAACAGCGTGCATACCGACGGGAAGTACGATTTTTCGGACGAGGAGGGGCGCCCCTTCCGCAGGCCCGACGGCGGACTGCGCCCCAAAAAGGAGGCGTACGGGGACTATTTCGCGCTGGTGCGGCGCAGCCTGGACGCGCCCTATGCCTATGACATCGTGGGGCATATGACTTACTGCACCCGCTATGCGCCCTATGCGGACAAGCGGGCGGTTTGGGCGGATTTCCGCGCGGAGATAGACGGGATTTTGTGCGGGATCATCGCGCGGCATAAAATTTTGGAGGTCAATTCCTCCTCCTACGGCGCGCCGAGCGACTTTCTGCCCGATGCGGATATTTTGCGCCGCTATTACGAGCTGGGCGGCAGGGCCGTTTCCTATGCTTCGGACGCGCACGACGTTTCGCGCGTGGCGGACAAGCGGGAAAAGGTGGTTTCGGCGCTGAAAAGGATGGGTTTTTCCTATCTTACCGTCCCTTGCCGCGGCGCACATATCCGCGTGGATATCTGAAAGGGCAGGGGCAGGGCTGAGACGAGCGGAGGAAAGGGCAATGGGCTGGTTTTCGGTGGAGCCCGTCGACGGAGAGACCGCGGCGATTTGCGAAAACGGGCATTGGGAAAAGCCGCGCTGCTGGCTTCTGCTCGGGCGGGGGCGGGCGGCGCTCGTCGATTCGGGGCTGGGCGTGGCGGATCTCGCCGCCTTTGTGCGGTCGCTGACGCCGCTTCCCGTAACCGTTTTTCTGACGCATGCCCATTGGGACCATATCGGCGGGCTGTCGGCGTTTCCCGATTTCGGAATGCACGCCGCAGAAGCGGATTGGCTGACGCAGCGTTTTCCCCTGACGGACGAACAGGTGCGGCGGGAATTACTGCGGGAACCGTGCGCCTTTCCCGAGGGCTTTCGGCCGGAAAACTATCGGGTGTTTCGCGGGGCGCCCGCGCGGCTGCTTTCGGACGGGGAGGAGACGGATGCGGGCGGGAGAAGGCTGATAGCGCTGCACACGCCGGGGCATTCGCCCGGGCACCTGTGTTTTTTCGAGCCCGACCGCGGCTATCTCTATTCGGGGGATCTGCTCTATCGCGGCTGTCTCGACGCCTTTTATCCGAGTACCGATCCGCAGGCCTTTCTCGCTTCCCTGCGCCGCCTTCTGACGCTGGAAAAGCAAATCCGCAGGATTTTACCGGGGCATCGCGACGGCGCGCTGCCGGGCGGATTTTTGCGGCGGGTCGCGGAGGCGTTTTCCCGCCTGGACGAGAGGGGGCTGCTGCGGCACGGAAGCGGGCGGCACGATTTCGGCGATTTTTCCGTCCGTCTGTAAAAGCGCGGAGACGGGGCGGCAGTCCGGGCGGCCGCCGATGCGCGTCGCAACCTGTCCGGAGGAGAAAAGCCGGTCGGCCGGCTTCGGAGAGAAAAAATGAGATTGTACGAAAGCCTGAAAAACTGCGGAACGAGAGAGGAGGTGCGCGCGGCGTGCCTGGCGGCGTTCGGCTTGTCCTTTCCCGCGAGGGAAAAGGTGGACAGTACCGGGCAGGTACTGTATATTTTCCGCCGGGAAAAGCGGTTTGCGCAAAAGGGCAGGGTAGCGCTGGCGCAGGCGCTGTATCTGCTGCGGGAACTCAAATACGGCGAGGCGACCTGTCCCGTGCCGCCCTTCATATGCGCGGTGTGCCGCGAGGAGGCGCTGCTTGCGCCCGTCGGCCCCTTTTCCCGCTTCTACGCGCGGCGGCGGGAGGAGGTGTACGATTGGGACCGCACCCCTCTTTCGCCCTGTCCCGTCCTCGTCGCCGATTTGGAAAAGAGCCCCGCGCCGGCCCGCGTGCAGATGTATTCGCTGAAAGAGGAATCGGGCGAGGAGGCCTTTCTCGCGGCGCTCGGCAGGGCGCGGGCGGTGCAGCTGTCGATGTTCGAGCGGGAGAAAAAGGCGATAGACGAAAACAATTTTCTGAAGGTGTACGAATATTGGGCGTCGCTGTTCGGGGAGGCGCTGAGCGGGAAGGGGGATAAGGGCAGGCTGCCCGAATATTTCCTCGCGGACGTCGAAGCGGGGCATTCCTCCGTCCGCGGCGGACGGGTGGAATTTGTTCTGAGCGGCCGGAAGGCAGTGCGTTCCCTGCCCTTGTACGAGTACAATTATTTCTGGAGCATTTACGCGAAAGTGCGGGACGAGCGGACGATATTTGCCATACGCCGCAAAATAGACCGACTGAGCGAGGATTTTTCGCGGCGGTTCGAGGGGGAATTTTATACGCCCATTCCCTTCGCCGCCAAGGCGTACGAGTATCTCGAAAAGACGATAGGGAAAAGAAAGCTGGAGAGCGGCGCTTACCGCATCTGGGACATGGCGGCGGGGAGCGGCAATCTCGAATTTACTCTGCCCGCCGCGGCGCTGCCCTATACGTACGTTTCCACGCTCGACGAGGAGGACGCCGCCTATTGCCGACGCATCTTTCCGACGGCGCACGTCTTTCGCTACGATTACCTCAACGACGATGCGGAGCTTTTGGAAAGGGGACTGCGCCGCAGGGAAGGGATAAAGGAAAACGTTCAGCTCTCTATGCTCGGCGGCGAGGAGAGGGAGTCCGAGGGGGAATGGAAGCTTCCCGAGGCGCTCCGCCGGGATCTCGCCGATCCCCGCATCCGTTGGCTGATTTTCATCAATCCGCCGTTCGCGACGGGCAATTCGTCGTCGCTGGAAACGGGCAAGACCTCCAAAAACGGCGTGGCGGACACGAAGATGCGGGCGCTGATGACCGAACGGGGGTACGGCGAAAGCAGCCGGGAGCTCTTTTCGCAGTTTCTTTTCCGCATCTCGGCGGAGTTTGGCGGAAAGAGGGGGTATCTCGGGCTGTTTTCCACGCTCAAATACATCAACGCGCCCAACGACAGGCGGCTGCGGGAGGGCTTTTTCCGCTTCGCGCCCGAGCGCGGTTTCCTTTTCCCCTCCGAAAATTTTGAGGGGAGCGACGGGAAATGCCCCGTCGGGTTCATCGTCTGGAATCTCGGGCGGCAGGTGACGGGGGAGCGGGAGCTTACGCTGGACGTTTTCGACAAAAATGCGGAAAAGGTGGGCGTCAAGCGGATAGGCACGGGCGGCAGGCCGCTGAGCGGCTGGGTGAAGCGCCCGCCCACGAAGTACGTCTTTCCGCCCTTTACGGGCGCGGAACGGCTGTGCGAGGGGCATGCGGACGTGCGCGATCGGGTGGCGGAGGGGTTCCTCTGCTCGCTGATGTGCTGCGGAAACGACATGCAGCACCGAAATCAGACGGCGCTGTTCTCCGGGCCGCAGGCGAGCGCAGGGGCCTATTCGGTGACGGCGGAAAATTTTGCCGAATCGATGGCGGTGCACGCCGTGCGCCGCCTGCCGAAGCCCGCCTGGTGGAACAACCGCGACCAGTTCTATGCCCCCTCCGTCCGCCCGGACGACGGCTTTTTTACCGACTGTGCGGTGTGGAGCGCATTCGCCGATTCCAACAATACCTGTTCCCTGCGCGACGTCGCCTATAAGGGCGGGGTTTACCGCGTGCGCAATCAGCTGTTTCCCTTTTCCCGCCGCGAGGCGGAGGGATGGAGCGAGGGGAGGCTTTCGGCGGGAGAGGAAAGCGAATCCTTCCTGTTCTCCTGGCTGGCGGAGCGGGAATTGTCCGAGGAGGCCAAGCGCACGATGCGTGCCGCGCGCGTATTTTACGCATACTGTTTCGGGGCGGGGCTGGCGGATATCTGGGACGCGGGCTTTGCCCGCCTGAAAGCGTCCGTCAAAGGCGACGACAGGGGCAGGGAAGCGTTGAACGCGCTGAAAGAGGCGCACGGTGCGCTGGGGGAAAAGCTGATGAAAGAAATTTACGCATACGGTTTTCTGCCCCCGGACGTCGTCTGGTTCGGGGAAGAATAAAAAATGCGCCGGTGCGGCGCGGGGAGACGGATATGTCCAAGCTCGATTTGCTGAAATTTTTTGAACAGTTTGACGGGGAAGTGGAGCTCGCCGATTTTTCGCCCGAGGAACTCGAGGAGATTCTCGGGCAGTTGAACGGCGGCGAACCTCTCTCCAAAGAGGATTTCAAGAAAAAATATTTCGACTATTACGATGATGTGAAGGATAAAACCCTGAAACGCCAGGATTGGTAAGCGTTTCGCTTTATTGAGCGAAACGCGTATCTACATCGTTCTGCATTGTCGCCTTTGCGGATTCCTCGGGTCACTTACGATTAAGTAAGCTCCCCCTCGGACTTCCGCAGGCTCCGCGCATAACTCGTATCTCCGCGTTTTAACGGTAACTGTTTTGCTCGGCAGAGCCAAACGCGGATATGTGCAGACAATCCCTCAGTCATGCTGCGCATGACAGCTCCCTTTACACAAAGGAGCCTTGGGGAAAGCGATTAAGTTGCCCCCGTTGTGTAAAGGGGGGAAGTGAAGGGGGGATTGCCGGCCGGTTTATCCGTTTCAGTCGGGCAAAACGCGGAATATGTGCCAAACAATCCCTCAGTCTGCCTGCGGCAGCCGGCTCCCTTTACACAAAGGAGCCTTGGAAAAACGGCGCTTTGACCCGCTTTTTGGGAGAGAATTTTATGGATATCCGAACAAAAAAATACGATTATCTCATCTTTGACGCCGATCATACGCTCATCGACTTCGAGGTGGACGAGCGGGAGGCGTTCAGGAAAATTTTTGCCGCCTGCGGCAGGGAAACGG
>CALWAU010000060.1 GCA_944375795.1 uncultured Clostridia bacterium | reverse complement strand
GTTTCAGTACGGACTGTTTTTCGGACTATTTCAACGATCTGGCAAAGCGCAGCGGCGTAGGGCTTTCGGACTATCCCGAATACCGGACGAAGAAGGCAACCGTCGCGGAACTGAAAGAACAAAACAGCTATTTCATCAATGGCTTGTATGGAGGTCGATTATGAAAAATTGTAAGGTGTATAAAGACGGAAGTCACTATATAGCTATACGTCATACGGAAGGAGCCGGAAGGGACAGGCGGGTGCTTCCGCCGGAAGAATGTATCATCGTCGATGAATCTTCGGTTGTTACAGATAGTATGCCGGTGGCGGTACAAGACGAAACGATACAAGCAGAAGAGGGGCAGGAAGTCATGTCGGAACTTTCGCCTGATGAAAAGCCGGAGAAAAAGTTTCGTATAAGTACTCGCACGGACGAATTTTTGCGCTGGTACAGAGAAAGTGTCGGGATGAAAAAGAGCGAGCAATATCGGTTTATCGCCTCCAAGCTGGCGCCGTATTTTACGAATCAAGAGGATTTGTATTACTTTCTGGACAAAAAGATGTATTGTCGCAAACGGGCGGAAACGACCCGGCGGATTCGCTGTCTGCGCCGCGCGGCATTACATGAATTAAATTATTTTTGTACTGTTACATATTTTTATGGACAATGTTCATACTAACATTATAGTACAATACTAACATTATAGTACAAAGAAAAAACTTTTTCAAACATTTACGGGATGTAAAGGTGTATTGGCACCGTGGCGTGTGCTTGGCATCGACGAGGATGTTCTGCAGCTGAGGGTCAGGCGCGGGAAAAATGCCGCCTCAGGCAACGGCGCGGCAGCTCCGAAGGAGGCTTCCGCTCAACGTCCGTATGCCAATAACGTCTATACGGCCACCGGCATATTTTTGCCCGTCGTGCCGATGAACCGGCCTGAAGCCAAAAAGCAAGAGGAACAGAAATCCGAAACGTCTCATATCGATTACGAATAATTTACGGATTGCAGGCAATGTACCGTAAAAATATTCCGAAAAGAAAGCGTTTTTTTGCCGTTGAAAGGGGTGCCCGTGGGCGCAAGGGGATGGCGGCCGTTTTCGATTGCGCGTCGTTTGGTGCGAGGGTGTAAAGGGCTTTCGGATTTCGGGAGAGAGAATGCTTTTGACAGAAAAATGAATGCGAAAACCGCAGCGATCGGCGTCGATTGCTGCGGTTGTTTCTTTATACACGAAATACCGCTTTGCGATATTTCGCATACGGGAAGCAGACCGCCGGGCTTTCGGGTTTCGGCGGCCTGTGGACGGGATACTTTTTTCGGAATAAATATATTTTATGGTAAAAAGAGGTTAATTTTCTTGACCGGATAAGTAAGATATGGTACAATAATGCTGCGACACAATCCAATAACTCCGTTGAAAATATACTTCTCGGTAGAAGTGTATTCTTTTCGCGTTACTAAAACCTTTTCACGGGGTTGTGGTAATTGATTGTGTCGCAGCAAGCGGGAGATACATTTTTGCAGGTGCCGTCCCCTTGGGGCGGCATTTTTTCTTTTCGGAATCCGTTTGCAGGCAGACGGATTTTTTTATGTCCATCACCCATTAAGAAGGGGATATGCGCACCGTAATTTCGTTTTCAGAGTGGTGAATAGATAAACAAGATTACAGACGAGGGCTCAAAAATGCGCGTTTTTACTATTTTTTTGCGGATTGTTTCCTTTTTAAGGATTTCATAAGTTGTTTTTTTACCGCATTTTTTCGGGAAACGGGCATTTTGAAAAAAGGCAAAAATTTTTGTCCGATTTGTAAAATCAGCCCTTTTTTTACTATTGAAAATGTGTTTGTTTTGTGTTAGAGTATTGTCATAGAAAATTATTGCAGAAAACGGCAGAGGTATGTTCGAGGTGAATTCGGAAAAGGCAAAATGGATATGGTATCCGGGCGATTTCGAGATAGAGTGCGCAAATAAATTCATGACAAACCGTTACGAGAGGGATGTATTTATTCCTCCCTTCTGGAAGTTGTATTCGTGCCATAAAAACGTCAAATTCGTGAAAAATTTCGCACTCGCGAAGGGAGAGAAAATCCGCATCCGCGCGGAGGGGAAATTCAACATACAAATCAACGGCGGTTATGTCTACAACTTCGACGGAACGCTGGAGCTCGGAAGCGGAAACTGGGAAATGGTAATAAGCATCTATAACGACAAGGGGATACCCGCCCTTTATGTCGAGGGGGACACGGTGTTTTCCGACGAGAGCTGGCAGGTAACCTGCAACGACCATAAATATTTCTCCGCGCGGACGGACGAAGAACTCGTGCACGGAAATTCTACGCCCAACCGCGTGAAATTGCCCGTGCGGGAATATAAACCGGAAAGGATTTTGGAAAGGGACGGCAGAAAAATTTACGATTTCGGAAAAGAGATATTCGCCTGCGTTCGCTTTTCGGAGGCGCACAAAGAGAGCGGCGCGACGGTATATTACGGCGAGAGTCTTTGCGAGGCGGAGGATATCGGACATTGCGAATTGCTGTCCGCGGATTTCCGGCGTTCGGGCGGAAGTCTGACGACAAAGATAGCCAAAGCATTCCGCTACCTGACGACGGAGGGGCTTTCCTTTTCCGAACTGACGGCGTTGTCCGAATATCTTCCGATGGAAAAAAAGAGCTATTTCCGCTGCAGCGACGATTTGCTGAACGAGATTTACGAAAAGGCGGAATATACGCTTTCGCTCAACACGCGGGAGTTTCTGATAGACGGAATCAAGCGGGACAGATGGATTTGGTCGGGCGACGCTTATCAGTCCTATCTGATGCATTATTACAGCTACTTTCACAAGAGCGTCATCAAGAGGACGATGTCGGCGCTGTTCGGGTGTTCCCCTTTTGAATTGTATCTCAATCACATCATGGATTATTCGTTTTTCTGGGTGATGGGGATGTACGATTATTTTCAGTATACGGGAGATGCCCGCTTCGTGGGAGAGAATTTGTCCAAGGCTTTTGAAGTGATGGAATATGCTCTGGGCAGGACGGACGAAAACGGACTTCTCGATTCGAGAAAGGAAGACTGGGTATTTGTGGACTGGGCGGAGCTGGACAATACCGGGGAGGTCTGTTTCGAGCAGATATTGCTGATCGTGTCGCTGCGGGACTGCGCGGAACTCGCCGAGGCGTTCGGAGAGACGGCGCGGGCGGAGCGGTATTCCGGACTGCTGAAAGAAAAGATGCAGAAGTTGGAACTGTTTTGGGATGAAGAAAAGAGGGCGTATATCTATTCGCGCAAAGAGGGAAAGCCGGACGGAAAAATTCTTCGTCATCCCAACGTGTTTGCCGTTCTGTACGACGTATGCGGCGAGGAACGCAAGAATTTTATCCGCGACAACGTGCTAAAAAACGACGAAATTCCCGCCATAACCACCCCGTACATGAAATTTTACGAGTTTGCGGCGCTCTGCGCGTTGGGGGAACAGGAGTATGTTCTCCGGGAAATCAGAAATTATTGGGGCGGCATGCTGAAAGAGGGGGCGACGACTTTTTGGGAGGCGTACGACAGCCGGGAGACCGGTCCGGAAAAATATGCCATGTACGGCAGGAAGTACGGCAAAAGTCTCTGCCATGCCTGGGGGGCAAGCCCTCTGTATCTCATTGGCCGATACATCGTCGGACTGACGCCCGCGGGAGAAGAATTTCTGCTGGAGCCCGTGCTCGCCGGGCTGGACAGCTTCGAGGCGCAGATGCCGCTTCGGGAAGGCAGCGTGAAAATATCCGTTTCCAAAGAAAAAATCGCCGTGTACAGCGATCGCATGTACGGAACGTTGCGGGCGGGCGGAAAGAGCTTTCGCATAGTGCCCGGAAAAATAAAGGAAGTCGCGTATTCATGATTTTCAATCTCAAAATGTATGAACCGGAAAAGAAGTACGCGGTTGTGGAGAGCGTCGGTTACGAATCGGTGCTCAGGCACAGCCACGAATTTGTCGAGCTCGTCTATGTAGAGAGCGGCACGGCGGTGCAGAAACTCAATTACGAGACGATCGACATTCGACAGGGGGACGTATTCGTCATCGCGGACGACAGCGAGCATTCCATTCGTCCCACCTGCGGAGAAAACGAATTTCGTCTGATAAACATCATATTTTTGAAGGATTTCGTCGACTTCGATTATTCCGTTTTCCGTCCCATCGCTCCCTTCAACACTTTGCAGCAACCCGAAATATGGGAAACGGTGTGCCGGGCGAAACGGGAATACGAGGAACGCAAGGCATTCTGCGACGAAGCGGTGAAGGGGTGCGTGTATTTTCTGCTGACGCAATTGGCGAGGCTGTATGAAGCGGGGGCGGGCAGCAAGCCCAGCCGCAGCCGCAATTCGGCGTATGTGATGATGGCGGTGAAGTTTATTTCGGAAAATTATTCGAGCCGCCTGAAGCTGGACGATATCGCGGGGCATGTGGGACTGACGAGCGGATATCTGCAAAAAATTTTCCGTAAGGAGAGAAAGACTTCCGTCATTGAATACCTGCTTCGCTATCGGATAGAGCAGGGCTGTCGGTATCTCGTGGAAACGAGCATGACGATCGTGGATATCAGCGACGCCATCGGTTTTTCGGATATCAAAAATTTTCATTACGCTTTCAAAAAGGTGCTGGGAATGACGCCGAACGAATACAGGCGTATCCACAGGGGCACGGTCTTATCGGAGGCGGGCGGCTGAGGGAAACGGGACGTTGTGCGCGTTTCGCCGCCCGAGGCGGCGCCGGAACGGGGAAAACCCGGTAAACGGCAACTTCGGACAACTCTGCGTAGGGAGGTCAGAATTATCAAAATGAAACTCGGAGAATCGGCTGTTCGGACAAAATCCTTGACGGATGAAATAAAGGGCGGCGCGATGGCGGCAAAGGGGATCATCACTGTTTCCGTGCCGCTCGTGTGCCTGATTTGCCTCGTGTTCTGCACGGTGGTCAGCAAGACGCAGTCGGACATCGGCTTTACCATTACCTTTCGGGGATTCGAGCTGTTTCAGCTCTTTTTCAACGGAGGGGCTTACAGGAGGTACGATTCCTGGGGTAACGTGATCACGGTGCGGTATCCCATGTTCCTGTGTATCGGCGCGATGGCGGTATTCGTGATTTTAGCGGCGGTCGCCGCCGTGTTTGCGCTCCGTTACACCGTCTGGCGCGGGCGTTCGGGCGCTTCCGCCCTCTCGGCGGGCATCTGTCTCACGGCGGGGGGACTGATGCTGGCGGCGTACATATTCCTGCTGTTCTGCACGGTGCCGGTGTACGACTATTACGGGAATGCCGTTCCCTTCTATAACGTATTCGAGATATCTCCCGTTTTTCTGCTCGTCGGGTTGGCGCTGCTGGTCGATGGCGCGATAGAGCTCAGATTGGGGGAGAGATCCGCCCGGAAGATCAAGCGTTTTCTTCCCATTTATGCGTTCATGGCCGTGCCGCTCGCGTTTATCGTCGTGTTCAATCTGTATCCCGTCCTGTTGCAGACGGTGCTTTCCTTTAAGAATTTCACGCTCAGCGACGGCGTGTGGGGGAGCGAATGGGTGGGGCTGTATCAGTTCCGGCTGATATTTACCGACAGCAGGATGCTCGGCGTTATCGGCAGGACGGTATACATCAGCTTTCTTCGGTTGATCGTCGGCATTATTCCGCCGCTGTTCCTGTCCATATGTCTCTACGACCTGAAAAGCAACACGCTGAGGAGCGTATTTCAGAATATCGTATACATTCCGCACTTTTTCAGCTGGGTCGTCGTGTATGCCATGACCTATTCCCTGCTCAGTCCCGAGGGGCTCATCAATTCGATGTTCGGTACCTCCGTGGATTTCATGGTGTCGACCAAGTATTTCATGCCCATCGTCATCATCACGTCCGTCTGGAAGGAGCTCGGTTGGGGAACGATTCTCTATCTCGCCGCGCTGTCGGGGGTGGACACTTCCCTTTTCGAGGCGGCAAAGATAGACGGGGCGAAGCCGTTGCAGCGGGTTTTCCACATCACCCTTCCCTCCATCCGCAATACGATCGTGTTCCTGACCGTGATGAATCTCGGAAACATACTCAAGGGCGCGGGGGGAGAGCAGCTGCTATTGTTTTACAGCGCCCCGACCCAGAATCAGGCCCTGGTCATCGACACCTGGCTGGTCTGGTACGGCATGAAGGAATTGGAGTACAGCCTGGGCGCGGCGATGTCCTTTTTCCAGTCGGCCATCGGCATGGTGATGGTGCTCGGCTGTAACTACATTTCCAAAAAGACCTGCGAGGTCAGCATGTGGTGAGGAGGAAGCGACATGACGGCAAAAACAAGTGAAAGAATTTACAGCGTGTCCATTTGCGTGATTTGCGCGGTGATTGCGCTGCTCTGTCTCTATCCGTTGCTCTATACGCTGCTCGTCTCCTTCTGCGCGCCCTCGGATATCAACGCCTCTTACTTTCTGCCCATACCCGAAAAATTCACGGTGCAGGCGTATGCCCAGGTGCTGACGGCGGGCAATTACATCGTGCGGGCGATAGGAGTATCCGTGTTCAGGACGGTGGTGGGGACGGTGCTCAGCCTCGCGTTCAGCTCCCTTCTGGCGTATGCCCTTTCCCGACAGGAACTGCCGGGAAGAAACGCCGTCATCAAGCTGGTGCTTTTCTGCATTCTGTTCAACGGCGGACTTATTCCCACGTACGTGGTCATCGATTCCATCGGCCTGACCGACAATATCTGGGTGTATATTTTCCCCAACGTGATCAACGTCTGGAACGTGATCATCATCAAGCAGTTTTTCGAGGGGCTGCCCAAGGAGATCGAGGAGGCGGCGAATATCGACGGGGCAAACGAATGGACGATATTCATTTCGGTCATTCTTCCCATGTCCAAGCCCGTGATGGCGGCGATCGGCCTGTTTACGCTGGTGGGGCAGTGGAACAGCTGGTTTGACGCATTCCTGTATGTTTCCTCTGCCCATTCCGAGCTTTGGCCCCTGCAATACTACATTCAGATTTCTTTCAACAATCTCAATCAGATCAATCAGGGAAATCTGGACCAGCTGGAGGGTATCCTCAATATCGGAACGCTGGACGACATGACGATCCGGATGGCGCTCACCGTCATCGGCTGCGTGCCCGTTTTGGTCGTATATCCCTTCTTCCAGAAATATTTTACCAAGGGCGTATACCTCGGTTCGGTAAAGGGATGACGACGCCGCGCGGTGCGGTATACAAAAAAAGACGATAAAAGGAGGAACAACATGAACTACAAAAAAGGCAAACTCTGGATGTCCGTCGCCATGGCGGCGGTGCTGACGGTTTCCGCCGCGGCCTGCGGGATGCGGGACGTGGACGACTCCGCAAGCTCGGGCGGAGGCGACACCGTTCACGACATCACCCTTCTTCTTAACGGCTGGACGAATACGCCCACGTCGAGCGACGATCCGTACCGGGCATGGATACGGGATAATTACGGGCTCAACGTCACGATGAACGCGACGACCGATTTCACCAACGCCGTCATGATCGCGTTCAGTTCTTCCCGGCGGCCGGATATCGTGTCTTTCCCGGATTTCAATTCCTTCCAATCCATCCGCAATCAGGGGGTGCTTTTGGAGGACTGGACGCCCTACCTCGAAAAGATGCCCCATTTCAAGGCGTTTATCGAGTCGGACAGCCAAGCTTTCACGAAAGCCGTTATGACCGACTCCGAAGGGCGGCTGAACGCCATCTGGACGCCCGCGAGCGCGCCCACATGGTCGCTGAAAATCCGCGAGGACTGGGCGGAGGAATATCGGGCGCTCACCGACAGCTACGATGAAAACGGAAACGTGACGACGGATCCGTCGAGAATATACGTGCCCGCGGGTGCGACCTGTACGGACGGGGGAGAATGGATGCCGAATACGCCCGACGACCTTCTCAATTTTGCCCGCTACATAAAGGTATTCAAGAACAGCGGCGGGACACTCGATTGCTTCGGCTTTACCACGGCGGGCGGCGGCACCAGCCTCGGCACGCTGGAAACCTGGATGCCGCTCATGTGGGGCAGGGTGCCCGTGGCGCCTTACGGCTTCTATGTCGACGCCGAAGGCGAAGTGCAGTTTTCCACTACGGACGGGACGTACGAGCCCTATCTCAACTACCTCAGGACGATCAACGACGAGGAACTCATCGATCCCAATTGGTATTCGCAGAGCTTTTCCAACGACAGGCGCACGACGACGGGCAGGATAGGGATTCAGTGGTATCCCGGTTCCATATCCTCTTCCACGGAAATCGACGTCAACGCGAACAAGACGGAGGCGGAGCATATCGATACGACGGAATGGTGGGAGACCTATCCCCTTCCCGTGGCGGAGGATACGGACAACGAATTTGCGGGGTATATGGCGGGCGAAGGGCTCGCGGGGAACATCATCACCGTGTCCAAGCAGACTTCGATGAATGCGGCGCTCATGGATAAAATCTGCGCCTTCATCGACGACTGCTATGCTTCCTATGACGAGGAGACGGGCATTTACGAACGGGGCGTGGCATATGACGCGCTGCGCTGGGGCGTCGGCGTGGAGGAGAGCATCGTCTATCAGGAGATAGAGGGCTCGAACATGGTCTACTGCGCCATCAGCGAGGACAGCTATCGCGAGAGAAACACCGGCGCGTGGGACTGGGGCGCCTGGATTTCTTCTTCCTCGGACGGTGTCATACAGGGCAAGGAGGACGAAATTACGGCGATTACCCTGAAAGTCGCGGAGCACAACATGAAGACGGCTTCCTATAAGGTGACGCCGCAGATCGGCGAATTTCTGACGCTCGATTCCGCGCTCGTGAACGATATGGTGCTGAACATGGCAAGTTTTGCGTACCTGTATGCGACGCGGCAGACGACGCAGACGGTGGAATCCTATTGCAACGAGTGGCGGACCCGTCTGAAAGGGGACGAGATGCTCGCGGAGGCGGCGGCTCAGTTCGAGTCGATCGGACTCAAATAAGAAATAACCGCGACAGCGGAATAAGGAGAAAATGATCATGAAAGGAAAGGCGAGATTCGTTTTATCGGTCGCGGCGGCTTTCGTGCTTGCGGCGGGCTGCCTGGGCGGCGCGGTCTCCGTCGGAACGGCCGCGGAGGAGACGGAAGGCACGGCAGAGTATGTGGAGAGCTTCGATTTTACGACGGTGCAGGATTTTTCCGACCTCACCATGTTTTCCGCCGGCATCGACCCCGCCACGAACAGCGATTCGCTGGGGTATACTTCGGACAGCTGGGTCACTTATGCCAAGGAGCTCGACGATCTGTTCACGCTGGAAAACGGCCTGAAAGTCGATACGTCCGTCTACTCCGGCAACGACGTTTCGGAAAATAATATTTACGTCCGCTATAACGCGAAAAGTTTCCGCTATTTCACGGCGGAGCTCGTATACAGTTACGACGACGATACCCGAAACGGCTGGGCGGGCTTCATGTTCGGCTACACCAATTTTACGAGAAAGGCGCGTTGGGGGGACAGCCCTGCGGGCGTGGAGATGTTCGTCCAGAATGACGGCCAGGGGACCTATTCCAGCGCCCGTCTGAACAACTCCAATTATACCGAAGGCGTCACGCCGGAAAACTGGACGGCTGTGGGCGAGCATACCCTCACCATCACCGCCACGGGCAGCGGCGTTACCCTGACGGCGGACGGCACGGAGGTAATCTCCGTTACCGCCGCGGAAATGGAAGAAGCGGGGTACGAGCTGACTTCCGCGAGCATGGGGTTCTATCTGACCAATGCGGCGTTTACCGCCAAGAAATTCAGCGTTTCTCCGCTCAATGCGGCGGGCGACCCGTATCAGTCGGTGGAATCCATCTCCGTGTCGGCGCCCGCGCAGGCGGAGCAATTTGCGGCGGTGGAGGTACAGCCGACGGTGACGCCCGCGGATGCGACCATGCAGGACATCGGCTACATACTTCCCGACTGCGCGGTGGCCAACGGCAATAAGCTGTATTTCGTCCAACCGGGCGAATATACCGTGACGGCGTATTCCGTAGACGATCCCACCAAGACGGACGAGTTTACGGTTGAAGTGACAGCCGCCGAAAATTATTCGCATTATCCGGCGACTGCGGCGGCCGCCGCCGAGAATTTCGATAATTACTATGTTTCTACGGGCGGAGCCAAGGACGGTACGATGTATCCCGTGGAGAACTACTGGAACTTCAACGAGGACGGCTCCATGACGCTCAAAGAGAAGTATCGCAGCGGCGTGGATGCGGGGTATGTTTTGCTGTATCTCAAAGATATCGTAAACGGACAGGCGATAACGACGAACAGTTTCGAGCTTACCTATATGGTGCGCACGACGCTCGAAACGCCCAACGGCTGGCACGGCGTGGGCTTTACGCTCGGCGACAGGTCCACCGTGCCCAACCAGGAAGGGATCTCCGCCTTTATTCAGGAAGAGGCGCTCAAAGCCACCATCTGGGGATCCGGCGCCGCCGGGGTCAGCGGGCCCTTCGAGGCGGATTCCGCCTACACGCGCGGCGAATGGAATCTCATCAAAGTGAAAGTATACGGCGAGGGGACCTCCCGGATCGAAATGTATATCAACGATATGGAGACCCCCGTCATCACTTACAGCGCCACCAATATGCCCTCGCGCGAGCTTGCGCTCTTCACGACGACGATCATTACGATCAAGGATATCTACTATGCGCCGCTCGACGCGGACGGGAATACCGTGGAGACGGTCTATCCTCAATCGGTGGAGATCCTCAACGATTTTACCGGCGTTACGGCCGGGGACCAGGTGCAGCTGAATGTTTCCCTGACCCCCGAGGACGCGACGGACAATACTTTTTCTTACAGCAGCTCCAATGCGCTGGTGGCCACCGTCAACGCTTCCGGCCTCGTCACCTTCCTCAACGCCGGACAGACGACGCTCACCGTGCGCTGCAACGGTGACCCTTCCATCTATGACGAAGTGACGGTCACCGTCGTGGAAAAGGAAGTGCTTCCCACCGCCGTGTCTTTCGACGTGACGCCGAGCGACGCGGTCGTCGGCGGGCGCTATACCCTGCTCGTGACGGTAACGCCGGACAACGTCACCGATTACGGCGTCCGGTTTACCAGCAGCGACGAATCGGTCGCCACCGTGGACGACGAGGGCAGGCTCAGCTACGTCGGCGCGGGGGAGACGGTCATCACCGTCATCTGTACGGCAGATGAAAGCGTGACGGCCTCCTTTACACTCACCGTCCGCGCGGCGGAAGGGACTTCTTCGGACACGTCGTCGGGGACTTCCGCCGGGAACGGTGCGGGCGGCTGCGGCTCCTTCCTCGCGGGCGGCACGGCGATCGGCATTGCAGCGCTCGGATTTGCCGCCATGCAGTTCCGCAGGAAGAGAAAATAACATTCGGGCCGGGAACGTTCCGGACGCGCCCGTGAGAAAAGGGCGGGCGCGGCGGAGCGGGTTCCGGCGAGGGAGAATTTCATGAAACGAAAAATTTGTATCATTCTGGCATTTTCGCTGACGGCGGGCATTCTTTCCGGGTGCGGGTCGCGGGAACAGAGGGAAATTATAGAAACGATAACGGTGGATAATTCGGTGGAGACGAAAAATTACGATTTGCAGGAAATCGAATATATGTCCTCGCTCTACGAAAAGACGACGGACGACACGTATCTGACAGTGACCGTTCCCACGCGGGAAAACATACAGACGGGGGAAACGATAAGCGTTTCCACGAAGATCAAGGCTACGAAGATATGGCAGCAGAATACGGGCGACGTCGTGGGCGGAGCCGTGTATTTCGTCGTCGATTGGGGGGACGGGACCTGGAGTTACAACGGCCCCGGTGTTCAGAACGAGAACATGAAATCGACGATCAATCACACGCACGAGTACAAAAAACCCGGCACTTATTATATCTCCGCGGCGGCCTTCTGCATGCAGACAAACGAGATGGTGGGCTGGACGGAAGGAAAACAGATCGTCATCTCGGGCGAGGAAAAGACGTATGACGGGCTGATCACCGACCTCAAACCCATTTCCTCCGAGGCGGTTTCCTCCGGATTCGACGCGGAGGCCGTCGCCGATTCGGACAGCAGTACCTATTACCGGAGCACGGCGGCGGAGGACGCCTATGAGGAGCAGTATGTCGGCTATCTCTTCAAGGACAACTATACGCTGGATAAAATTGAAATTCAGATCCCTGCCGAGGCGGACATTTTCCCCTCCAACATCGCGATAGAGTATACCAGCGATTACGGCGCGACGTGGCAGTCGCTGCCCAAGTATTACTATCTCTACGAATACGCGCAGGGCATTTTCAACCCCATCATGCGCTTCCCCAATCCCAAGGGCGCAACTCTGGTCCTGCCGCTGGACGGGATCGTCGCCAACGGCGTGCGCATCACCTCCAAACTGACTTCCGTCGAGCTGGAGGACCTGTCCAAGGAAAAGTACCTCGCCGTCGCGGAGATGCGCGTATACGGCGATCGGCGCACGCTGATGTATTCCTCCCTCGGCAACACCTTCGACGCCGACGTCAACAATATGTGGACGATTTACGGCACGGCCAAGACGGAACCCAACCTCACGGGGGACCCGCTCAGTTCCTCCACAAATACGACGCCTTTCCGGACGGGGCAGGCGCTCATCGGTTCGACGGAATGGCTGGAATGGTGCGGGCTGAAATTCAACTGGACCAACTATGACGACGCGCGCAATGCCTGCTACAACTATCTGAAAAATACGCGGACGGGACCGGACGGCTGGTCGGACAGCGACGGTTATGTCTGGGCTACCGCCAACGGGCAGTATCACCTCGATATGGGCGCGCATTACACCTATAATCAGATCTTTATCCTGGCGGCGCGCAATTATCTCCTGCAACAGAACAACGTCGGAGAATACGACGAAGATGGGAACTTCATCGAATTCATGGATATACAGAACGGCGTGGGACAGACGATGCGCGAGCGGCTGACCAAGGCGATGGACTATATGCTGAACACGCTGGACGGCTCCACGGGTATTTTGGTCATCAAGGATCCCCGCAATCAGGCGTTGGGCGGCGCGGGCACCTCCGTGTCCTCCAATTATTGGGACGCGATGACGGCGTTCGGTTATATCTCGTCTTACGAAAACATCCTCTTTTACGCCTCCCTGCTCGCCTATGCGGATATCCTCGAGTATTACGGAGAGGACAATACGCAGTATCTGCAATTGGCGGAGACGGCGAAAGAGCGGTTTAACGAGACTTTCTGGGACCGCAATAAAAAACGCTATATCACTTCCATCAACGCGAACGGCGTCCGGCTGGACTTCGGGGTGACCTACGTCAATTTCATGGCGGTGGCCTTCGGGCTTGCGGACGACGTAAAGACCTCCGCCATCTATTCCTGGCTGGACGGGGAGCGGATCATCGAAGGGGACACCTCCACCGGGGAGGACATTTACGGGCAGTTCAAGTACGCGGCCCGGGGCAACACGCTGGACGTATCCTGGGTAACGGACGAAAACGGGGCCTATTATTGGTGGTATAACAGCGAGACGATGTCTCCCGCAAGCGGATTGGGCGCTTACGGAAACCAGATGCAGAACGGCGGCACCATCTTCTATATCTCCTATTACGACCTGATGGGCAGATATACCGTGGACGCGGACGACGCCTTTGAGCGGTTCAGCGTGATCATGGACGAATTCCACGAAGATTCGTTGCGCCGCAACGCGAGGACGTATTACGGCGAATACGTCGAGGGTATTCTCGGCGAATTTCCCGAAAGCGGGCTGGTTCCGTACACCTTCGTCAGCGGTCTGTGCGGCATCAATCCGACGGTGCAGGGGCTGGAAATTTCCTCCAATCTTCCTTCCTGCATGGATTATGCGGGGGTTTCGGAATACCGTTACGGCAACCGCGTGTATTCCATCCGCGTGGATAAATCGCTGACCTCGCCGGTCGTGGAAAAGTACGACGACGGAACTTTCTATGTGCGCATTCCCGCGGGGCAGACCTGGTATATCACCGCGGATAACCGCCTGGTCAGGGGAACGGAGAACTGAGCTATGAGAAAAATTCATCGGAATGTGCCCGTCCTGTTTGCCCAGCACGAGTGGCAGGTGGTGGAAACGGAATTTTCGGAGGAGAAAAATAAGCTTTCCGAAACGATTTTTACCCTTGCCAACGGCTATCTCGGCATTCGAGGTTTTTTTGAGGAGGGATTTCCCGGGCGGCCGGAGTATACCGATCCCGCGGTGATGCTCAACGGGGTCTACGAGTATTATCCCTATCATCACATCTGGTGCAGGCCGGGCTTCCCCGAGCGATTCCATTCGATCGTCGACAATGCAAATCCTTTCGACGTCGCCGTTTTTCTGGACGGGGAAAAGGCGACGCCCGGGCCCTGCGCCTCGGCGTATTCGAGGACGCTGGACATGCGGAAGGGGACGGTGGTGCGTACCTTCGTCTATACGGCGGCGTCGGGAAAGAGCTGCCGGCTCACGTTCACGCGGGCAGTTTCTCAAAAACGGAAATCGACGGCGGCGATAAGGATTTCTCTCCTCGCCGATGCGGGGACGAAAGCGGAGATCGTCGCCTCGCTCGCCGCGCCGCGGGGAACTTCGTCCTCCAAAAAGGAGGAGATAGGCGGGGCGATGGAGGATACGTTCACGTTGATTTCGCTCGGGCGGGAGGGGACGGAAAGCCTTTTGCGCTACCGCACCAACCGGAGCGGATTCAAAATCGCCTGCGCCGTCGCCGAATCCTCCGCTCTGCCCGAAATGGAGAGCAAAGCGGAAAAAACCTGTTTGAAAAGGGTGTTTTCGGGCATTTCGGACGGAAGCGAAATCGTATACGAGCGGTACATTGCGTTTGCCGCGTTTCCCGAGACGGAAAATTACGATGCGTTCGCGCTCGAAGCCGCCCGTGCGGCAAAGGAGGAGGGCTTCGACGCCCTCCTGCGGGAGTGCGAGGAGTATTGGCGCGACTATTGGGAAATGTCGGATATCCGGATAGAGGGCGACGTCCTGATCCAACAGGGGATCCGTTTCGGGATGTTCATGGTCGCTCAATCGGCGGGACGGGACGGCAAGACGAACATTTCCGCCAACGGGCTGACGGGCACCGCCTACTCGGGCCACACCTTTTGGGACACGGAAATTTTCATGTCGCCGATGTTCCTCTATGCGCATCCGGAAGAAGTGAGAAAGCTGCTCGAATATCGCTATTCCATTCTGCCCAAGGCTAAGGAACGGGCGAGGCAGATGGACGATGCAGGCGCGCTGTTCAGCTGGAATTCCATAAACGGCGAAGAATGCGGGCACGTGTTCGAGGCGGCCACCGCGCAGTACCATATAAACAACGACGTCTTTTTCAGCATTTACAAGTATTATGAGGCGACGCTCGATTGGGATTTTATGGAAAAATACGGCGCGGAGATCCTCATGGAAACCTCCAAATGTCTGGCGCACCGCGGAAATTTCATCGGGCGGCGGGGCGGAAAATTCTGCATCAACTGCGTTTGCGGACCGGACGAGTACAATCCCGTCGTGGATAATAACCTGTATACCAATTATCTGACCCGAAAGCAGTTTTATTTTACCCTTCGGGTGATGGAGAAGCTCGCGGAAAGCGATCCGGGCAGGCTCGCGGTGCTTCGGAAAAAATGCGGCGTGGACGACGCGGAAACGGCGCTTTGGAAGAAGGCCGCGGACAACATGTATCTTCCGTACGATACGGAAACGGATATGTACATGCAGGACGACAATTTTATCTATAAGGACCCCATCGACATCGACGCCATCCCCGTGGAGAAACTTCCGTTGCTTACCCATCTGCATCCGTTGAACCTTTGGCGGTACCAGGTATGCAAGCAAGCGGATATCGTTCTGTTGATGTTCCTTTGCAGCAACGAATTTGCCCCGGAGATGCGGAAGAAGATTTTCGATTTTTACGAGCCGAAAACCATTCACGATAGCTCTCTTTCCGCGGGCGTCCATTCCATCGTCGCCTGCGACGTGGGATACACGGACGAGGCTTACGGTTACCTTCGTCAGGCGTGTCGCATGGATCTCGATAACGTCAACCGGAACACCGAAAACGGCATTCACGCCGCCTGCATGGGGAGCTGTTACATGATGATCGTCAACGGCTATGCGGGGATGCGTGTGTACGACGGATTGCTGCATTTCCGGCCGTACATCCCGGAGAATTGGAAAAGTTTTTCTTTCCGGATTAAGTTCCGCGGCTGCGTTCTGGACGTGAGCGTTTTTCCGGGAGAGACGAAATATTTCCTCTCGGAGGGAAAAGAGCTGCGCTTTGTGCACGGGGAAAGGGAACTGTCTCTTTCCGGCGGGGAGAGCATCTCCGTGCCCCGTGCGGTAAAATGATGAGGAAAAGGAGATATCTTATGCGAAAACAGTTTATCGGAAAATGGCTTTCCGCCGCGTCCGCGGGGCTTGCGGCGCTGTGTCTGTTCGCCGTTCCGTGCGGGACGGCCGCCTTCGCCGAGGAGGCGGAGGAGAACGACTACGCCGAAAAAGAGGACAGCTTTTACAGCTACGTGCAGAATTTTACCGATCTGGATCAGGTGAACAATGCCTTCCACGCTTATTATCTCGAAAACGCGTTGGGCTCCGCCCGCTCCGAGCTGGTGACGGATGACCCGGAATCGACGGAATCGCACTGGTATATCGCCGGCGGCGAAATCTGCCGCATCAACGACGTCAAGCGGGACGAAATTTCCGGGAATTACGAGACCAATCAGATCGCCATGCTCACCTTTACGCGGGAAGCATATCTCAATTTTGAGCTTTCCGTGGATTATCAGCGGGGAAATTCGGGATTCTGGCCCGTCGTGGGCATCCGTCAGCTGGAAGAAGGAAAGTATTATCTCGACGACGGGGCGGGCGTATTCGTACAGCAGAACGGGACGATCACCCTGTGGGGGGACGACGTGATTTCCGGCCCTTACGAGTTTTCGAGCGTGGACGGTTACGACAGCGGCGCCTGGCACAATCTGCAGATCAGGGTGCTCGGAAACCAGCTGCAGGTGAGCGTCGATTATGCCCCGTGGGCAAGCCAGAATCTGCCTTCCGAGTTTTACGACACGGGCTATGTGTCGCTGATCAGCGTCAATAACGAAACGAAGTTCCGCAATTTCCGCATCAAGGCCCTTCCGGAGCCTGAGGAGGACAAAATCGAGAATTTCGACCCGCTGCCCGAGGCAGATTCGGAGGACGCGCTCTCTCAGCTGGCGGGAGAGGAAAAGGACAAGGATACCCTCTTCGAGCGGGAGGGCAAGGTGAATCCCGACCTCGTTTATACCGAGGAAGTGGTGCGCTACGAGGATATCGGAGGCTGTTCGGGCAGCCTGAGCGGCGCTGCGGGGCTCGCCGCGGCAATCGCCCTCGGCGCCGTGGTTTTATCCGGGCGGAAAAAGCGGTAAACGTGGACGGCCCGGGAGAGAAAAATTCCGGCCGCTCCGTAAAGGCGGCCGGAGAAAAAATATAAAAAACAGGAGGAACAAAGATGAAGAAAAGAGCGGGAATCGTCCTTGCGGCGATCGGCTTTTTCGTCTCCTCATCGGCGGCGGGGATTTCAGCGCTTGCGGACACGTCCATCGGATATACACCCGTTAACGTGCTTGCGGGAATATCCGAAGAGAATATTTCCGTCACCGACCTGGAGGGGAACGAGGTGGAACTGCGCGGGGGACCGCACGGGGGAACCGGGGCAAAGAGCGTGTTTGTGGACGGGGTGATCCTGTCCGGGCAGACGGCCAGTCTTCAGGACGCGGACGGAAACGGCGTAATCGGTTACGTCACGATCGATGCGGGAGAGGAATTTGTCGTCAACAGGGTGCTCGTGGACATCGTGCACGATTGGGGCGCGCCGGATTTTTCCGTCGAGCTCTCCCTCACGGCGGATTTCAACGACCCCGTTATCATTTACAGCAACAAGCCCGGAGAGGAATTTACGGCGGACAGCTCCGTAGAGGTTTCAAGTATATTGTACAATTCGCCCAATCAGGGCGTGACGTTCGATTTTTCGCCCGTAAAGGCGCGGTATATCCGCGTGACGGGGGATACATACGGCAACGGCAGAAGATGGGGGTATACCACGCTCGGCGAAATTCAGATGTACGCCGTCGAGGGCGGTGCGCCCGTCTATGCCGACGTCGTGGCCGGCAAGTATACGCAGCAGAAGCAGGTGAACCTCGCCTGCGACGTCGAGGGTGCGGAGATTTATTATACGACGGACGGCAGCGTGCCCACCGCCGATTCGGAAAAGTATGAGGGCCCCATCTCTATCGGGACGGAGACGGTGCGCCTCCGCGCGGTGTCTTACGCGGACGGAAAATACGGCGTTCCCTTCGATTTCAATTATCTTACCGACGAGCCCGTGTTTACCGAACCGGAGAATGCCTGCCTGAACAAGACGGTGACGGCGTACAATCAGGCCGGAGAGCCCGTGGAAGCGCGGGACCATAACGGCGGACAGACGATAGAGGCCGTGGTGGACGGAAGGACGGACGCGGGCAACTCCATTCAGTTTACGGGGCTGGCGTTTATCCAGGTAGATATGGGCAGCAGCGTCTGGATCAATCGGGTGCTGCTCAACCTGTGGCACGATTGGGGGTTCCGTTCGGTGACGGTGCAGGTGAGCGACGACGCAAGTTTTGAGACGGGTGTACAGACGATTTTCTGCTCGGACGTGAGCAATTGGGCGGGACTCGGCGCGTATGCGGGCTCGATGGACCCCGACCAGAATTACGATGTGGAATGGATCCCCAACAACAGCGTCGGCCTCACATTCAATTTCGAGCCGATCAAGGGCAGATATATCCGCGCGTTTGCCCAGGCGGGCAGTGGGGAATATAACTCCATCTACACCGAATTGCAGGCGTGGACATGCGAAGCTCCCGCCGAATTTACCGAGCCGGAGAACGCCTGTCTGAACAAGACGGTGACGGCGTACGACCAGGCCGGAGAGCCCGTGGAAGCGCGGGACCATAACGGCGGACAGACGATAGAGGCCGTGGTGGACGGAAGGACGGACGCTGGCAATTCCATTCAGTTTACGGGGCTGGCGTTTATCCAGGTGGATATGGGCAGCAGCGTCTGGATCAATCGGGTGCTGCTCAACCTGTGGCACGACTGGGTGTTCCGTTCGGTGACGGTGCAGGTGAGCGACGACGCAAGTTTTGAGACGGGTGTACAGACGATTTTCTGCTCGGACGTGAGCAATTGGGCGGGACTC
>CALWAU010000059.1 GCA_944375795.1 uncultured Clostridia bacterium | reverse complement strand
TCGTTGCTCTCCTCATACGGACGATAGCGCATGGGCAGATCGATAAAGGTCTTTTTGTCCACGATGCTCTTTTCGTGGGTAAAGCACTCGAATCCCTTTTCGCCGTGATAGCTTCCCATGCCGCTCGGCCCGAATCCGCCGAACGCCATTTCGCTCGTGGCGAGATGGATGATCGTATCGTTGACGCAGCCGCCGCCGAACCGGCATTCGGAAAGCGCCCGCCGGATACGCCCCCTGTCGGAAGAAAAGATATAAAAAGCGAGCGGGGAGGGCAGAGAATTGATCTTTTTCAGAAGCGCCGAAAAATCGTCGTAGGCGATGACGGGCATGATCGGCCCGAAAATCTCCTCTCCCATCACCTTGTCCTCCCAGCCGACCCCGTCGAGGACGGTCGGTTCGATTTTGCACTTCGTCTCAACCCTGCCCCCGCCGTACACGATTTTCCTGTCGTCGATCAGCCCGCACAGGCGGTCGAAATGTTTCCTGTTCACGATCTTCCCGTAATCGTCCGCGTCCAGCGCGTCCTTATATTGCAGGGCGATCTGTTTTTTGACTTCGGAGAGGAATTTTTCCTTCACGCTTTCGTGAACGCAGATATAATCGGGCGCAACGCAGGTCTGCCCGAGATTGAGAAATTTCCCGAACACGATCCGCTTTGCCGCCAGGGGAATGTCCGCCGTCTCGTCCACGATACAGGGGCTTTTTCCGCCCAGCTCCAAAGTGACGGGCACGAGATTTTCGGCGGCTTTGCGCATGACCTCCTTGCCGACCGAAACGCTGCCCGTAAAGAAAATCTTGTCGAATTTCATTTCCAGAAGGCGGGCGTTTTCCGCTCTGCCCCCTTTGGCGACGGCGACGTATTCGGGCGGGAACACCCGCGCGATCAGGCGGGCTATGACTTCGGATACGGCGGGAGAATAGGCGGAGGGCTTGACGATCGCGGTATTTCCCGCGGCGAGCGCGTCGGCGAGCGGCTCCATCGCCAGCATGAACGGATAATTCCAGGGGCTCATGATGAGGACGCAGCCCATCGGGGACTTACGCACGAAACTGCGGGAGGCGAACTGCGCGAGCGGCGTTTTCACCCGCCTGTCCCGCGAAAATTTTTTAGCGTGCTTTATCATATACGAGATCTCGGACAAGGTCATGCCCACTTCGCACATATAGCTTTCAAACCGCCCCTTGCCGAGGTCGGCTTTCAGCGCTTCGCAGATCTCCCCTTCCGCCTCGCGGATGGCGGCGTACAGCTTTTTGAGAGCGGAAATCCGATAGGACACGTCCAGCGTGACGCCGGAAGAGAAAAATTCCTTCTGCCGCGAAAGGGCGGCGTCGAAATCCTGTTTTCCCGCCCCGTCCATGGGGAAACCGGGATTTTCGGAAATCGTCATATACATTTCCTCCAACTGTTTTTTCGTCAGCAGCAGCGGCACGGGATAGAGCGGATTCGCCTCCGCCGCGGCATGCGCCGCCATTTCCGGCACGTCCTCCGCACGGATGCCCGAAAGGGAGCGCGGAATTCCCAAAGCCCCGTTCAGCGCCTCTATGCAGGCGATGAGTTTTTCCGCCGCCGAACGCATGTCTTCGCCCGAATCCGCCAGCCCCGTCCGCCAGGCGAGTTTTGCCAGCCGCGGCGCCGCCGCCGACCCGTACCGACGGAGCATGTGCGGCAGAATGACCGCGTTTGCCAGCCCGTGCGGCATGTTGTACTTCCCGCCCAGCGAATGGGCGATCGCGTGGACGTACCCGACGTACGATTTTGTGAACGCCAGCCCCGCGAGATACGCCGCCTTCTGCATGCCGCGGCGGGCTTCCCCGTCCCTTCCGTCCGCGTACGCCCGTTCCAGATACCGGAACACGAGCCGCACGGCCTCCTCCGCCGCCTTGCGCGTGGAAGGGGTGGTCGAGCCGCCGATATACGCCTCCACGGCGTGCGTGAGCGCGTCCATGCCCGTCGTCGCCGTGAAAAAGGGAGGCAGACCGCAGGTGACCTTCTCGTCCAGAAGGGCATAGCGGGGGATGAGACAGAAGGCGTTGATGGGATATTTATGCCTGGTCACGTCGTCCGTGATGACGGCGGCAAGCGTCGTTTCGCTGCCCGTCCCCGCCGTCGTGGGCACGGCGATGAGCAGGGGCAGACGGCGGAAGATGTGCAGCACCCCCTTCATTTTGGAAAGCGGCTTTTTGGGATTGACGACGCGCGCGCCCGCCGCCTTGGCGCAGTCCATCGCCGAACCGCCGCCGAACGCCACGATCGCCTTACAGTGATTCGTCAAATACATGGTACGCGCATTTTCCACGTTCGACACGGTGGGATTGGCGCAGGTCTCCGCAAAGACAAAGACCTCTATGCCGCGGGAAGCGCATTCCTTCTGCAATTCCCCCGTCAGTCCCGCCGAAAGGATCCCCTTGTCGGTCACGAGCAGCACCCTGTCCGCCCCCGCCTTTTGAAGGACCTCCGCCGCTTCGCCCGCGGCGTGCAGGAGTTTGGGCGCGCGATAGGGCAAAAACGGAATGGCAAACCGGAACACCGCCTGAAAGGTGCGGCAGTACATCCGCGCGAAAATATTCATATCGGACACGGGCTTTTCGCCCTTTCCGAACCCGAAGGCGGAAATCGTGAACACGGAGAACGCCAGCAGAAATTCGGCGGGATAATAGGTGCCGAGGCAGAGGGCGTCGAACACCGCCCCGCCGTTTCCGAACTGATGAAAGACGAGCATCAGGTCGGAGAAATAGAAGAGCGCCGCGCCGAGCAATACGGGGACTCGCACCCGCCGATCGAGCAAGGGGGACAATCCTATGGAAACCGCCTTGCCGAGCATACAGGAAATGACGGCGGCATAGACGCAGACGACGAGATCGAACCCGCGGAAATCAAAGCCGTCGTAGAGCGCCAGCAGGCAAAAGGACGCCGCCGCGATGACGCCGATCGCCGCCGCCGAGCGGAAAGTGGGCGCTTCGAGCGCGCAGAACGCCGCGAAGAACAGGATATGCCCCATGGCAAACAGCGCCGCGCCGACGACGAAATCGTAATTCAGCCCTATATCCCCCGCGCAGGCGAACACCTGTCCCGCGAAGAGCAGGCGGCAGCAGCCGGCGCTCCGACCCCCGCCCGTCAGAAGATTATACAGGGAACAGCAGACGAACAGAATGCTCGCACAGGCTTTGAGGGCGTTCTGCACCCCTCTTTCCGCCCAATATTTGGATGAAAAATAGAGAATCCCGAAAAGGAGAATCAAGACGAAAAACGCCGCATTGACGGCGAGGGAACGTCCGCCTGCTCCCCTCCCGCCCGAACGGCGCGCATATGATTTTTCCCGGACAGACATCCGCAAAACCTCCGTATCGATGTGCTTTACGGAAGATTATATCCGCTTTTCGCCTCTCCGTCAAGGATATCCGCCCCGAAAATGACACTTTTTCCCTTTTTGTATCATCGCCGCAAGGGAGCAGAACGGCTCTCTCCGCCCCTCTCCGCGGCTTTTTTTATACGCCTCTCTTCCGGCTTTCAGTCGGACGGAACCCGAAATGCGGAACTTCCGGAAATAGTGTTCCCCTTCCGCGCGCGTCTATACAGCTTTACGCAAAAAAAGACATCGATACAGAACAGAAACTGACAGACGGCATACAAAACCGCCCCGCGCTTCCCGATTTTCCCCTCTGCGGCACAGCGGCAGGCGGCGACCGCCCCCACCGCGCCCGACATGCCGATCGCCGCGAAGTCGTATAAGACGAACACGACGACAAAGACGATCCCCCATATGGAGATCAGAAAGAACAGGGCAAGGAAAAAGATCGCGATATACGCGGGGATATGGCAGAGCTTGACGACCATATTCAGCAAAGCCATGCCCCTGCCGTCCGCCCTTTTCGCGAGCGAAACGAGACAGAGGGGCAGCGTGAAGCAAAAGGCGGCGACGGCGCAGAGAAAGAGGGAAAACAGCAACAGATAGCCGTTGTTTCCGAACACCGACTCCATCAGAAAGCCCGAATACAGGCAGTACAGCCCCAAAAGCAGGGTATACGGAAACAAAATGAGCGGCAGCGCAAATATGTATTTCATTTTTTCTCCCCGTCCGCGCCCTCTCTTTCCGCCGCGGAAAACGTCGGAATCCCCGCCTCCCGCCCTCCGGCCGGAATGCGCGGCATCCTCCCGACATTTTCATTATAACACGGATATTTCCGGAAAGTCAATCAAATTTTACGTAAAACATTAAATTTTTTATCCTCAATATATTCATGCCCCTCTTATGGTCATAGCGGACAGCCGCCCGACCGTCCGCACGGGTCGGTCGGTTTTTCGGGAAAAATCCCGCCGCCGCGGAAGAAAAATTTCGGATTTTGCGGCATACAGGGTTTTGACGACCGCTTTCAAACGCTGGAACAGACAACGGCGCGCCCTGCCGTCCGGCAAGGGCGCGCCGCCCGTTTTTTTTCTGTTTTTTTACAGCGCCCGGATGCTTTCCACGGGCGGTTTTTTGCAATAGACGGCGACGGGCAAGATTGTGGAAAGGGTGCAGGTGATCAGCGCGACGGCCGCCATGAAAAGGACGGTCAGCGGCGTAAAGATCAAAATGGACACCTGCAGCGTCGTGTTTTCGATGATGACCCCGCTGATGACGGGACAGAGCACCGCGCAGGCGATCGCTGACAATACAAAACAAATCGCCCCCACGACGAGCGCCTCCGACCAGAACACCTTAAACACGTCCGTACCCCGCGCGCCGATTGCCCGCAGGATGCCGATCTCCTTTTTCTTGGCCGTAATGGAAGCGGAGATGAAATTGAACATCAGCAGCACGGCAAACAGCGTAAAGCCCAGCCACACCAACAGCGTGAGCGTCCGGAATACGAGAACACTGGAATGGACGGCTGCCACCTGCTGCATTTCCTCATTTATGAAGACAATCATAGAATCGTCCTCCCTCACGTCGAACGACGCCGACACGAGCGCCCTTATCCCCTTTTCGTACTGCGTCCGGGGAATAAACACGCCGCTGAGAAAAGCGCCTTCATCGGGCACATACCTGGTCTCGTAAGTATATCTGACAATGCCCCTGTCGTTCTTATAAAACTTTTCGTACAGATCGGGTCCGAGATAGGCTGCGCTGCCCATATTCTTCTCCAATATGACGCCCGCCAAAACCACCTCTTCCTCCAAAAAATAAGTGCTGTTGCTCAGCGAGAACTGCGGGGCGGGGATTTCCCATTTCCGCATAAATGCGTCCATGCGGGAAAGACAGGCCAGCGCCTCTTCGTCCGTCGAAAAGTATTCGTACTCAAGCGTTATCAGGTCTTCGGCAATTCCCCCGTAGCGATACTCGTTATCCAGCTCCCACGCCGCACTCCAGTCCGCCTCTTCGGACGAATTTTCAAGTTCATACACCCTTGTCTGAACGGCATCGTCCAGATAACCCCTTCCCATGATCTCGCCATAAACGGATACAGAGACGGCAATTTCCCCGTTTCCGATCTCCGTCACCCTTTCCTTTCCGGCAGGATCGTACAGGGGAAGGAGTTCGAACTCGTTGACTCCGTCGTATCGGTTAAATTCGTCGACGCTTTCTCCGTACATCTCTTCGCCGCTCTGACAATCATAATACAGCGACCCCTCGATATCCGATCCCGCAAAATAATCGTCCGACCGCAGCGATCCGTTTGCCGACAATCTCTCGGAATAATCGCGGTACACCGGCAGGAACGCCTCATCCACGAGCAGGTACGAATAAAACCCGCTGTCCCGTTCAATCCACCATATGCTCCCGTTGTCTTCCGTATAGCGATGGTCATCACAGGCGCTGCGCAGTTCGTCGAACCGTTCGGGAACCGGCTCCGCCGCATACACGCCCACGATCTTCACCCGCGTATCGCAGATGTTCTGAACGGGAATTTTCTCGTAGTCGCCGTACCCCTCCAAAAAAATTTCCTCTCCCGCTTCGTCCCGGAATTCACCGAACCGCATGCCGGCAAAGGTGTAATCGGAAATCACCGCCTCTCCCGCGTTTTCGGGCAACCGCCCCGCGAGCATTTCAATCCCGCTGTCGTCCTTCGCATAGGCGAACCCCTGATAGAATCCGCAATAGAAACGATCGTCTTCTATCGTCAGCCCCGCGATCCACTCATTGCCGCCGAAAACGGCGATGCTGCCCGGGTACTTTTCATTCAGGGAAAGATATTGTTCGTCGGACAGCTCCGCAGACATCACGGTGTCTACCGCCGGACCGTCCTGTTTCTTTTCCCCGTTCATGGTGCGCCAGGTGATCTGACGAGCCGCGTAAGCGCCCTGGCAGTTCAAATATTCGATCTGCGAATTTTTCAGCGCTTCCTCCGTCACCGCCTCCGCGTCGTAAAACATCACCGTGGAAAACAGTCCGAACACGACAAACGACACGACGGAAAGAAAAATCGTAAACGCGAGGCGCACGGGTTTGAGCCGTATGCTCGCCGCACCCATGCGGAAGGCGTGGCGGAAGGGCAGGCGGGAAGGAATCATCCGCTTTTCCTCTTCCGTATATACCGGCTGCCGCGTCGGCTCCGCCGTGCGCTCGAACGTACCTTCGCCGCCCTCCTGCCTGCGGGTCTCCTGCACCGCCTGCGGCTCGCTGCTGACCACCGCCCCGCCCTTGGACGCGGACAAAAAGCGGCGGATGGAAAGAAAGTCTTCCTCCGTGAGCGCCGAGCCGTCCCGCACCGAAATGGTATTCTGCCCGACGAAACGGACGTTGACGTCCTTTGTCTCCTCCGTCCGCGACACGTCGGAAATGATCTTCCCGTCCTTCAATTCGATAATGCGGTCAGCATACTGCTCCGCAAATTCCCGGTCGTGGGACACGACGACGACCAATTTGTCCGCCGACAATTTTTTCAATGTATCCAGAACCTGCTTCCCCGTCGCCGAATCGAGCGCGCCCGTCGGCTCGTCCGCAAAGATGATACGAGGATCCTTGACCAGCGCCCGCGCAATCGCCACTCTCTGTTTCTGCCCTCCCGAAAGGGTGTTCGGCTTGCGGGCGGCAAATTCTTCCAGCTCCACGCTTTTAAGGATTTCGGAGATCTTTTGCTGATCCCGCTTTTTGTTCTGCAATTCCAGTGCCAGCGCGATGTTGTCCTCCACGGAAAATTCGTTGAGAATGTTGTATTCCTGAAAGACGAAGCCGACAAAGGTATTGCGGTAACTGTCGAAATCGGCGGCCGAAAACTCGGCGCTGCTCCGCCCCATGATCACGATTTCGCCCGAATCGGGTCTGTCCAGCCCGCCGCACAGATTGAGAAGGGTGGATTTCCCGCTTCCGCTCTTGCCGAGAATAAATACCAGCCCCGCCTCGGGAAAAACGACAGACACGTCGTCCAAAGCCTTCGTCTCCGCTCCCTTTTTGCCTCGGTACGTCTTACAAAGATGCCTGACTTCTAACATATTCTCTCCTTCTTATCCCGCTCTCTTTCACCCGTCTGCGGGATACACTTTACATGATTATATTGTATCACTCCCCTTTCCAAAAGTCAACAGCCCGACAGAAATTTCCCGATTTTCGCACAAAAAGGAAAAACGGTCGGGGCAGGGTTTTGACGAGCGTGCAAATATACAAAAAGCGGCGGCATTATATATGCCGCCGCCCCTATAAATCTTTTCCGGAACAAGGGCGCAAACGCCCCGCGGGATTACAGATTTTTTTCGACGAAAGCCGCCAGCGCCGCCTCGGGCACGAAACCGAGATTGGACACCGCGGGCTTCCCGTTTTTGAACAGGATGATGTTCGGAATGGAGCTGATGCCGTATTTTCTGGCCGCGGCCTCGTTCTCGTCCACGTCCACTTTCACGAACACCGCCTTGTCCGCAAACTTTTCGCTCACCGACTCAAATACGGGCGCCAGCATGCGGCAAGGGCCGCACCAGGTGGCCCAGAAATCGCAGACGACGGGTTTTTCCCCTTTGATGAGCTCCTCCAATTCCTCCGATGTAACATGTTTTACCATAAAAGTCCTCCTTTGCCCCGCCTTGCGGAGCTTTTTGTTTTTGTATATACCGGACAACCACAGGTTGTCTTATTTTTTTGCAAAGTATTCCGCGGCCGAAGCGAAAGGAACCGTCTCGGAAACGGAATCCGCCATGCGCTTGACGTTCATGACGCCCGCCGCCAGCTCGTTGCCGCCGATGACGGCGACATATTCCGCGCCCAGCTTGTCCGCATATTTGAACTGCGCTTTCACCGAGCGGCCCATATGGTCGGTCTCCGCCGAAATCCCCGCCGCACGCAGCTCCTGCGCCAGTGCAAACGCCTTTTTGCGGCACCCGTCGTCCAATCCCGCCAGATAGACCTTGGGGCCCTTCGCTTCGGGGATAGGCGCCCCCGTCGCTTCCATGACGAGCAACAGTCGCTCGATGCCCGCCGCAAAGCCCACCGCGGGCGTGGGAGCCCCGCCGATCTCCTCGATGAGCCCGTCGTATCTGCCGCCGCCGCAGACGGTGCCCTGCGCGCCGATGTCGTCGGAGACAAATTCAAATACCGTGCGGGTGTAATAATCCAGCCCGCGCACGATGCGCGGATCGATTTCGTAGTCGATGCCCGCGAGGCCGAGATATTCCTTCAACGCCTCGAAATGCGCCCTGCATTCGGGACAGAGATAATCGAGAATGACGGGGGCCCCCAAATTGATCTTGCGGCACCCCTCCTCCTTGCAATCGAGCAGGCGCAGGGGATTTTTTTCGTAACGGGTGCGGCAGTCGGCGCAAAGCTCGCCGAGATGGGGAGCAAAATATTCTTTCAGCGCCTTATTGTACGTGGCGCGGCAAGCGGGACAGCCGATGGAATTGATGTGCAGTTTCACGTTCAGTCCCAGCCGTTTGAGAAGGGAATCGGCAAGCGCGATGACTTCCGCGTCCGCATCGGCGCCCTTCGCCCCGAACACCTCCACGCCGAACTGGTGAAATTCGCGCAATCTGCCCGCCTGCGGCCGTTCGTAGCGGAAAGCGGGGATGATATAGTACATTTTCACCGGCTGCGCCCCGCCCGAAAGTCCGTTTTCGATATAGGCGCGCGCGACGCACGCCGTCCCTTCCGGTTTGAGGGTGATGGAACGGTCCCCCTTGTCGCGGAAGGTGTACATCTCCTTGGTGACGATATCCGTCGTGTCCCCCACGCCGCGCAGAAACAGCTCGGTGTGCTCGAACACGGGCGTGCGGATCTCTTTCAGTCCGTACAAAGCCGCCACCTCCCGCGCGGTTTCCTCCACGTACTGCCATTTGCGGGAATCGGCGGGCAAAACGTCCTTCGTGCCTTTGGGTATGGAAATCATGTTATATCCTCTTTATAAAAATCGATTTTGTTGTTTTTGCTTTGTAAAACAAAAACAACGAGTGCCTTGCGGAAAAATTTTACGGAAAGACAACCGCATGCGCACTATAGCCAAAGTATATCCGCGTTTTCCCCCAATAAACCGGATAAACCGATGGCTTATCCCTTCCGGCACTTTGTGCCACCTCCCCTTTGTCAAAAAGGGGAGGCTTAAAGGCGGCCCCTTTGTGCAAGGGGACTGCAATGCGGTTTTCTCTCCAAGTCTCCTTTGTGCAAAGGGAACGCAGTGGCGTTTTCCCGAGGCTCCCTTGTGTAAAGGGAGCTGTCTGCCGCAGGCAGACTGAGGGATTGTCTGCACGGATTCCGCGTTTCGCCCGTTCCGTGCGAAACCGTGAACCGTCAAAACGCGGAGATACAAGCAATCCGCGAAGCCCGCGGATTTTGCGCAGCGAGTTTACTCAGACGTAAATGAGCAAGCAAAAACGCAAGGGCGACAATGTATTGCGCAGTAGATACGCGTTTCCCTCAATAAACCAACAAAGTCTACCGTTAAAACGCGGAGAAGGGTTACAGATTGCACCCGAATCCGGAAGCTTCCCCGCCGCGAGTTTACTTTATGGTAAATGAGCAAGGGGAATACCGGCGAGGGCGCAAGATGTGCCCTTATACGCGTTTCGCCCGTTATAAAACGTACTTTTTCAAATCGCGGTCTCCGGTCAACTTGCTCAGATGCTCGTCCACATACTGGCCGTTGATGGTGAGTTCGACGGTGGGGTAATCCCCGCTGCCCGCGTTGAAGGAGATATCCTCGAGGAGATATTCCATGACGGTGTGCAGCCGCCGCGCGCCGATATCCTCGCTTGTGGCGTTGAGATCGACGGAAATCTCCGCGATGCGCTCGATCGCGTCGGCGGTAAAATGCAGGTCGATGTTGTCCACGCCGAGCAGCTGCGCATATTGGAAGGTGAGGGAATTTTCCGTCTCCGTGAGTATGCGGACAAAATCCTCCTTTTTCAGGCTGTGCAGCTCCACGGATACGGGGAAACGGCCCTGCAGCTCGGGAATGAGGTCCTCTATCGCCGAGACATGGAAGGCGCCCGCCGCGATGAAGAGAATGAAATCCGTCTTGAGGGGACCGTATTTGGTCACCACCGTCGAGCCCTCGACGATGGGCAGAATGTCCCTCTGCACCCCTTCGCGGGAAACGTCCGCGCCGCCGCGCTCCCCTTTGCCCGCAATCTTGTCTATTTCGTCGATGAACACGATGCCGTCGTTTTCGGCGCGATAGAGCGCCTCCGCCTTTACCGCGTCCTCGTCCACGAGCTTGGAGGCCTCCTCCTCGAGCGCGATATCCATCGCCTCGCGGACGGTAAGGCGGCGCTTCTTGCGCTTTTCCTTGAACATGTCGCCGAAAATGCTGCCGATGCTGATGGAGGCGCCGCCCGGCACCAGCTCCATCGCCTGGGGAACGTCCACGACGTCCATTTCGATGACGAAATTGTCGTACGTGCCCTTGCGCAGCCCGTCCAAAAGGTTGGCCTCGAAAAGCTCCTTGGGCGTCTCTCCCCTGTCCTCTTTCTTGGCCTCGACGAGAATTTTCAGAACCCTGCGCTCCGCGGCGGCGGTGGCCTTGGCCTTGACCTCTTCCTCCTTTTCCGCCTTGACCAGGCGATAGGCGCATTCCGCCAGATCGCGGATCATGCCCTCGACGTCCTTGCCGACGTAGCCCACTTCCGTGTACTTGGTCGCCTCCACCTTGACGAAGGGGGCCTTGACCAGCTTGGCCAGCCGCCTCGCGATCTCCGTCTTGCCCACGCCCGTGGGTCCTTTCATGATGATGTTTTTGGGCGTGATCTCCTCGCGGATCTCGGGCGGAAGCTGCGCGCGGCGGTAACGGTTGCGCAGCGCGATGGCCACCGCCTTTTTCGCCTCGTCCTGGCCGATGATGTATTTATCCAACTGATTGACTATCTGCTTGGGGGACAAATCCATATTCACGCCTCCTCCTTTCCGTCGTCCGCCTTCCTCGCGCGGGATTTACAGGCCTTTTTCTCCTCCTTTCCGGAAGCCTCGCCCACTGTCTCGCAGCGGATATTGTCGTTTGTATACACGCAGATCTCGGACGCGATTTTCAGCGCCTTTTTCGCGATTTCCTCCGCGCCGTAATTTGTCTCCGCGTACAGCGCGCGCGCCGCCGCCAGGGCATAATTTCCGCCGCTGCCGATCGCGCAGATGCCGCCGTCCGGTTCGATGACCTCGCCCGTACCCGAAATGATGAGCAGGGTGCTTTCGTCCGCCGTGATCATCATCGCGTCCAGCTTGCGGCCGATTTTGTCGCTCCGCCACAGGTCCGCCAGCTCCACCGCCGAACGCATGAGGTTGCCCGCAAATTTGTTGAGCATTCCCTCGAACCGCTCCGAAAGCGAAAAGGCATCCGTCACCGAGCCGGCAAAGCCCAAAATCACCTTGCCGCCGTAAATGCGCCGCACCTTTACCGCCGAGTTTTTGAAAATGACCGATTCGCCCATCGTGACCTGACCGTCGCCCGCAATCGCCGTGACGCCGTTTCTCTTCACCGCGCAAATCGTCGTGCCTCTGAATTCCGTCATATCCTCTGATTACCTCGTAAAAATTAAAAGATTCTGCTCAGTTTCTGCTCAGTCCGCGGAAGGGCTGACAATTTCCCGCATCGCCGAAAGCGACCGCTCGGCCAGCGCCCTGTATCTTTCCCGCTTGTCCCGTATCCGCACGGGCAGGGGAGAAAGGATGCCGAAATTGGCGTTCATGGGCTGAAAATCCCTGTTCGGCGTGGAAATATACGTTTCCAAAGCGCCGCAGACGGTGCGTTCGTCAAATACACGGGTACCTCTTTTCAAGATCCTGTCCGCCAAATGCAGCGCCGCGAGCAGCCCGCTGGCCGCGCTCTCCACGTATCCCTCGACGCCCGTCATCTGCCCCGCAAAACAAAGCTTCTCATTATTCTTAAACGAAAAATCCCGTCTTAAAACATCGGGAGAGTGAATATATGTATTCCGGTGCATCACGCCGTAGCGGAGAAACTCCGCGTTGCGCAGCGCGGGAATCAGAGAAAACACCCGCTTCTGCTCGGAAAATTTCAGATTGGTCTGGCAGCCGACGAGGTTGTACGCCGTGCCCGGCACGTCCTCCCGCCGAAGCTGCAAAACGGCATACGGCCGCTTTCCCTCGCCGTCCCAAAGCCCCACGGGCTTGAGGGTGCCGAAACGCAGGGTGTCCCTTCCCCGCGCCGCCATCACCTCTATGGGCATACAGCCCTCGAAAATCTCCCGCTTCTCAAACTCGTGCAGACGGGCGCGCTCCGCCCCGAGCAGCTCGTCCACAAAGCGCCCATAAGTCTCTTTGTCCATCGGGCAGTTGATGTAATCCCCCGTTCCCTTGCCGTACCTGTCCCCCGTGAAGGCCTCGGACATATCGATGCTCTCCGCCGAAACGATGGGCGCGGAGGCGTCGTAAAAATGCAGTCCGCCGCCCGTCTTTTTTTCGATATCCGCGGCGAGCGCGTCCGAAGTGAGGGGCCCCGTCGCGATGATCGTATACCTGTCCCCGTCATTTTCGTCGGGAAGGGCCGTGACCTCCTCCGAGAGGACGGAAATGCGCGGATGGGAGAGCAGCTTTTTTGTGACATATCCGGAAAACTTTTCCCGATCGACGGCGAGCGCCGCCCCGGCGGGAACGGCGGAACGGGCCGCCGCCTCCATCGTGAGAGAACCGAGCATCCGCATTTCCTCTTTCAGCAGTCCGCAGGCGTTAAACCAGACGTCGTTGCTCTTTAAGGAATTGGAACAGACGAGCTCGGCAAAATTGCCGCTCTCGTGCGCGGGCGTAAATTTTTTCGGCTTCATGTCGACGAGCTCGACGGAAATTCCGCTGTTTGCCAGAAGGTACGCCGCCTCGCTGCCCGCCAGCCCCCCGCCGACGACGCGCACGACGGGCCCTGTGCGCTCATTCATCGTAGTAAGGTTCGTCCATCAGGGGCGGGACGTCGTCCGAAGGGGCGGGCAGGGAAGAAGCTTTCGCGGCCGCCTTCTCCGATTTTTCCGCTTTCTCCGACCTGACCCGGTATTTGCACTCCTTATTGGAGCACTTGACGTTTCCGCGCGCCGTCTGCACGAGCGGCTGTCCGCACTCCGGACACTTCTCGCCCGTCGGGATATCCCAGCTCATGAACTTGCACTCGGGATAGTTGGAGCAGCTGTAATAGGTCTTTCCCTTTTTGGATTTTCTCGGCGTCATCGGCGCGCCGCATTCCGGGCATTTGCCGACCAGCTGCGGCTCCTCGTCGGAGGGCATGGAAAGGGTGGTTTTGCACTCGGGATAATTGGGACAGGCGAGAAATTTCCCGAACCTGCCGTTTTTGACGACCATATTGGCGCCGCACTTGGGGCAGCGGACGGAAGAAATTTCCTCCTTCGTCTCGCTGACGATGTTGCGGCACTCGGGATAGTTGGAACAGGCGAGATATTTCCCGTACTTGCCCATGCGGCGAAGCATGAAATGCCCGCACTTTTCGCAGACGATGTCCGTCAGTTCGTCGCCGTAAGAGGAGGCGTTTTTGAGATTCTGCTCGAACCCGGGATAAAAATCGCCGATGACCTTATGCCAATCCACGCCCCCTTCCTCGATGTCGTCCAGCTTGGTTTCCATGTCCGCCGTAAAGCCGACGTCCATGATGTCCCGGAAACATTTCACGAGCATATCCACCACCTCGTACGCGACGGGCGTGGGCACCATGTATTTGCCCTCCTTCTTCACGTACTTCTGGTTGAGTTTGGAAATGATGGTGGCATAGGTGGACGGCCGCCCTATCCCCTTCTCCTCCATCGCCTTGACGAGGGAGGCGTCCGTATACCGCAGCGGGGGCTTGGTGAACTTCTGTTCCTTCTGCATGGAAACGAGGTCGAGCGC
This sequence comes from uncultured Clostridia bacterium, assembly GCA_944375795.1. GTDB lineage: Bacteria > Bacillota > Clostridia > Christensenellales > Borkfalkiaceae > Scatosoma. The sequence goes on along the minus strand of CALWAU010000059.1, from coordinate 15,925 downwards.
GTCCCCCTCGGCGAGGTCGGGCAAAAGTTTGGAGGAGGAAATTTCGTCCTCGTCCTCCTTCTTCGCCGCCTCCGCGTATACCTTGGTATAGCCCGCGAACAGCAGCACCCTGCCGCTCGCCCGGAACACATACCCGGAATTTTCGATTTCCATCTGCGCGCTGTTGTATTTCGCTTCCGCCATCTGCGAGGCGAGGAAACGCTCGTAAATGAGCTTATACAGCGCGTAGTGCTTTCTGTCGAGCAGCCCCTTTGCCTTCTCGGGCGTCATTTCGAGGTCGATGGGCCGGACCGCCTCGTGCGCGTCCTGCGCCCCCTTCTTCGTCGCGTAATAATTGGGTTTTTCGGGCGCGTATTCCGGCCCGTACACCGAGCGGATGCGGGCGAGCGCCGCCTCCTGCGCCTCCTTAGAGACGCGCACGGAGTCCGTCCTCATATAGGTGATGAAGGCGATATGATCGCCGTTCTCCGTCCCGATGCCCTCGTACAGATGCTGGGCGAGGCTCATCGTCTCGGGGGAGGAAAAGCCGAGCTTGTTGGAGGCGTCCTGCTGCATCGAACTGGTCGTGAACGGCGCGGGCGCGTGCGATTTCGCCACCGTCTTTTTCACCTTGGAAACGACGTATTCCCCCGCCTCCAGCTCTTTCAGCACCTTCTCCGTTTCCTCGGCGGAAGCGGGCTTGTATTTTTTTGCGCCCTTCTTTTCGAGCAGCGCCTTGAAGGAGGCGTATTTCTTCGGCTTATCCCGAAGCTCCGCCGTCAGGTTCCAATACTCCTGCGGCTTGAACGCCTGGATTTCCCGCTCCCGCTCGACGATGAGGCGGAGCGCCACCGACTGTACCCTCCCGCCCGAAAGGCTGCGGCGGGAAGAGGAATTGCTGTCGTCGATCTTGCGGTTGAGCAGCGTGGAGAGCTTGTATCCCACCAGCCTGTCGAGCACGCGGCGGGCCTGCTGCGCGTCCACGAGATTGTAATCTATCTTGCGGGGATGTTCCAGGGCCCGCTCGATCGCCTTCGCCGAAACCTCGTTGAATTCGATTCGGTTCTCGCCCCGGGGGTCCAGCCCCAGCACGTTTTGCAGATGCCAGGAAATCGCCTCTCCCTCTCGGTCGGGGTCGGTGGCGAGATACACTTTTCCCGCCTTTTTCGTCTCCTCGGCAAGGCGCCTGATGATGTCCTCCTTGCCCTCCGAATTGACGTACTTGGGCTCGAAATTGTTCTTGACGTCCACGCCCAGCGTATGCACGGGCAAATCGCGGATATGCCCCGCGGAAGCGTCTACCTTATACTTTCCTTTGAGATACTTTGCGATGGTCTTTGCCTTGGAAGGCGACTCTACGATGATAAGATCCATATGCTTTTATGACTTCCTTCTTTGATGCGCTTTTCTCGTTTTTGCCGTTTTGTTTCGGGGAGCCTTTTCCCCTCCCGCGGGCCTATACGGCCGCGAACCGGTTGCCGCCCAGCCGCACCGCCAGCCCCTTCGCCTCGAGCGAGGAAAGGGCGTTCCACAGCCTGAAAACGGGGATCCCCGTGCGTTCGGAGAGCTCGGAGACGTGCGCCTCGCCCAGGCCGCGGAGGGCTTCCAGAACGGCGCTTTCCTGCTCCGTGAGCGGGACGGCATTTCTTCCCTCCGATAAGTTTATACCAAAATGCCCGGAAATGTCAACCGAATTTTCGGTGAGATGCGCGCCTTTTTTTATCAGCGCGTTGCAGCCCGCCCCCGACTGCGTCCCCGGGAAATAGGGAAAAGCGAACACGGGCTTGCCTTCCCGCAGGGCGAACTCCGCCGTCTGCAGCGCGCCGCTCTTCTCCCCCGCGCCGATGACCAAAACCCCTTCCCCGAGCCGGGCGAGAAGTTTGTTCCGCTCCGCGTACGAAAAGGGGCGCACGGGCACATCGAAAGTATGCGCGGAGAGGAGCAGTCCCCTTTCCGTCACCCGATCGAGCAGCCCCGCGTTGGTGCGGGGCAAAGAGCCGAACCCTCCCGCAAGCACGCACACGGCCCTGCCGCTGCCGTTCAATGCGCCGCAAATCGCCGCGCTGTCCCCGCCGTCCGCCGTGCCCGTGAGAATGCAGAACGCGGCAGAGAGTTTCTCCGCGACGCGCTCCCCCGCTTTCAGCGCCGCGGGCGGCGTCCTTCGGGAGCCCACGACGGCGAACAGCCGTTCCCGCAGCAGGGACAGGTTTCCGCGCGCGTAGAGCACGGGCGGGGAATCGGCAAATTTTTTTAGGGCCTCGGGATAGAGCGCGGAGGCGCGGGTGACGGCGGCGACCTTCTCCCCGTCGAGGACGGATAAAAGGCCGCGGAAATATTCTCCTCCGTCCGAAAGGGAGGCGAGCATACTATTATATACGCATTCCCCCGCGCTTTTAATCGTCTCTTCCCGAAAATCTGCAAAAGAGCGCACCAATCGGACGGCGGAGCCCGTCTCGCGGAGCATCCGCCGCTTTTCGCCCGCGTCCAGCGGAAAGCTGTCCAGCCAGACCAGCGCCCTTTCTTCTGCCGAATAATCCATGGCCCTTTATGCCTCCCCGAAAATCAGAGCGTGCAAAGAAAAACGAACAGGGCGATCTGCCAGGCCAGAGCGATGAGGTGCACGGCGTGGAAATACCAATGCCGCGTCTTGTGCCGGCGGACGAACATGGCGACGTATCCGCCCGCCGCACCGCCCAGAAAAGAGACGCCGAGCAGCACCTTTTCGGGAATGCGCCGCAAATCCTTTTTGGCGCGGCGCTTGTCCGACGAATACAGAAAAAACGCGAAAACGGACATCGCGGCGAGATAGGCCGCGTAAACGGCAACGAACATCTTTCTTCTCCTTTTTTGTCAAACTCCCACGTTCCCCTCCGCGCCGTACGTGCGGTAGGAAATCGCCTCGTAGAGATGATCGGGCAGTATCTCCTCCGAATAGGCGAGGTCGGCAATCGTCCGCGCCACTTTGAGTATCCGCGAGCGGGCGCGCGCGGACAGCCGGAGCCGCTCAAACGCCTCCCGGAGGATATCCTCGCACTCGGCCGAAAGGGCGCAGTATCGCGCAAGCTCCCTGTCCCCCATTTTGCCGTTGGTCATTTTCCCGGAACCGAAACGCTCCCTCTGGATACGCCTCGCCGCGGAGGCGCGTTCCTTCACCGCGGCGCTCGGCTCCGCGGGCTCCGACGACGAAAGGGCGTCGTAATCCACGCCGTCCACCTCCACCTGAATATCGATTCTGTCCAGAAGGGGGCCGGAGACGCGGGCGCGGTAGCGGCGGATTTCGTTGGGCGTACAGGTGCATTGCCGCTTCGCGCTTCCGTAATTGCCGCAGGGGCAGGGATTCATCCCCGCGCAGAGCATGAACGAAGCGGGATAGGTAAACGACCCGCCCGCGCGGGATACTGTGATCACCCCGTCCTCGAGGGGCTGGCGGAGGGCCTCCAGCGTCGAACGCTTATACTCGGGCAATTCGTCCAGAAACAGCACGCCGCCATGCGCGAGGGAAATTTCGCCGGGGTGCACCGCCTTGGTCCCGCCGCCGCAGAGGGAGACGGTGGTGGCGGTGTGATGCGGGGTCCGGAAGGGACGTTCGGTGACGATGCCCGCCTCCCCCAGCGTCCCCGCGACCGAGTGAATCTTCGTGATTTCCAGCGCCTCCTCGAAGGAAAGCTCCGGCAGCACGGAGGGAATGGCGCGGGCGAGCATGGTCTTACCGCTGCCCGGCGGCCCGACGAACAAAATATTGTGTCCGCCCGCCACCGCCACTTCCAGCGCCCGCCGCGCGACGGGCTGTCCCTTGACGAAAGCGAGGTCCGAGGCGTTCTCCTTCCCCGCCCCCGGCGGCGGAAATTCGGACGGCGGCACGGGAGAGAGGGGCGAGAGGCCCGAGAGATGGTCGAACACCTCCTTCAGGGAAGCGGCCGCATACACCGTAATGCCGCGGATATAGCTCGCCTCCCGTTCGTTGCCCTTGGGCACGATAAACTGCGTATAACCGTCGTCGCGGGCGGAAATGAGCGCGGGCAGCACGCCCGTCACGGGCCGCAGTTCGCCGTTCAGGGCGAGCTCGCCCAAAAACACCGTCCTGCCCGTATCCGCCTGCAAAGCGCCCGAGGAACGGAGAATGCTGACGGCGATGGGCAAATCGAAGGCGGACCCCTCTTTCTTGACGTACGCGGGCGCGAGGTTGACTGTGATCCTGTGCGCGGGAAATTCCAGCGCGCTGTTGCGGACGGCGCTGCGCACCCGTTCCTTGGATTCCTTTACCGCCGCGTCGGGAAGCCCCACGATTTCGTACGAGGGCAGCCCGCGGGAAATATCCGCCTCCACCGTGACGGGCACCCCTTCCAGCCCCGTCAGCGCATAGCTTTGTACCTTAGCCGTCATTTTCCCCTCCTTCCGCGCCCGCGGGCGCGACCCTTCTCAAAAAAACAAATTCCGCAAGAGGGACTCCCGCGGAAAATGTACAGGCCCGTTTACGGGCGGAAATAACCGTTGTCGGCGATGCTCATCCAGCCGAACAGATATTCCGCCGCCCGCGTCGGAATCCCGAAGCCGTACCAGCTCGGGACGGACAGCACGAAGAAGATCGCAAACACCGCGAGGCACACGCCGAGAACGACGTCCGCCGCCGTCGCCGCGGGCCTGCCGTCCGCGCGAAGGCGTATTTCCTCCGGCTGTGAAATGCGCACCGCCAGCGGAATAAATCCGATATAAAACGCATAGAACAGCGAGCTTTGCAGCGCCGAGGTCCCCGACACGAACGCCGACGAGAGCATGGACGATACCATGCCGCCCAAAAGGACGAGATAGATGCGGCGGATACGCTTGTTCAGACGGGAACCGCGGTTTGCGGAAAAGAGTTCGGTCAGCACGCTGATCGTCGAGAAAGCGAACGCCACGAGACAGGCGACGGACACCGCCGCATTGGGCGAGACGTTCCATGCGAGATAGCGGGAGGAGCCGATTTCCAGAATGCCGTCGTACACCGTGGCCGGCCGCAGGGGCAGAAGCCAGGCGAGCACGTTCGCCGCGTTGGCGTCCGTGTACTCGGTGACGTTGCTCACGGAGAAGGAGGAGGATATCCCCTTCCACAAAAGGGAGGCATAGCTCATCGAGGGGGAAGCGGGGTCGTCGAACGCCTTTACGTACGCCGAATAGGTAACCACGCTCGCAAGCAGCATCAGCAGGAAGGTGCACAGCAGGAAAGAGAGCGCCGCAAACGCCCAGCTCACCCGCGTCTTGCGGGCATATGCCGCCTTTGCCTTCACCGCTGCCTTTCCGCCTGCCAACACGGCGGTGGGGCCGTCCGCGCCGCCGATAATCGCGGCGGCAGGCTCCCCTGCGGCCTCTTCCTCCGTCCGCATCGCCTCCGCGGCCGGGTCGGGCGATGCCGCCGCGGCTTTATTCAGTTCGTTCCGGTAGGCAAGTTTCTGGCGGCGCAGTCCGAACCCGAACAGGACGAGCACGCCCGCGACGGGGAATATCGAAAGGATATTCATCGCCAGCGCGAATGCCGCAAACACCCCCGACCAGAGTATATTCAGTCCGCCGCAGACGATGCGCTCGGAAGAGATCCCCCCGGCGAAAAAGCGATACATAAAGTATACGCTGCCGAGAAGGGCGCAGGTGACGAACATATAGGGCGCGCCCAGCCGACCGAGAGAGGCGGAAAGCCCGCACACCGCAAAGATGAACGCGGACACAAACGCGTATTTATCGTCCTTGAAAAGCAGCCCCGCCAGGAGATAGACAAATACCAGGGAAGCGGCCGCCGCAATCAGAGAGGGCAGGCGGAGGGCAAACGGACTGGTCCCGAAAACCGCCACGGAAGGGATCATCAGCACCGTCGCGAGCGAATTGAAATCGGTATCCACGGTATACTCCCGGTCCTCGCGGTAGGACGAGCCTTCCAGCGCGGTGCGGACGGAAGTGAGATACCACCCCTCCTCCTGCGTAAAGTTGTGATAGGTGGAATCAGAAATGCGGAAGGAGCTTTGGGCGTCGATCGCATTGGCGAGTTCGCCCCGGCGCGAAGAAAAGCCCTGGGTAAATTCGGTGTTCACCGACATGGGGATGGGCTTGCCGTCGTCGGCGATACAGACGATTTCATTCAGCTCGAAATCCTCGTCGGCGGAGACGGAAATGCTGACGGCGGAGACGTTTCTGTCCACCGCGACGGGCGTCCAATTGTAATTGGCCCCTTCCCTGTCCGCACTGTCCGTCGCATAGAGATTGGCCAGCGTGACGCTTGCCACCAGCGCGGAGGGCGCGCGGGTGGACGTGGTGGAACGGCGCACCGTGATCGTGATGTCCTCTCCCGGCTGCACGTAAATGTTGCCGACGTTGATATACACCGCCGCCAGACGGGACTGGTCGTCCGTCATGTGCAGATCGTACACGGCGAGGTTGTCCCCGCCCGAGACGTAAGAAAGGGATTTTCCCGTGCTCCGGAAGGAGCCGAGAAAGGCAAATCCCGCCGCAAAAAACAGGATGAGCAGCGCGATGAACGCCTTGCAATAACCCGAAAGCCTTTTCGCCGCTGCCGCGCGCGTTTTTCTCATAAGAATTTCCGACCTCCTGACTCCCCGCCCCTCCCGCCGAAAAGCGGAGGCGCAAAGGCGCAATTTTCTTCCGATATGCCTCCCCGCCGCGCTCCGGCCGCGGAGGGCTTTTCCGTCGTTACGGCAGGCGGAAACCCGAAGCCGCCCGCGGGGCAGCGCGTTTTCCGCATTTTGCCGTACATGATTCTATTGTACATGAAACGGGGAAAAATGTAAAACGAATTTCCCTTCTTTTCCGAATTTTCCGCGGAAAGTAAAAAAATAAGCCCGCCGCTGACTTTGGGCGAACTCATTTTCAGCCGGCTTCTTCCCGTCCGGTTCAGATTTTTTCCTTGACCTTGGCAGCCTTGCCCGTAAGATTGCGCAGATAATAAAGCTTTGCCCTTCTCACCTTGCCCTTTCTCACGACCGTGATGGACGCGATCTTGGGAGAATGGAGCGGATAGGTCTTTTCCACGCCGATCCCGTAGGAAATATGGCGGACGGTGAACGTCTCGCTGATGCCGCCGTTTTTCCTGGCGATGACGACGCCCTCAAAATTCTGGACCCTTTCCTTGCCGCCTTCGATGATCTTATAGCCCACCTTCACGGTGTCGCCCACGTTGAACGAAGGGACTTCCGTTTTCAGGTTCTCCGCATCGATCGCCTGGATCAATCCTTTCATTGTGACTTTACCTCCTGATTTACGAAACGTTCACGATCCGCTGCCCGGCTCCTCGCCGCGCCCGATAAAGATCGGCGGAACGCCCGAAGTCAATGATTATTATATACGATTTTTTCTCGCTTGGCAAGCGTTTTTGCGCGCATTTTTTCACTTTTCCCCTTTTTCGGCGGAAATTTTCCCCTTCGGCGCGGCGCCGAGAACGACGACGAGCGCGTTGGGCTGGACGTCCGGTTTCCCCTTCTTTCCCGATTTTCCGTCTCCCGCCGCCTCCCCGTCTCCGGGCAGATAGGCAATTTCCAAAGGAACGTTCTGCCACGCCTCCGCGTCCCGTATCCCGAATACGAACCGGCTGCGCCCCTCCCGCGCCCGTCCCGCCCCATCGAAAAAGCGCACGTTCATCGCCAGAAAGGGCCCGAAACATTCGTATTGCGCGCTCTCCGTCACGGCAAACGCATACCTGCCTGCCCGTTTCATCATCGAAACGAGCATTACGACAAAAAACAGGCACCAGGCGAGAAGCCCCGTTCCGCCGAGAAAACAGGCCGCCGCAAACGCCCTCCCCGCGAGGCCGCGGAGAAAGATCGCCGACGGGACGAACGCCGAAAAGAGGGCGGCCGAACACACCGCCAGCAGAGCGGACAGAAAACGCAGCCTCGCCGCCGTCGCTCCCTGGGAAATTTTTTTTCTCGCGTCCATCTTTTTTCCTCCGACAAAAGCGCCCGTTTTCCGCGCAAAGGGCGGAAAGCGAAACCATTGTAGCAAAGGGGAAAGGGAAAGTCAACAAAATTATGCGGCTTCACCCGTTTTTCTCGTTTTTTTCCCTTGACAATCACGCATTTTTCTTATATAATGAAGCTACTCGGTCTTTTTTGCCCGCACGCGCGGGCGAAAGCCGCAGGGAGTAGTCGGGGCGCGGACGTTTCCGAAAGGGAGCCGCGTCCGGTGAAGGCCGCTAACACGGCGCCCTTTTTGCGGGCGCCCGGTTTCATCCGAAACGACGAGACTGCGGTGCGGGCGTCTTTTTCGCGCTTTTTTGCGGCGGAACGCTCCGCGCCGCGGTCTTTGCTTGTTTTTGCATTTCTTACTTTTTTCGGAGGTTAATTTATGGACTTTCTCATCGAGACCGTCAGGGCGGTTGAATGGCAACACGTCGTGATGTGGATCATCGGCGGGATTCTCATCTATCTTGCCATCAAGAAAGACATGGAACCCGCGCTGCTTCTGCCCATGGGCTTCGGCGCCATCCTCGTCAACATCCCCTTCTCGGCGGTCATTGCAGACGACGGAGACAGCCTGGGTATCATCACGTCGCTGTTCAATGTGGGTATCAAGGCGAGCGAAGCCATGCCCATCCTGCTGTTCATCGGCATCGGGGCGATGATTGATTTCGGGCCGCTGCTCACCAATCCCAAACTGTTCATTCTGGGCGGCGCGGCACAGCTGGGCATCTTCATCACCCTCATTCTGGCGGCGCTCATCGGCTTCCCCCTGATCGATGCGGCGTCCATCGCCATCATCGGCGCGGCGGACGGCCCCACCGCCATTCTCGTGGCAACCGAGCTCGTATCCAACTATCTCGGGCCCATCATGGTGGTCGCCTATTCGTACATGGCGCTGGTGCCCATCATTCAGCCTATGGTCATCAAATGCTGCACGTCCAAAAAAGAACGGCGCATCCGCATGCACTACAATGCCAAACAAATCAGCAAGCTCTCCCGCATCCTGTTCCCGATCATCGTGACGCTGGTGGCGGGGCTGATCGCACCCGATTCCCTTTCCCTCGTCGGCATGCTGATGTTCGGCAACCTCATCCGGGAATGCGGCGTGCTGAAATCGCTGTCCGACACGGCGCAAAACGCATTTTCCAACATCATCACCCTGCTGCTCGGCATCACCATCTCCTTCCAGATGACAGCGGAAAAGTTTGTCCAATGGGAGACGCTGATAATCATGGGCCTCGGCCTGTTCGCGTTCGTGTTCGACACGGTGGGCGGCGTGATGTGCGCGAAGCTGATGAATCTCTTTTCCAAGGAAAAAATCAACCCCATGGTCGGCGCGGCGGGCATCTCCGCCTTCCCCATGTCGGCGCGCGTCATCGAAAAGATGTGCGTCAAGGAGGACCCGTCCAACCATATCCTGATGCACGCCGTGGGCGCAAACGTCTCGGGACAAATCGCCTCGGCGACGATCGGCGGGCTCATCATCGGGCTCGTGCAAGCTTTACTCTGACGGAGGTATCGATATGAACGAAAAAGATTACATCCTCATCGCGGAAAGGTTCGCGGACGAATCCGAAAACACCGGCAGTTCCGACAGCCTCACCGAAAGCACCGAGAGCAGCAAGGAAGAATTTCATTTCCCCGGCAACAGGGAGAACATTCTCAACGCGCTCGACATAACATGGAAAGGGCTGGTGGCGATCTTCATCGTCATCGCGATCATCATCGCCGTCGTCTCCCTCGTCAACCTCTGCATCGGCAAGGCCGAACACGCGAAAAAATTGCGTGACAACCCCGAGCTCGCCGAAGCCGAACGGGCGGAAAAAGAGGAAAAGGCGCGCCTCAAAGCCGAAAAACGCGCCGCCAAAGACGCCGGAACGGGAAACGGAGACGGCAAAAACGAATAAATCGGAAATTTTTTCCGGGGTAAATCAATGACCGGACTTCTTGTAAAACTGTTCGTCAAGGACGCGAAAAACGTATCCGATCCCGCCGTGCGGCGGCGCTATGCGCTCCTTGCGGGCATTACGGGAATCGCCCTCAACCTCCTGCTGTTTGCCGGCAAACTGACGGCGGGCCTTCTGGCGGCGTCCGTCGCCGTGATTGCGGACGCGTTCAACAACGTGTCCGACGCGGGCTCCTCCGTCATCACCCTCATCGGCTTCCGGCTGGCGGGCAAACACGAGGACAAGGGGCATCCCCTGGGGCACGGCAGGCTGGAATACGTCTCCGCCTTCATCGTGGATATGCTCATCATCCTCGTCGGAGTGGAACTGTTCAAATCCTCCGTGGAGAAAATCGTATCCCCCTCCCTGCCGTCGGTGAGCGCCCTCACCCTCTGCCTTCTCGGCGCGGCCGTTCTCGTCAAGCTCTGGCTGTTTTTCTTCTATCGGAAAATCGGGAAACTCATCGACTCGGCGGCGCTCAGGGCCACCGCCCTCGACAGCATTTCGGACGCCGTCGCCACTACCCTGGTGCTCGCCTCTTCCCTCATCGCGCGCTTTGCGAACGTCGGGATAGACGGCTGGGCCGGCGTTTTGGTCGCGGGCTTTATCCTCTTTACGGGCGTCCGCGCGGCGAAGGAGACCATCGATTTGCTGCTCGGCGCCCCGCCCGACCCCGCTTTCATCGAAGAAATCCGCGCTTTCGTCAAAAATTATCCCGAAGTAATCGGCATCCACGACCTCATGGTGCACGATTACGGCCCGGGCAGGAAGATCATTTCCTTTCACGCGGAAGTGCCCTCGGACAGCGACATCAATTACGCGCACGACGTCATCGACTGCATCGAGCGGGACATGCATGAAAAATTCGGCTGCATCGTCACCATTCACCTCGACCCCATCGTCATGGGCGACAAAGAGGTGGACGAGATGCGCGCCCTGGCGGAAGCGGCGGCAAAGGAGGTAAATCCCTCCTTTACCATTCACGATTTCCGCATGACCTCGGGCGGAAAGCACGTCAATCTGATTTTCGATTTAAGCATTCCCGTCGATTGCAAAACGGCGGACGAGGAGGCGGCGGAAGAAGTGTGCAAGCGCATTTCCGAAAAAAATCCCGACTGCTACGCGGTGATCCACGCCGAGCACCCCTTTGTCTGAAAAGGCAAGGCAGGTATGCGACGAATCATTTTCATCCCTCCCGAAACGGGAGGGATTTTTTATCGGACAAACTCCCCCTTTACACAAAGGAGCCATGAAAAAGGGTCAAGGGACAATGTCCCTTGCGGGTGCAGGGCGGAGCCCGCAAAAGACCCCCATAAAAGCAAACCGGAGGTTTGCGCACTTACCGCTTTGCGGTCAGACGGCGACAGCCGCAAGACAATCCCTCAGTCTGCTCTGTTGCTCTATTGAGGGAAACGCGTATCTACTGCGCAATACATTGTCGAACTGCGTTTTCCTCGGGTCATGTACTTCTTTGTACACTCCCCGTCGGAAAGCCTCGTTCTCCGCGTCTTGCTTGTATCTCCGCGTTTTGACGGTTACGTTTTCGCACGGAACGGGCGAAACGCGGATACGTGCAGACAATCCCTCAGTCTGCCTATGGCAGACAGCTCCCTTTGCACAAAGGAGCCTCGGGAGAATAAACAGCGGAAAACAAATCGGCACATCGGAAACTTTTCACGATAAAACCGCGGGAGAGTATCTCTCCCGCGGCAACTTCTCTTTATCGGCAGCGTCGCCCGATTTCAGGCGGCCGCATACGGGAAGGGGAACATCGTGAGGTCCACCGACTGCCACGACGTGGCGTTTCCGGAGGTTACGGGCGGATAAAGGACCACGGCAACCGTCGTCGTGCCGTCAAACAATTGGGAAATCTCCGCGGCGGAATAATCCGTTCCTATACCCTCCTCGTTGTAACCGTAGGCGCTCGTCACGGTGACGGTCACGGGGATTTCGTCATAGGAATCCTGCGCGGAAAACTCGTAGGTGAATTCGTAAATGATATAGCTGCCCGTCTCGGGAGCGCTCAGGTAAACCTGGCCATCGCCGACAAATTTGCCTTCCGAATATTCGGCAGCGCTGAAAGAGATATCGCTTTCCGCCACTTCGTCCGAATAACCGTTCCAGGCATACTGCCAGACGGGATAAACCACCACCGCGTCCGCGGGAAGGGCAATCGTCACTTCCTCGTCGGAAAATTCCACCGAAAGGGTGTAATCGCCCGCCATGCTCACAGTCATGGTCTCGCCTTCATAGACGGACGTCTGCGACAGGTCAAACTTTACGCCGAGCTCCATTTTCTCGATCATCTCGCCGATGACCAATTCCGCCGAAAGCTCCGCTTCGGAAAACGCAAAGCCGTCGAGGTCGGGCAGCGGAATCCCGGCGTCCGCAAGCGTGGTGGTTTTCAGCATGGGCTTGAGCTGCTCGTCGATGAGCACCGCCAAATCAAAGGAATCGTCGGGCGCGGTCGCGTCCATAAAAATCATCTGAATCAGCTGGTTCACGGTCACTTCGTCCATTTCCAAAAGGGTGAGGATATCCTCCACCGTGCCCGTCCTGATGGCCGAAGCGAGCGCTTCGGGTATCTGTCCCGCCGCCACCGCCTGGTCGAGCAAATCGCTCACGGGGCCGAGCGCGACCACCGCGTCTTTGATCGCCTGCACGGAAGTGCCGTACTCCTCGAGCCAGGTATCCAGCGCCCCGATCGCCTCCGGAAGGGTCATCGCGCCGAACGGCTTCACGGTATCCAGAATATCGTTGACGGTGAGGTCCGTGCCGAGGAAGGCAAGCACGGTATTCAGCGCCGTTTCCAGCGTCGTCGTGCTCTCGTCGATGCCGTTGATCAGCGTGATGACGCCATTGAGCAACAGGCTCGCGTCATAATCGACGGTGACGGTCGCGTTCTCCTCCGTCACTTCGCCGAACTCGTCCAGAAGAAGGGCCAGCATATCGACGGCCTCCCCCATGTCCGCCGCGGAGAAATCCAGCCCCGCGAATGCGGAGAGGAAGCTGAAATCGACAGATGTATTGACGAGATAATAATCGTTTTCGGCATCATATGTATACAGAACGCCGTCGACGATATACATGGTCTGCGAATCGCTCTCCGTCCCGTTCTCGCCCGGCAAGCTGATCGTGGCGTCGATCTTCATGTTCAGCCCCGTATCGGTGGGCGCTATCACGATTTCCGCCTCCGCCTCGGCCGTCTGGGACGCCGTCTGCCCGCCCTGCGTGCTCGAATTGGTGGTCGTCCCGCTCATCGTAATCGTGGCGCTCTTTGTCGTGGCGAGCTGTGCAAACGCCGCCTGCACGTACCCGACGCTCGCCGCCGAGGGCCCTTCCGTGCCGCCGCCCGAGTTGCCCGAGTTGCCCGTCGTATCCGACGCGCTCGAAGTCGGTCCGTCCGAAGCGCCGCTGTCCGACGTACTCACGGGGCCGCACGCCGCCGTAAACCCGAAAGAGGCGCACACGGAAAGCACCGCCAACGTCTTCCACAATTTTTTCATGTAATTTCTCCTTTTTTCCGTTCGGATTTTGTTCAGTATGGTCACGGAAAACATATATTATCATTATACCCTACCTCCCCCGTTCTGTCAAGAATTTACGCAAAAAAAATCGAATTTTCCTCGATTTTTTCGAGAGGGAACGCAGGGAAACGCCGTTATTTTCAATGGGAAAAGGGAAATTTTCACAGTGCGCGCAGAACGCCGCTCGCCGCCAAAATAATCCCCAGCACGACGAGCGCGGCGGGCAGGATATAAGCGGAAATTTTCCCCACCGCCCTTTCCAGGCCCGCAATCGCCTTCGTCCCGCGCAGGGCCCGATAGAAAAAATAAATGAGAATGAGGGGCAGGACGTAAACAAAGCTGTACAGCGCGATGAGCAAAATGACGACCGCCGCGTGCGGGGCATGCGACGCCATCGCCGCCAGAAAGCCGAAATAGGGAAGGGCGCTGGTCAGTTCGACGGCGGTAAAGACGACGCCCATGCCGAACAGGACGGGAGAGGTGAGTTCTCTTTCCGGAAGTTTCGCTTCTTCCTCTTTGCTTTTCTTTCTCGCCGCCGCCGTCCGCACGAATTTTACGATACCCAGGGTAAGGCTGAGCGCGCCGCCGCAGAGCAAAATTGCCAGCGCCGCCGCGGGGCTCTTTTCCGAAAGCAGATTCCAGCCCTTTATCAGAGGCTCCATCGCGCCGTAATAGACCGCCAGCCCCAGCGCGAGATTGGCGAGAAACATTCCGGAAATGAAAAACCAGACTTTGGATTTTTTCTTCAGCGCCGCCTGCAGCAAAAGCTGCTGCGCGATCGCCGTGGGATTGAGACAATCCAGAAGGCTTGTCGCAAACAAGGTGCCGATAAGTGCCGCCATAAAAATACCTCCGAAACAAAATATTTCCGCCCGCGGAAAAACCGCAAAGGGAGATTTTCACAAAAAAAAGAAGCGACGCGCTTCCGCCACAAGGCCTAAGGCAGAAACGTATCGCTTTATTCTCATCCGGCGATGAGAGTTTTTTATAAACAATCTATGGGATTTCCGGCATTATAACACACCCCGGCGCGATTTGTCAAGCCGAAACGGGTCCCCGAAAAAATTTTTCTATTCCGTCCGGGACGCCCGACCGCACAAAATGTCCGCCAGCGTGACGCTTTGCAGGTAGCCGTCGATGACGCCGTCCAATTCCCGCCAGAAGGGCAAGGTCAGGCATTTTTCCCTGCGCGGGCATTCCTCGCCGCCGCAGGCAACGGATGCGAGGCTCCCCTCCGCCGCTTCCAGAACTTTCAGGACGGTACAGCGTCCGGGGTCCTCCGCCAGACGGTAACCCCCTTTTTTTCCGCGACGGCTTTCCACCAACCCCGCCTTAAAGAGCGCGGCCATGATCGATTCCAGATATTTGAGGGAAATTTCCTGCCTCTTTGCGACGTCCGCGAGAGAGACGTATTCCTCCTTTTCCTGCGACGCGAGGTCGAGCATCACGCGGAGGGCATACCGCCCCCGGGTAGAGATCATCATCTTTTTCTCTCCTCCTCTCCCGTCCGGAAGGGCGGGAAAACCTCAGTAGCGGATACCCTGGTGGCGCGAAATGTACAGCCCGATTTTTTCGTTGAGAATTTCGATCATGCTGGCGGGCGTCGAAACCCCGTAAACTTTATCCTCGGGGATATTTTCGTAACGCACGGCGTCGTCCAGCCGCGTGTCCGCAAGTTTCTCGCTCCACCCGCCCGAATTGCGGTAAGCGATGATCAGGCGCTTTAAGGACCAGGCAAAGGCAAACTCGCACATGGTGCCGGCTCCGCCGCCTATGCCCACCACGGCGTCCGCGTTGGCCACGAGGGCGTTGCGCATCATGTCCAGCCCCGTGGGAATGACGATGTCCGCATAGACGTTGGCGGTTTCCGCGTCGAAGGAAGGGACAAGCGCCAGCGTATCCCCCTCGCGGTAATTCTCCGAAGCGTGCGCACCCTTGAACACCGCTTCCATGACGCCGCCCATGCCGCCCGACTGCACGCGGTAGCCGTTATCGACGAGAATTTTGCCCGTCTCGTAGGCGAGGCGGTAGCGGATCCCGTCCGGTTGAATTTTTTTGTTGCCGATGACGGCGACGATTTTCTTTCTCAATATTCCTTCCTCCATAAAAAAGTATCCTATGCAACATTATACCCGATTTTTCCGCAAAAAGCAACGGGCGGGAGGAAATTTTCCGCCGCCCGTCACATTTTTTCACAAACTGCTCCGCGCCCGCGGTTTTCAGAGAACCGGTGGACGAGGATTTTTTCATCGTTGTTCCTCCGTATAAGTAATTACACCCGTCGAACCAAGTTGGATTTCGTTCGAATCGTCAACATCGTATCAATGTTCTCCACATTAACTTTCAGATAATATTTTCCGGCCGACAGATCCAGAATGATATTATTGTCAGCTGAGTCGATGAGTTCCAGGTCCGCATTGTACAGCTGCAATAAAATATTTGTCTCGGCAAACGAACGTGCGCTAAAACTATATTGCGTGTCTTCCGAAACGTTTATCTCAAAATAAGAGGTGCTGTTCAAAATGATATT
>CALWAU010000058.1 GCA_944375795.1 uncultured Clostridia bacterium | reverse complement strand
CCAGGACGCCTCGGGCAACGCCGTCGAACGGACGGGCTATTTCAGTATCAATCTCTGCCCGAATGAAGATACGATGGGAAATTTGAAAAACGCCGTCTATTATCACCGTACAAAGACAAACCCCGCCACGGGGATCGAAACCCGCGTTCCCGCCGCCGAGGACGTCTGCCTCGTCCTTCTCAAACTCGCGGAGGACAGATACAAATACGCCCGATTCGAGGGGCTGCGTTTCGTCAACTATCTCATCGAGACGTACTGCACCGAATTGCAGGAGGCATAACTCCCCGCAAAGCCGCCCTTCCGGCGGCTTTTCAAACATGCGGCGGTCCGCTGCGGTCGCCCGCGGAAAAAGAGAAAACCATGAAACCGACTTTTCCTTTTGAAACTGACCCCGAAACGCTGAAACGGTGCGAAATTTATGCCATGCTGACCTCGCACGGCGAGCACATTTCCTTTCACACGCCCGGGCACAAGGCGGGCAGCTGGGACATCACCGAGCTGGATTTTTCCGACAATCTCTCCTGTCCGCAGGGCGTGCTTGCGCGCGCGGAGCACGACGCGGCGAGAATACTCGGCGCGGAGGGGAGTTTTTTTCTCACGGACGGCAGCACTTCGGGCGTTCTGTCCATGCTGTACGCGGCAAAAGGGCTGGGCGTCCGTTCCCTCGCCTTTCCGAAAAACGCGCACAAATGCGTCTACAACGGCTGTAAGATTTTAGATATCCGACCCGTCCTCCTCGACGCGCCCCTCTCGGGCACCGTCCGATTGCAGCCGACGGCCGAAGAAACGGAAAAGAAACTGAAACAGGCGGACGCGCTGCTGCTCACCTCGCCCGACTATTACGGCAACATCGCCGACCTCGCCTTTGCCCGCGCGCTGTGCGACCGGGAGGGGAAGCTCCTGCTCGTGGACGGGGCGCACGGCGGACACCTGCATTATGCTCCGGAACTCTACGCGGGGACTTATGCCGACCTTTGGGTGGACGGCGTGCACAAGAGCCTGCCCGCGCTCACGCAGGGGGCGGTGGTTTCGGCGCGCAGCAGCGACCTTTTCGCCCGCCTGATGGCCGCGGTGGACATCTTCCGCACCAGCAGCCCCTCTTATCCCATTCTCGCCTCCGTCGAATACGCCATAAAATATCCCCGCAACCGACAGCTGGAAAACGAGGTACTCGCCTTTATAAACGAATATCCCGATAAATTTCATTTCGGCGGGGATTGGACAAAACTGTGCGCCCGCCTCGGCGGCAGGGCGTTCAAGGCGCAGGAGAAGCTGGAACGGAAGGGGATCTACGCCGAATTTTGCGACGGGGACATTCTGATGTTCTACCTTTCCCCCGCCACGCGGGAGAATGATTTCCGGCTGCTGAAAAAGGAACTTGCGGCGCTCTTTGCCCTGCCTCCGCTTCCGGCCCGTCCCCGGGAAGATATCTTCGGCGATCCCGACGCAAACGACCGGGACGAAGGGGACGGATTTTCCGCAGACGCCGAAAAAGAGACGGGAGACAGGCCAAAAAGGGTGCGCCCCGTCTTTGAAATTCCCGAACTCGTATACGTTCCTTTATCCCGCGCGACGGGCAGAATCGCGGCGCGGCCGTGCGGCATTTTCCCGCCCGGAACCCCCCTCGTGCTCCGCGGCGAACGGGCGACGGCGGAGGCGATCCGCCTGTTGGAGAAATCCCCCAACGTATTCGGTTTAGGGAAAGGGAAAACCTTTCCCGCCATCCCCGAAAAGGGCTTCGACGAGGACAGATTATAATCGGCATTTTTTCAATGAACTCTCCCCTGCCCCGTCGATTTTGAAATTTCTGCCCTTTTCGGACACAAAAAAACAGAGAGGAGGCCCCATGAACGGCTTGGAAAAAAGCGCCCCGCACGAGGGGCGGAGCGGAAAATTCGTCACCTTTGAAGGCTGCGACGGCTGCGGAAAAAGCACCCAGCTGAAAATGCTGGACGGCTACCTCTCGGAGCGGGACATTCCCCGCCTCCTCACGCGGGAGCCGGGCGGCGGAGAAATTTCCGAAGCCATACGGAAGATTCTGCTCAGCGGCAAAAACGCCGGCATGACGGACGAATGCGAAGCCCTGCTGTTTGCGGCGGCGCGGATCCAGCATTTGCACGACCGCGTGGAACCTGCCCTGAAAGAGGGCAGGCTGGTGCTGTGCGACCGCTACGTCGATTCCTCTGTCGCCTATCAGGCGGGCGGACGGGGTCTGCCCGAAAACTTCGTGCGGGGCATCAATGCCCGCGCGCTGGAGTCCTTTCTCCCCGACCTCACGATCTTTATCGACCTTTCCCCCGAGGATGCTTTCCGGCGCAAACACGGCGCGGACGAAAACGACCGCATGGAGGGCGCGGGCATGGCCTTCCACCGCCGTGTCTATGCGGCGTATAAACGGCTGGCGGCGGAGACCGACCGCATCGTGACGATAGACGGCAGAAATTCGCCCGAGCAAATTTTTTCGGACATTCTGCGCGCCTTTTCCGCGCGCGGCATCCTCTGAACCCTTCCGCCCTCTCGCCTCGCGGCGGTTTGCGCGCGACGGTTCCCCGAAAGGCAGATTCTTCCTTTCCGGAATTTTTCCAAACCCCGTTCCATCGCTTGCGGTTTTTGATTATTTATGCTATAATACAGACAGAAATCCTATGATTTCGGTATAAATAATTTTGATAAACGGAATTTTTTGCAAAAAAAGCAGCGGGAACGCAGGGGCGGAAACTATGGGGCGACGGCGCGGATGCGCAAAAAAATTTGTCCCGTCTTCGGCCGCTCCGGCCGACGCCTCGTTTTGCAAAAAATTTGCCGAGTGAGGTGACAAAAATGCGCCGGCTCCTGCAATCGACCCGGGCCTATTCCCTCCTGAAAACGGAATGCGAAGAAAACCGCCGGGGCCACGCCTATCTGCTGGTGTTCGACGACGCCCGAAACCTGCGGCTTGCCCTCGGGGAATTTGCCAAGCTTTTCTTTCTCTCCGAACGGGAGAGGGATTCCGCGCGCGGCAAACGCATTTCGGGGCTCATCGACGAGGAGTCCTTCGCAGACTGCCTCTTTCTGCCCGAGCCGGGCAAGAAATTTTCGGTGGAGGACGCCGAGCGTATCCGCGAGGAAAGCGCGCTAAAACCCGTCGAAAGCGACACCAAACTGTTCGTCGTCGGCGATTTTGCGGAGGCGACGGTGCAGGCGCAGAACAAGTTGCTGAAGCTCCTCGAGGAGCCGCCTGCAGGCGTGCGGTTCCTGTTGGGCGCGACGGTGACTTTTCCCGTCCTTCCCACGGTGCTGTCCCGTGCCGAAAAACTGGAGATCCCGCCCTTTTCCCCGCCGCAGGTGGCGGAGTGTCTCGGACGGCTGTATCCCCGCCTGAAAAATGCGGAACTGTATGCGGAGGCGTCGGGCGGCTCGGTGGGCGCGGCACAGAACATGATAGAGGGGGGATATTACGAGGCCCTTCTCGAAGAGGCGTTCGGGCTTGCGGAAACGGACCCCTTCCGCCTTCCGGCGGCCGCGCGGCAGGCGGGAGAAACCAAATACAAACGGGAGCTGCTCTCCCTGCTGCGCATCATCTTCCGGGACGCGCTCGTCCTCAAAGCGGCGCACATCAACGGCGTGGAAAAATCGTCGCGGGACAGGGGACTGAGCAGGACCCGCGCGGAAAAATGCCTGCTGCTCCGTTCGGAGACGGCACGGCTGTACGCCGTGAGCGACCGTTATCCCGTCCGTTCCCTCCTCTGTGCCCAGGAGGCGATCTCGGAGGCGGAAAAACAGCTTCGGTTCAATGCGGTTTTCCCGCAGTGCCTCGAACTCTGCATGGCGAAAATCCTCGAAAGCGCCCGCCGTTGATTTCGTTCGTCAAATCCCTGCCCCGTCCTTTTTTGTTTCTTATCGGGACGGAAGAAAAAAATACATAACCTCGGAATGCGCTCCGCATTTCGGCGTCTTACGGACAAAACCATGAAAAAAGTAGTACCCATCAAATACAAAAACAGCGCCAAGCAATATTATTTTGCCCCCCGCCCGGGCGATGAATACGAGCGGAACACCCCCGTCATCGTGGAGACGGCACGGGGGCTGGAATTTGTGCGGGTCGCCGGCCCCGTGAAGGAAGTGGAGGACTCGGAGATCGTGCCCCCTCTGCGCCCGGTCATCCGCATCGCCAACGCGCGGGACAAAGAATTTTACGCGCAGTGCGAAGCCAAGCGCCCCCGCGCGATGCAGATCTGCAAGGAACGGATCGCCGCCCACGGGCTGGACATGAAGCTCATCGACTGCGAATTTACCTTCGACGGCGGGAAGGTCGTCTTTTACTTCACTTCGCCCGAGCGGGTGGACTTCCGCGAGCTGGTCAAGGACCTCGCTTCCACCTTCCATATGCGCATCGAGCTTCGCCAGATAGGCACCAGGGATGAGACGAAATATCTCGGCGGCATCGCGCCGTGCGGGAGAGTGTGCTGCTGCGCGGGCAACATGCCGGAGTTCAAAAAGGTGACCATCAAGATGGCAAAGACGCAGGGTCTCTCCCTCAATCCCGGCAAAATCAGCGGTCTTTGCGGCAGGCTGATGTGCTGTCTCGGCTACGAGAGCGACTATTACGCGGAGGCATTCAAACAGATGCCCAAGGTGGGCGCGGAAGTGGGGACGCCGGAGGGCAAAGGCTCGGTGGTGTCCGTCAATATGCTGAAAATGCAGGTAAAGGTGAAGATAGACGACAAAAACGGGGGGATGATCTACAAGGATTTCCCCGTGGATACCCTGCGCTTTCCGCGCAAGAACGCGCCCAAGGCGCAGGAGAAGGAGGAGCCGGACGACGACAGCGACGTTCTGCCCGACAATCCGGACGCGGTCTATTGACGGGTCTATTGACGGAAAAAACAGAGGGGAACGGCGGAAAAAGTTTTTTGTTTCTCCTCCGCATGGCCGAACACCCGACCCCTACGCCCGTTTTCCGTTATGCCGTGCGCCGACAGAGAAGAAGCGGACCTTTCCGTGCGACATGCCCGCCCTCTCCGCTCTTTATATCTGGATGACTCCGAAATCTTCCGTGGCTTTTTCCTGAGCGGTCATCTCAACCCTGCCGCCTTGTTTTTTGTTTTATGCGAAATAAAACGCGTGCAAAAAGACCTCGAGGGACGCCCTCGGGCAACGGTCCGCATCCTGACCTTTCCGCGCCCGTCAGCCGAAAAAAGACAAGGAGTTTTTTCCGATGAACTATACGGACATCAACTCGAAAACGATAGACCGCTGGGTAGAAGAAGGCTGGGAATGGGGAATCCCCGTTTCGCACGAGACTTTCGTCAAAGCGCAAAAAGGAGACTGGTCGGTGCTTCTGACGCCGACGAAACCCGTCCCGAAGTCCTGGTTTCCGCCCATGGAGGGGAAGGAAGTGCTGGGATTGGCTTCGGGCGGCGGGCAGCAGATGCCCGTCTTTGCGGCGCTGGGCGCGAAATGCACCCTGCTCGATTATTCCCGCCGACAGCTGCAGACGGACAGAGAAGTGGCGGAGCGGGAAGGCTATGCGCTCGCCGCCGTCCGCGCGGACATGAGCAAACCCCTGCCCTTTTCCGACGAGAGCTTCGACCTGATTTTTCACCCCGTTTCCAACTGCTATGTGCGGGAGGTTCTGCCGATATGGCGGGAGTGCTTCCGCGTGCTGAAAAAGGGCGGGCGGCTGCTCAGCGGCCTGGACAACGGCTTCAATTACCTGTTCGGAGAAAAGGAGGGCGTAATCGAATACAGTCTCCCCTTCGACCCGCTGACAAACGAAGAACACCGCCGTTCGCTCGAACGGGACGATTCCGGCTTTCAGTTTTCGCACACGCTGGAAGAACAGCTCCGCGGCCAGCTGCAAGCGGGTTTCTGCCTGCTCGATCTGTACGAGGACACCAACGGCAGCGGCTTTTTGCACGAGCGCGGCGTTCCCACCTTCCTGGCGACGCTCGCCGTCAAACAATAATTGCAAAACGCGCATCCCGAAAAGACGCCCGCCCGCTCCGAAAGCGGACGGGCGATATTTGTTGCCCCGAAAGCCCTATGCAAATTGGCTGTTGTACAGCGCGGCATAAGCGCCGCCCTTTTCCAGCAGTTCCCGATGGCTGCCCTGCTCGATGATGTTTCCGTTTTCCATAAACAGAATGCAATTGGCGTCGCGCACGGTAGAGAGCCAGTGCGCGATGACGAAACTCGTCCGGCCGCACATCAGCTCGCTCATGGCCCGGCCGATCTCCGCCTCGGTGCGGGTATCGACGGAGGAGGTAGCCTCGTCGAGAATGAGCACGGGCGGATTGCAGAGAAACACGCGGGCGATGGTGATGAGCTGTCGCTGACCGACGGACAGATTCCCCGCATCGTTGTCCAGCACGGTATCGTATCCCTGAGGCATGGTGCGGATGAAATAATCCACCCTCGCCATGCGCGCGGCGCGGACGATTTCCTCGCGGGTGGCGTCCGGCTTTCCGTAGGCGATGTTTTCCGCAATCGTGCCCCCGAACAACCAGGTATCCTGCAAAACCATGCCGAAATTGCGCCTCAGGCCGCTGCGCGTCAGTTCCGTCGTGGGGATACCGTCCACGGTGATACGTCCGCCGTTCACCTCGTAAAAGCGCATCAGCAGATTGATGAGCGTGGTCTTGCCCGCGCCCGTCGAGCCAACCACCGCTATTTTCTGGCCCGGACGGGCGACAAAGCTGATATCCTTCATGAGAATCTTGTCGGGAAAATATCCGAAACTGACGTGCTCGAAGGCGATTTCGCCCCGCGCCCGTTCGAGAACGGCGGGATGCGCCGTGTCCGGCACTTCCTCTTCCCCGTCCAGGAACTCGAAAGTGCGTTCCGCCGAAGCGAGCGCCGATTGCAGGGAGTTGATCATATACGAGGTTTCCGTCAGCGGCTCGGACGCGAGGGTGATGTATTGGAAAAACGCCTGCGCCAGCCCGGGCGTCATCAAATCCGGCCGCACGACCATCCACCGGCAGGCGATAAGAAGAATGACTGCCTGCGAAAGCCGGGAAAGCAGCCTTATCAGCGGATTGACGCTGTTGGTGAGAAATTCCGTTCTCTGGGAAGCGGCGCGCACCTCTTCGGCGGCGTCGGAGACGGCGGCGATGCTCTCCCGCTCGCGGTTGTAGGCCTTGATGACGTCCCGCCCCGTATAATACTCTTCCGCAAGCCCGGTAAGGCGCGCCACGGCCTCCTGCCGTTCGGCGGAATACGCGAGATTTTTCTTCGCCACGACGTTGGTGATGATCAGACTGACGACGGAAAAGGCGAGGAAAATCAGCGCGAGAAGGGGGCTTAAACAAAACATGAACACGAGCGAGCCGATCACCGTCCCCACGGACGTGAGCAGCTTCAGAAGCCCCGTCTGCAGGGTTTCGGAAACCTTGTCGAGGTCGCTCGTCACGCGGCTGAGAATTTCGCCGGGCTTATTCCGGTCGAAAAACCGCAGGGGCAGCTTGTTGAGTTTTTCCGCAATCTGCCGCCGCAGCGTCAGAATGAGCTTTTCCGCGACGCTGGCCATGAGATAGGACTGAATGTAATATACGACGGCCAGCGCCGCATACATGGCAAACATAATCGTCATTTCCCGGCCGAGCGGCTCCCAGGAAACAGAAAAGGGCGTTCCGCCCGAAACGGCGGCGTCGATCGCCCCGATCAGCGCGTCGATGACGATGGCGCTGTAATAGGGAGTGAAAACGTTGAGCAGCGTATACGCGACGATGCAGACGCCGACGACGATCAGCCGTCCGCGCTGATTTTTCAGCTGTCCGAGCAATCTCGCGGCGGTGCGGCGCGCATGTTTGGGCGCGTCCCTCTCCACCGCATCTATCCTTTTCCTTTCGGTCATTTTCATACTCGAAATTCAACCTCCTGTCACAAAATTTTTCCGAAGCCGGCCCGCGCGCATGCGCTTCACTGTCCGGCCTCCTTGGTCTGCGATTCGTAAATTTCCCGATAGACGGGACAATTTTCGAGAAGCTCCGCATGGGTGCCGATGCCGACCGGTTCACCCTCGTGCAATACGACGATTTTCTCCGCATGGAGAATGGTGCTTACGCGCTGCGCGATGATGAGCACGGCGGCGCCCCGGGTCTCCTGCGCGAGGGCCTTGCGCAGCGCCGCGTCCGTCTTGAAGTCGAGCGCGGAAAAGCTGTCGTCGAATATGTACAGCTCCGGCTTTTTCACCAGCGCGCGGGCGATGGAGAGCCGCTGCTTCTGTCCGCCCGAGAAATTGGTGCCTCCCTGCGCGACGAAGGCATTCAGCCCGTCGGGCAGAGATTTGACGAAATCCTCGGCCTGCGCCACTTTAAGGGCGTGCCACAGTTCCTCCTCCGTCGCTTCCGGCCGTCCGTAGCGGAGATTTTCCGCAATCGTCCCCGCGAACAGCCAGGCGCGCTGCTGTACGTACGCGATATGGCTGCGCAGCTGTCTCTGCGGCATTTTCCGGACGTCCGTGCCGTTGAAAAGCAATTCGCCGTCCGTGACGTCGTTAAAGCGAAGAATAAGGGACGCCACCGTCGATTTTCCGCTCCCCGTGCCGCCGATGATCGCCGTCGTCTCTCCCCGTTTGCAGGCAAAATCGAGCTTTTTCGGCGTATATTTTTCGGAATCGGCAAAACGGAAAGCCGCGTCCCGGAAGGAAACGACTTCCTCGGACAGGGCGGGAAACCATACCTGCTTTTGGGTATTGTCGCAGATGGTGGGGGAAAAATCGAGCACGGCACGCACGCGGCCGAGACACTCGAAGGCGCGGGGAAGCGTGAGAATGGTCATTTGCGCCATCATCAGATAAAGCATGGCGAGAATGGCATACTCCACGATGGCGGTGATGTCCATGATGCGGAAAGCGCCGGCCGTCACGCGGAAACCGCTGAACGAATAGACGAGAATGACGAACAGATTGACGGCGAAAAAGGACAGCCCGTCCAGGCTCGCGAACATGCGATTGGCGCGGATGGAGGTCTCCGCATAATCGGAAAAGGCGGCGTTCAGTCTGCCCTGCTCGTGCGACTGCTTGTTGAACGCGCGCACGACGCGCACGCCCGTGATGTTTTCGAGAAGCACGGCGCTCATTTTATCGAGCAGCTTTTGCAGCTTTCGGAAAAGCGGGGACGCTCCGCGCATAATCAGAAGCGCAAAGACGGTGATAAAGGCGAGCACCGCCAGGAGAATCAGCCCCATCACCCAATCCTTCAAAAAGGCGAGCACCAGCGAAATGACAAATACGACGGGCACGGGCAGAATCATCTGAAAGGCGCTCGAAAGAGCCACCTGAATATTGGCGATGTCGGACACCGTTCTCGTCGTGACGGACGCCACGCCGAAGGTGCGGAAATCCGCCACGGCGAGATCGAGCGATTTGGAATACAGCGCATCGCGCATATCCTTGCCCACCCGCGCGGTGAGCCGGGAGCAGGCATAGCCGCTGAGTATGCCGCCCGCGCCGGAGATAATCGCCGCGGCGGCCATCGCGCCCGCCATATTCAGCAGCGCCCGCATCGGGGCGCCCGCGCTGCCCCTGGTAAGCATATCCGCCGCCAGCGTGGGAATGATCAACGCACCCGCCACATCGACGACGAGCAGCAGAATCGTGAGCACGCACAATTTCCAGTGCGGTTTCAGAAATCGTAAAATCAGTCTCATACAAACTCCTTTTTTTTGTTTCGGAACCCCGTCAGCCCCGGCGCGGCGGAAAAAAGACAAAAAAAGAGCGCGTCCGATTGCATCAAACAATCGGGCGCACCCGTATCTTTTCAACCGTTGCAGCTGCGGCTGCAAGTTCTCCGATAACAAGCCTCTTCAATTGAGCAGGGCATATTATACCACGCAAAAAAACCAATGTCAACCGCAGAAAAGAAATTTTTTTATCTTTTTTTTATTTTTTTTATTCCTCTGCCCGCACCGTTTTCCGTCGGGGAAAAACCCGGCGGAAAAGCTTTTGCGAAAAGGCGCGGCTTCGTCCGAATCACTTTTTCATGAGCTCCGCGCCGCTCTTCCAGGCCTGTCCGACCTTTTCGCCGAGGGCGTAATAACCGTTTCTCATCTGGTCGAAGGCGAAGGCGTTCAGCTTTCCCGCGTCGATTTTGCCCGCCTCGTCCAGCACCTTTTCGTCCGCCAGGACGTTCACGATTTTCCCCAGCACGCGCAGGCCGTAGGGCTGGTCCTGCATCTCGGCCACCTCGCATTCGAGCGTGAGGGGATATTCCTCGATGACGGGCGCGTCCACCCGCGCGCTCTTTACGGCGTGCAGTCCGCTCCGCGCAAACTTGTCCGCCATTTTGTTGGAGCTGGCGATGCCGAAGAAATCCGATTCCTTCAGCGTATCCGTCCCCGGCACGGCGAGGGTAAACGCCTTTCTCGCCCGGAGGTTTGCCACCGTTTTATGGTCCGCCTCCAGATTGAGCGCAACCATATCTTCCGCGCAGATCCCGCCCCAGGCCATCATCATTACGTCGACCGAGCCGTCCTCGTTGTAGGTGCCGATCATATACGTCGGCATAGGGTACAAATAGGGTTTGACACCGAAATCCTTTTTCATAATAATTCATCTCCTTTCCGCCCGGCGGCATGTTTCCCGCCCGCGGCAACAATTATTATAGCACAAACCGGAAATTTGTCAAGTACGCACTTTTCGGAAAGCTGCTTTCCGAAAGGAAAGTATCGCGCGCTGCCGCGCGTCGGAAAAAAGAGGGCGGGGGACAAATGTCCCTTGCGGGTGCAG
>CALWAU010000057.1 GCA_944375795.1 uncultured Clostridia bacterium | reverse complement strand
GCAAGGAGGTTTCAGTTATGATGAACGAAAACATGCAGGGCGTGAACACCGCCGTCGGCTGCAACGTGACCGGCTGCAAGTACAACCGCGCGGGGGACTACTGCACCCTCGCGAAGATCCATGTAGGTAACGCCTGCGACGGCCAGAAGTGCACCTGCTGCGACAGCTACGAGGGCAAATAAGTCCTTTCGCGGCAAATGGGGAGCGGAATCCGGAAACGGTTTTCCGCTCCTTTTTATTTTCGCGGCAGTTTTGCGCGCGGATTTTCTTCCTGTTCCCGGAGCAAATCGATATAGGCTGCGGCGCGGGCTTTCCCCGCGGGGGACAGCAGCCGATAGGTTTTCAGAAGCTCGCTTTCGCTCGGAGGCAGAGCGCCGAAACCAGAAGCCGGGGCGTCAGATTCGTCCGAAAGGCCGAGGAGATAATCCGCCGTCACGCCAAAGTAAACGGCAAGCTTACTCAAAGCGGTATAGTCTGGAAGCCTGTCCGCGTTCAGCCAGCCGCTGATGGTAGTGGGCGGAATTTGCGCCCCCGCGCCCAATTGCCGCTGGTTGATTCCCTTTTCGGCCATTAAATCCAATAAAATTTCCTTGAACATTTCCTTATTTTAACAGAATATACCTAAAAAGGTATTGACTTACCTTAAAGGGTATGCTATAATATAGAATGTACCTAAAAGGGTATTTTTGCAAAAAACGGGGATCAAGAGGAGGTTTTCGGACATGAGAAAGTGGAAACAAATTGTAATTGTCGCGGCGGCGGCGATGCTGTTTTGGGGCTGCGGCGCGTGTGCGATGGTAGTTGGCGTGGAGCAGCATCATTACGGCGGGTGGACGGTGACCAAGGAGGCGACTTGCACGGAACCGGGGGAAAGGCGGCACACGTGTACGGACTCCGGGTGCGGAAAAGTGGAATATGAGGAGATTCCCGCCAAGGGTCACAGTTGGGCGGAATGGGAAATTGTGACCGAAGCGACATGCGGAACGGAAGGAAGCCGCAAGCATGTCTGTTCGGAATGCGGAGAGGAGGAGACGGAGGCGATTGCCGCGACGGGCGAACACAGTTACGGCGAGTGGACGGTGACGGAAGAAGCTACCTGCACGGAAGAAGGAAGCCGTCAGCGTGAGTGCTCCGTGTGCCATAAAGAGGAGACGGAAACGATTGCAGCCACGGGGCATGTATACGGCGAGTGGACGGTGACGGAAAAAGCGACCTGCGCGGAAGAAGGAAGTCGTCGGCGGGAATGCTCCGTATGCCACAAGGAGGAAACGGAAATAATCCCCGCGACGGGCGAACACAGCTACGGCGAGTGGACGGTGACAGAAGAAGCGACCTGCACGGAAGAAGGAAGCCGTCGGCGGGAATGCTCCATGTGCCATAAAGAGGAGATGGAAACGATTGCAGCCACGGGGCATACATATTCGGAGGAATGGACGGGGGACGGCACGTATCATTGGCATGCCTCCACTTGCGGCCATACGGAGGAAACGAAAGATAAAGCGGAACATATTTGGGACGAAGGCACTGTTTCTCATGAGTCGGCATGCGCGGAAAACGGGGAAATGCTGTATACCTGTACGGTATGCGGCGCCGAGCGGACGGAAATCATTCCCGCCACCGGCCACACTGCCTCGGAGGACTGGGATTTTGATTCGGCCGCCCATTGGCACAAATGCCTTCTCTGCGGCGAACAGATAGACAGGGAAGAACATCAATTCGGCACGGATAAAATTTGTACCGTGTGCGGGCAAGAGGAGCGTTATACCGAGGGATTGGAATTTACTCTTTCCGATTCCGAAGATCAATATTCGGTAACGGGTATCGGCACCGCGACGGATACCGATATCGTAATCCCTTCCGTATATAACGGATTGCCTGTGACGAGTATCGGGTATAATGCGTTTTACAAATGCCGCGGATTGACGAGCGTGGAAATCCCGGACAGCGTGACGAGTATCGGGGGGTATGCGTTCTCTGGTTGCAGAGGGCTTACGGGAGAACTGATTATACCGGACAGCGTGACGAGTATCGGGGATTCTGCGTTCTCCTATTGCAACGGGTTGACGAGTGTGACGATACCGGACAGCGTGACAAGTATCGGGTATAGTGCGTTCTATGGTTGCAGCGGATTGACGGGTGAACTGATTATTCCTGACAGCGTGACGAGTATCGGAGGTTCAGCATTTCGTGGTTGCAGCGGATTGACGGGTGAACTGATTATTCCTGACAGCGTGACGAGTATCGAAGGTTCAGCATTTCGTGGTTGCGGCGGATTGACGAGTATAACGATACCGGACAGCGTGACGAGCATCGGGCAGGATGCGTTCTCCGGTTGCAGAGGGCTGACGAGTGTGACGATTCCGGGCAGCATAACGAGTATCGAAAACTATGCGTTCCAATATTGCTATAAACTTATTGAAGTGTATAACCAAAGTACTCTTTCTCTGACAATTGGCAGTTCAGAAAACGGCTATGTTGCCTACTATGCGAAAAATGTTTATACGCAGGTCGAAGGTGAATCCTGGCTTACAGATACGGAAGATGGCTATCGATTCTTCTATGACGGAAATGAAAAAGTCGGATACCTGCTTGGTTATTACGGAACGGATACGGCGCTCACGTTGCCTGAATCTTTTACCGCTTACGACGGCACGCAGGTGGATAAGTATGAGATTTATCAATATGCATTCTACAATTGCAGAGGGCTTACGGGAGAACTGATTATTCCTGACAGCGTGACGAGTATCGGGGATAGGGCATTTTACAGTTGTAGTGGATTGACGAGTGTGACGATTGGAAACAGTGTGACGAGTATCGGGAGGTATGCGTTCGATGGTTGCAGAGGGCTTACGGGAGAACTGATTATACCGGACAGCGTGACGAGTATCGGGGATAGTGCGTTCTATGGTTGCAGCGGATTGACGGGAGAACTGATTATTCCTGACAGCGTGACGAGTATCGGAGATTCAGTATTTCGTGGTTGCAGCGGACTGACGAGTGTGACGATACCGGACAGTGTGACGGGCATTTGGAGTTTTGCGTTTTCGGATTGCAGTGGGTTGACGAGCGTGACGATACCGGACAGCGTGACGAACATTGGGGATTCTGTATTCAAGGGTTGCAGCGGACTGACGAGTGTGACGATACCGGACAGCGTGACGAACATCGGGGATTCTGCATTCTGGGATTGCAGCGGGCTGACGAGTGTGACGATACCGGACAGCGTGACGAACATCGGGGATTTTGCATTCTGGGATTGCAGCGGGCTGACGAGCGTGACTATACCGGACAGCGTGACAAGTATCGGGAGTTATGCGTTCAATGCTTGCAGCGGATTGACGAGCGTGACTATACCGGACAGCGTGAAGAGTATCGGGAATAATGCATTCTCTGATTGCAGCGGATTGACGAGCGTGACGATCGGGAACGGTGTAACGAGCATCGGGGATAGAGCATTCGGGGATTGCAGAAGTTTGACGAATGTGACGCTTGGAAACAGTGTGATGAGTATCGGGGAATATGCGTTCTTCTATTGTAGCGGGCTGACGAGTGTGGCGATACCGAATAGCGTGACGAGCATCGGAAATGCTGCGTTCTATAATTGCAGTGGATTGACGAGCGTGACGATACCGGATAGCGTGATGAGTATTGGGTATTATGCATTCAATGGTTGCAGCGAATTGACGAGTGTGATAATTGGGAATGACGTGACAAGTATTGGTGTTTATGCGTTCAATGGTTGCCGTAACCTTACGAGCGTGACGTTTGAAAATCCGAACGGGTGGCGACGTTTTTCCACTAGTACGGCGACGAGCGGCACGAGCATTTCAAGCAGTTCACTTTCCAACCCTTTCACTGCGGCGCGATATCTTACGTCGACTTATTACAATTATTATTGGAAGCGCAGATAAAATTAAAAAACATCCGGATAAAGCACAAAGCGGGGCCGAGAGGCTCCGCTTTGCGTTTGGCTTTTGTGTCTTTTGGAAAAATTCTTCTTTTGTAAATCCGCAAAAATCCTCTTTTGCAAAGGGTCATCTTTTGTAAAAAAGATAGGCAAAAGTCAGATTTTACGCTTCAATTCCTTGACGGCATTGATGAGGAAAAATTCTGCCGTGGTGCCCTTGCGGATGAGCGCGAGGGCTTCGTCCGGCGTGCACCAGCGCGCCTCGGCGATTTCGTCCTCTTTGAGGCGGATGGGGGTGTCCTCCACGACGACGATGAAATTGAGCATGAGCACGTCCCGCTGCGCGTGGTAGCGCGAGGACATATATTTTGCCTTGACGACGTTGAGGCCCAGCTCCTCCTTGATTTCGCGGGGGACGGTCTTTTCGGCGTTCTCCCCCTTTTTGATGTAGCCGGCAAAGAGTATGAAATCCTCGTCCTCGACGTGCTTGGCAAGCAGAATTTTGTCCTGGGCGCGGTTGGTCACCACCATCGACACCGCCACGTTGAATTGAGGAAACATATACGCTTCGCATTTGTCGCAATAGGGGACCAGGCCCTCGTTTTCACAAAACCGGAGCGTAAGCTTTTCTCCGCACTGTCTGCAATACATAAATTTTCCTCCTTTGCGGCGTTCCTTTTTCGCTTCGCCGCATCTTTGCAAATTTGTTCCTATTATAATAGCGCATTTTTCGGATTTTGTCAAGTCAACGCGGGGAGGATAGTGTATCCGTTTTCGGAAAAAAGTGTGAAAAAACAGATTTTTCGCCCGCTTGTCCGTCCGCGCCGCGCCCGCAGGGACGGGAAAGGACGGCTCCGACGGAAAAGGAGAACTCCGACGGAAAAACGGCTCCGGGGCGGGAAACAATAAATTTCGCCGCGAAAGTCGTTCTCCCGCCCGCGAGGGCTTGACAGCGAGAGAAAAATGCAGTATAATAAAGTGTACAGTGAACAGGTACGCGGAGCATTTTTCGTAAAACTTACGAAGGGTGCTCGGCTTTTTGCGTGTTTTCCGTACGCTCGGATTCCGATAAACAGCGAAAGGAGAAAAATATGCTTACATCTATCTGCGGCATCAATTGGGGCGACGAGGGCAAGGGACGGATGGTGGACCTGCTCTCCGAAAAGTTCGACATCGTCTGCCGTTATCAGGGCGGCAACAACGCGGGACACACGGTCATCAACGACCGCGGGGAATTTGTCCTCAATCTTCTGCCTTCGGGGATTCTGCGCGAAAACGTCGTCAACGTCATGGGCAACGGCATGGTCATCGACATCAGGCACCTGTGCGGGGAAATGGACAAACTGCGCGCCGCGGGCATCGTCATTACGCCCGACAATCTCAAAATCAGCGACCGCGCCGTCATCACCATGCCCTATCACGTGCTGCAGGACTGCCTCGAAGAGGACAGACTGGCAGGCAAAAAATTCGGCTCCACCCGCCGCGGCATCGCGCCCGTGTATGCGGACAAATATTTCAAAAAGGCGTTCCGCATGGGCGAATTGCTGCACAAGGACCGCCTGTATGCCCGCGTAAAGGACATCGTGGAGTGGAAAAATCTCACCATTGCGGGCGGCTACAAGGCGGAGCCCGTCAAAGCGGAGGACATGATCGCCTATTTCGAGGAATACGGCAGCAAGCTGATTCCCTATATCTGCGACGTCGGCGTCTATCTCAACGAGGCGCACGCGGCGGGCAAAAACATCATGTTCGAGGCGCAGCTCGGGGCGCTGCGCGACATCGATTTCGGGATTTATCCCTATACTTCCTCCTCTTCGACGATCGCGGCGTATGCGCCCATCGGCGCGGGCGTGCCCAACCTTCGGCTGGACAATTCCGTCGGCATCATGAAGGCGTATTCCACCTGCGTGGGCGAAGGGCCGTTCACGGCCGAGTATTTCGGCGAAAAGGCGGAACGCCTCCGCAAGCTGGGCGGCGAATACGGCGCGGCGACGGGCAGGCCCCGCCGAGTCGGGCCCTTCGACGTCGTGGCTTCCCGTTACGGAATCCGCTGCCAGGGGGCGCAGGAGATCGCGCTCACCAAGCT
Organism: uncultured Clostridia bacterium; assembly: GCA_944375795.1. Classification (GTDB taxonomy): domain Bacteria; phylum Bacillota; class Clostridia; order Christensenellales; family Borkfalkiaceae; genus Scatosoma. Next base: position 46,444 of record CALWAU010000057.1, on the reverse strand, counting down.
GGACGTTCTCTCCGATTACGAGGAGATCGAGGTGTGCACCGCCTACGAGCTGGACGGCGAGCGCATTGCCGAATTTCCTTTCACCGACGCGCTGGATAAGTGCAAGCCCGTGTTCGAGACCGTCAAGGGCTGGCATACCGACATTTCCGGCTGCCGCAAAAAGGAGGAACTGCCCAAGGAGGCGCTCGATTACATCGCCTATCTCGAAAAGGCGTGCGGCTGCCGCATCAAATACGTCTCGGTCGGCGCGGAGCGGGACGCTTACGTGGAAATGTACTGAGCCGTTGCGGACGGTGCGGAGGAACTATGCTGCGGAAATTTTATAAGATGCACGGCATCGGAAACGACTATATCTATTTCGACTGCCTGGAAAAGCCTCTGGAAGACCCCGCCGCGGTCGCGAAAAAGTATTCCGACCGGCATTTCGGGATCGGCGGGGACGGGATCGTCCTCATTTGCCCGAGCGAGGTCGCGGACGCGAAAATGCGGATGTTCAATGCGGACGGCAGCGAGGGAAAGATGTGCGGCAACGCCATCCGCTGCGTGGGCAAGTACCTGTACGACTTCGGCAAGACGGACAAGACGGCGCTGAAAATAGAGACGCTCAGCGGCATAAAGACGCTGTTTCTCAACCTTTCGGGCGGAAAGGCGGAAAGCGTGCGCGTGGATATGGGTGCGCCCGATTTTGAGCCCGCGCACATTCCCGTCTCCCTCCCGGGGGAGAAAATCGTCGCCCGGGAAACGGAAATTGCAGGGGGCAGGGTTGCGATCACCTGCGTTTCGATGGGCAATCCTCACTGCGTCGTGTTCGGGGGCGATCCCGACGGGCTCCGGCTGGAAGAAATCGGGCCGAAGTTTGAAAACGCGCCGATTTTTCCCGACAGGACGAATACGGAGTTCGTCCGGGTGTTGGGGCGGAACGAGCTGAAAATGCGCGTCTGGGAGCGCGGCAGCGGCGAGACGCTCGCCTGCGGTACGGGCGCCTGCGCGGCGGCGGCCGCCGCCGTCGAAAACGGGTTTGCGGACATGGATGCGGACGTGACGGTGCATCTCAAAGGGGGAGACCTGACCGTGCGCCGCACGGCGGAGACGATTTTCATGACGGGCACGGCGACGCTGGTATTTTCGGGCGAGGTCGCGCTTTGACGAAGGGGACGGAACCATTCGGAAAAATATAATACGGGAGCATAGATAAATCATGACGAAGTACATTTTTGTGACGGGCGGCGTCGTTTCCGGGCTGGGCAAGGGAATCACGGCGGCATCGCTGGGGCGGCTTCTGAAAATGCGCGGCTACAAGGTTGCGGCGCAGAAGCTGGACCCCTATATCAACATCGACCCCGGCACGATGAGTCCCTTTCAGCACGGGGAGGTGTTCGTGACGGAGGACGGGGCGGAAACCGACCTCGACCTCGGGCATTACGAGCGGTTCATCGACGAAAATCTCAATAAATATTCCAACCTCACGACGGGGAAAGTCTACTGGAACGTCCTCAACAAGGAGCGGAGCGGGGAATATCTCGGCAAGACGGTGCAGGTGATCCCGCACATCACCAACGAGATCAAGACGTTCATCTATAAGGTGGGCAAGAAGTCGAACGCGGACGTCGTCATCACGGAGATCGGCGGCACGACGGGCGACATCGAAAGCCAGCCCTTCATCGAGGCGATCCGCCAGGTCGCGCGCGAGGCGGGCAGGGAAAACTGCTGCTTTATCCACGTGACGCTCGTGCCCTACATATCCGGCTCGGACGAGTTCAAGTCCAAGCCCACCCAGCATTCGGTGAAGGAATTGCAGGGAATGGGCATCACGCCCGACATCATCATGGCGCGCGTCGATCAGCCCATGCCCCAGTACGTCAAGGACAAAATCGCGATGTTCTGCAACGTGGAGCCGGAGTGCTGTATCGAAAATCTGACCGTCCCCGTCCTGTACGAGGCGCCGCTCATGCTGGAAAAGAGCAATTTCTCCACGGTCGTCTGCAAAATTTTGCACCTCGACCCCAAGGAAATCGACATGACGGAATGGGTGGATATGCTCGCCCGCGTCCACGCGCGGAGCAAGACGGTGAAAATCGCGCTCTGCGGGAAATACGTGCAGCTCCACGACGCGTACCTCTCGGTGGCGGAAGCACTGGCGCACGGTGGTTACGAAAACGACGCCAAGGTGGACATCGATTGGGTGGACACCGAATCCCTCACCAAAGAAAACGTGGCGGAAAAGCTGGGCGATGCGGACGGGATCATCGTTCCCGGCGGATTCGGCAACCGCGGCATCGAGGGAATGATTCAGGCGGCGCAGTACGCGCGCGAAAACAACGTGCCCTATTTCGGCATCTGCCTCGGCATGCAGATCGCCGCCATCGAATTTGCCCGCAACGTGCTCGGTTACAAGGACGCCAATTCCTCGGAGTTCGAGCCCGAGAGCACCCATCACGTCATCGACCTGATGCCCGACCAATACGGCGTCAAGCTGGGCGGCACGATGCGCCTGGGGGCGTATCCCTGCAAGGTGATAGGGCCCATCATGAAGCGCGCTTACGGCGGGAAGGAGGAGGTGGCGGAGCGCCATCGCCACCGTTTCGAGTTCAACAACGATTACCGCAAGCAATTCGAGGAGAACGGCATGATCATCGCGGGTACCTCTCCCGACGGCCATCTGTGCGAAGCCATCGAGTATCCCGCGGACGATTTTTATATCGGCGTGCAGTTCCATCCCGAATTCAAGTCCCGTCCCAACGGCGCCCAGCCCATTTTCCGCGAATTTATCAAGAGCGCGGTGGCGCACATGGAGAAAAAACGCCGCGGCTGAAAGCCTTTTCGGGGCGGAGCTTCGGCGAGGGGCGTTTTTAGGACAATAACGGCGATAATCAAAACCCTGCCTGCGTGAAAACGGTTTGTCCGGCGGGCCCGGCACCCGCGCGGAAGTCCGCTTTTTTATGTATTGTACGGAGGTTGTTTTATGAAACTCAACGAAAATTTCTCGGCGCTTTCCGAAAGCTATCTGTTTGCGACGGTGGCGCAGAAATCGGCGGCGTACGCGGAGGCGCATCCCGATAAGAAGGTCATCAAACTCAGCATCGGGGACGTGACGCTGCCGCTGGCGCCCGCCGTGATCGCCGCCATGCACGCGGCGGTGGACGAAATGGGGCGCAAGGAGACCTTCCGCGGCTATCCGCCCTATGAGGGCTACGAGTTTCTGCGCGAAAGCATCGCCGGCTACTATGCCCGCCGGGGGATAAACGTCCCCGCTGCGGATATCTTCGTTTCCGACGGCGCGAAGTCCGACTGCGGCAATCTGCCCGAGCTGTTCGACAGGGACAACCTCGTGCTCGTGCCCGATCCCGTCTATCCCGTGTACGTGGATACCAACCTGATGGCGGGCCGCAAGATCGTATACGCCGCCGCGGCCAAGGAGAACGGCTTTCTGCCCATGCCGGACGAAAGCGTGAAGGCGGACGTCATCTATCTGTGCTCTCCCAATAACCCCACGGGGGCGGCGTACACCAAGGAACAGCTGCAAAAATGGGTGGATTACGCCAACGCGCGGGACGCGGTCATTCTTTACGACGCGGCTTACGAATGCTTTGTGCAGGACGGCGCCGCGCGGAGCATCTACGAGGCGAAGGGCGCGGAAAAGTGCGCCATAGAAATGTGTTCCTTCTCCAAGACGGCGGGCTTTACGGGTACCCGCTGCGGGTATACCGTCGTTCCTTCCGCGCTCGTGCGCGGCGGGGTCTCGCTGAAAGAGATGTGGTTCCGCCGTCAGTCCACCAAGTTCAACGGCGTTTCCTATGTCGTGCAGAGGGGTGCGGCGGCGGTGTTTACCGAAGAAGGGCAGAGGCAGGTAAGCGACAACCTCGCCTATTATCGGGAAAACGCCCGCATCATTGCCGATTGCATGGACGGGTGCGGCATCTTCTATACGGGCGGGAAAAATTCCCCCTATATCTGGCTGAAATGCCCCGACGGCATGAAGAGCTGGGAATTTTTCGATTATCTTCTGAACGAAGCGCAGGTGGTCGGTACGCCCGGCAGCGGCTTCGGAAAAAACGGCGAGGGATTTTTCCGCCTGACGGCGTTCGGCGACCGCGACAATACGAAAGAGGCCTGCGAGAGGCTGTATAAGCTTTTGAAAAAATAATTTGTGTCTTTTCGGAACATGCGAAAAGCCCCCGGATTCGGAAGGAATCCGGGGGCTGCGTTTTTTCCGCAGAGTCAGGCCTGCGGGTTGAAGGGGGAGCGGAGGGAAAGCGCCTGGATCATCTGGTTGACGTAGGAGACGGGCACGAGCTCGATTTTTCCCTTGAATTTTTCGCACGTTTTCATGTTTTTGGCGGGCAGGACCACCCGACGGAACCCCGTTTTCACGCATTCGTTCACCCGCTTCTCGGCGCAGCTCACGGGGCGCACCTCTCCCGTCAGGCCCACTTCGCCGAATACGGCGGTGTATTTGTCCACGGGGATATCGCTTGCGGCGCTGGCGAGCGCCGCGCATACGGCAAGGTCCACCGACGGCTCTGCGAGCTTGATGCCGCCCATCGCGTTGATGTAGACGTCGGAGGAATAGAAGGGGATTCCGCAACGCTTTTCCAGCACCGCGATGAGCACCACCAGTTTGTTGTAGTCGATGCCCAGCGACATGCGGCGGGGCAGCCCGTACGCCGTCTTGGCGATCAGCGTCTGGATCTCCACGTTCATGCAGCGGTTTCCGCTCTCGGAAGGGGTGACGGCGGAGCCCGCCGCGCTGCCCCGGCTGTCGGAGAGGAAAATTTCCGAATAGTCGGTGACGCTTTTCAATCCCGCCTCCGTCATCTCGAACACGCCCACCTCCTGCACCGAGCCGAAACGGTTTTTGACGGCGCGCAGAAGTTTGACGTTCTCCTCCTGCCTGCCCTCGAAATAGAGCACGGTGTCCATGATGTGTTCGAGCACCTTCGGCCCCGCCAGCGCGCCCTCCTTGGTGACGTGCCCGATGAGGAAAAAGGTGATCCCGCGGGATTTGGCGATGCGCATCAGCCTGGAAGCGCATTCGCGTACCTGGCCCACGCTTCCGGCGGCGGAGGACAGCGCCTCCGTGTATACCGCCTGCACCGAGTCGACGACGACAAATTCCGCTTCCGTCATCGCGCTTTCCGCATCCTCCAGGCAGGTTTCGTTGAGCAGGTAGAGGTTGTCCGAGTTCAGTTCCAGCCGGTCGCAGCGCATTTTCACCTGGGCGCAGCTCTCTTCCGCGGAGAGGTAGAGCACCCGGTGCGTCCGCGCCAGATGGGCGGAGACCTGGGTCAGAAGGGTACTTTTTCCGATGCCGGGATCGCCGCCGAGCAGAACGAGGGAACCCCGCACGATGCCGCCGCCCAAAACGGTGTCAAATTCCTCGATGCCCGAGGACACCCGCTCGAATTTTTCATAGCCGATTTGCGACAGCGGACGCGCGCGGGAGGGCGCCGCGCTTACGGCGGGGCGGGATTTGCGGGGCTCCTCCGGTTTGACGAGCTCCTCCTGCATGGTGTTGAAACTGCCGCAGCCGGGGCATTTCCCCAGCCATTTGGGGGCGGAATAGCCGCATTCCGAGCAGACGAAACGGGAAACGGGCGCTTTTGTCGAGGGCATGGTCGATTACTCCTTGGGGCGGTTTTGTCCGCCGCGGTATGTACGGAAACCGCGAAAGGGGGGTCCGGAAACATTTATTTTACGGGAAACTTTACGAAAAACAGAGGGGCAGGGTTGAGACGAGCCGTTCCGTCAAAGGCGGCGCAGGAGGACGCAGGCGCGGACGCAGATACCCTTTCCCCGTCCGATATCCCCGAGCCCTTCGTTGGTGCCCGCCGAAATCCCGACGGCGTTTTCCCCGACGCCGAGCGCGGCCGAAAGGGCGCGTTTCATCGCGTCGATGTAATTTTTCAGCCGCGGCTTTTCCGCCTGCACGGCGACGGAGAGATTTTCCGCCGCGAAGCCCTCCGCCTCCACTTTTTTCCGCACCTCGGAGAGCATCTGCATCGAATCGGCGCCCGCCCATTTTTCGTCCGTATCGGGGAAATAGTGCCCGATGTCTTTCAGCCCCGCCGCCGACAGCATCGCGTCCATGACGGCGTGCGCCAGCACGTCTCCGTCGCTGTGCGCGACCAGCCCGCTTTCCGAGGGGATCTTTACGCCCGCCAGGAGAATGAAGTTTTGCGCCTTTCCGAAAGCGTGCGTGTCTATGCCCAGACCCACGCGGGCGGGCGGGGCGGGAGGGGAAAAGTCCTCCGAAAAGGTCAATTTAATATTGTCGCGCGAGCCCGCGCATAAGCGGGGCGGGGCGACGAAGGCCGCGTATACCGAGGAGTCGTCCGTGTAGGCGGCGGATTGCTTTTGAGCGGCGGCTGCCTCGTAGGCGGAGAGGAGCTCCGCGGTGCGGAAACCCTGAGGGGTTTGCAGGGCAAAGGCGCGCTGTCTCGGGGGGACGGAAGCGATGTATCCGTTTCCGTCCGAAAGGGCGACGGTATCCACCGAGGGTACGGCGCAGACGCCGCTGCCGAAGCGGAGCACGGAGGAAATGCAGCCCTCGACGGTCTCTTGCCGGACAAAGGGGCGGGCGCCGTCGTGCACCAGCGCGATTTCGCTTTTCGCCTCCCGCAAAGCGGAAAGGACGGACAGAAAGCGCGTCTCTCCGCCGCGCACCGCGCGCGTGCGGGGAAAGCGGGCGCAGAGCTTTGAAATTTCGCCGAAATCCTCCGCCGAAGCCGTCACGAGGATCTTCGAAACGGCGGGGAGGTCGAAGGCGGCGACGGATTTTTCCAGCGCCGTGCTTCCGCCGAAGGGGACGAGCAGCTTGTTTTTACCGAAGCCGGCGCGTTCCCCCCTGCCCGCGGCGCAGACGATCGCACAGACGGAAGGGGTCATTGGGGGATCACCTCGTACAGGGAGGCCGCCTCGTCCTTTTTCACCGTTTCTTTTACGTCGAGGACGCGGATTTTCAGGCTGCCGGAGGCATACAGCACTTCGACGGTGTCGCCGGGCTTTACGGCGGCGGAGGGCTTGGCGGGTTTGCCGTTGAGCAGCACCTTGTCTCCGTCGCAGGCCTCCTGGGCCACGGTGCGGCGTTTGAGGATCCGGGAAACTTTCAGAAATTTGTCGATTCGCATGGAAAAACCTCCCCTTTTGCCGAAACGCAAAAAATAAAAAAAATTAGTTGCGCAACAGCGGCGAAAATCGCTTGACATCTTTTCTTTTCGCCGTTATAATTGAATAATGTATCATTATGCTTACTATGGAATATTGTCCCCTGTACGACGGTTCTCATGCCCTGCGGGGGAAATATTTACGCTTTCTATTATAGCGCGGGAGAGCGGAAAAGTAAAGCAAACGACGGCAAAAAGCGAAAATTCGATTTTTATCGATGAAAAGATATACTCGGTAGATCGGTTCGGAAAATCAAAGTCAAGGAGCAACAAAGCAACCGATGGATTTACCTATCTCAAAGTATGGCAAGAATGAACGGCGGAAATTCGGCTCCATCAACGAGGTCATCGACATTCCCGACCTCGTCGAGATCCAGAAGGACAGCTATAACGCGTTCATTCAGGAAGGCATCAGCGAGGTATTCGAGGACTTTTCCCCGATCACCGACTACTCCGATCACTTCGAGCTCTATTTTCTCGACCACCGCTTCGGCGACAAGCCCAAGTACGACGAGAAGGAGTGCCGCAACCGCGACGCTACCTATGCCCTTCCCCTGCGCGTGAAGGTCCGCCTCGTCAACAAGGTGAAAAACGAGGTGCTCGACCAGGAAGTGTTCATGGGGGACCTGCCCCTGATGACGGAAACGGGTTCCTTCATCATCAACGGCGCGGAGCGCGTCATCGTCTCCCAGCTCGTCCGTTCGCCCGGGGTGTATAATTCCTCGTCCAAGGACAAGACGGGCAAGGAGATGTTCAACACCACCGTCATGCCCAACCGCGGCGCGTGGCTGGAACTCGAGCAGGACGCCGAGGGCGCCCTGTACGTGCGCGTGGACAGAAAGAAAAAGCTGTGCATCACCGTGCTTCTGCGCGCGCTGGGCTTCGGTTCCAACCGCGCCATCGAGGACCTGTTCCCGGGAGACGACATCATCGAACAGACACTTTCGAGGGATACCACCCGCTCGGAGGTGGACGGGCTCATCGAGCTGTACCGCCGCCTGCGTCCAGGCGAAGTGCCCACGGAGGACTCCGTACGGCAGCACCTGTACAATCTGTTCTTCGACCCCCGCCGCTACGATATCGCCAAGGTGGGGCGTTACAAGTACAATAAAAAGCTCAACCTCGCCTATCGGCTTCCCGGCTGCATAGCGGCGGAGGATATCGTCCGCCCCGAAACGATCGCGGATCCTCTGACGGGGGAGATTCTCGCGGAGGCGGGCGCGGTTCTCGCGCGCAAGGGCGAGCGTATCTCCGAGGCCCAGGCGAAGGAGATCCAGAACGCGGGCATAAACGAGGTCTACGTGCTCGTGAACGACCCCGAGGAAGGGGAAATCAGGCACAAGATCATCGCCAACAACACGGTGGATTTCGGCGCCATTCCCGACGTGCCCTTAAAGGCGCGCGCCAAGGATTTCGGCCTGCTGCCCACCGTCTATTATCCCAATTACAGATTTTCCCGGCTGATCGCCGCCGACTGCGAGAGCATGACGGTGGAGGAGGTCGCCGAAAAGTACGTCGACGAGATCGACGCGCTTTACTATACCCACGAGCGCCCCGAGGAGGCGGACGAGAAGCAGGAGGAGAAGAAAAACCGCGAGAAGCGCCGGGACAATCGGCGCAAGTTCGTGCAGGCGTGCAAAACTTTCCACGCCGTTCTCCGCCGCGATGACCCCGTGCCCACCAGGGAGGAGCGCAAGGAGATCCGCCCGCTGGCGGATAAGCTGTGCCACAAGCACATCACCGTGGACGACATCGTGGCGTCCGTTTCCACCAACCTCGATCTGAAATACGGCATCGGCACCATCGACAACATCGACCACCTCGGCAACCGCCGCGTGCGTTCGGTGGGCGAGCTGCTGCAAAATCAGCTGCGCGTGGGCATCGCCCGCCTGGAGAGGCTCATCAAAGAGAGAATGGCGACGCAGGACCCCATGGAAGTCACGCCCTCGGGGCTGATCAACATCCGCCCCGTGTCTGCGGTCATCCGCGAATTTTTCGGTTCGTCCCAGCTGTCGCAGTTCATGGACCAGACCAACCCGATCGCCGAGCTCACCCACAAGCGCAAGCTGTCCGCGCTCGGCCCCGGCGGACTCAACCGCGACCGCGCCACCTTCGAGGTGCGCGACATTCACCACACCCATTACGGCAGAATGTGCCCCATCGAGACGCCGGAAGGCCAGAACATCGGTTTGATTTCCTCCCTCGCCACCTTCGCGAAGGTGAACGAGTACGGCTTTATCATGAGCCCGTACCGCCGCGTGGACAAGGAGACGGGCGTCGTCACCGACCACGTGGATTACCTCACGGCGGACGAGGAGGACAGATATATCGTCGCGCAGGCGAACGAACCGCTCGACGCGGAAGGACATTTCGTAAACGAGCGCGTCGGCTGCCGGCATCAGGATCTCATCACCGAGATGCCGAGGGAGAAGATGGACTACATGGACGTTTCGCCCAAACAGCTCGTTTCGGTGGCGACGGCGCTCATTCCCTTCCTCGAAAACGACGATACCAACCGCGCCCTGATGGGTTCCAACATGCAGCGGCAGGCGGTGCCCCTGCTCAAAACGGAGTCGTCCATCGTCGCCACGGGCATCGAGGCGGCGATCGCCAAGGATTCCGGCGTCATGGTCATGGCGAAGGAAGCGGGCGTCGTGGTGGGCTGCGCGTCCAACATGATTAAAGTCCGCGAGGACGACGGCACCGTGCGCGAATATCCGCTGAAGAAATTCGAGCGGTCCAACCAGGGCACCTGCCTCAACCAGCGGCCCATCGTCTCCACGGGGGACCGGGTAGCCAAGGGAGAGATCATCGCCGACGGACCCTCCACAAACAACGGCGAGCTCGCGCTCGGGAAAAACATCCTCATCGGCTATATGGAGTGGGAGGGCTACAATTACGAGGACGCCATCCTGCTCTCCGAAAAGCTGGTGCAGGACGACGTGTTCACCTCCATTCACATCGAGGAACACGAGACGGAGGCCAGGGATACCAAGCTCGGCCAGGAAGAAATCACGCGGGATATCCCCAACGTGGGCGACGACGCGTTGAAGGACCTCGACGAGGACGGCATCGTGCGCATCGGCGCCGAGGTGCAGAGCGGCGATATCCTCGTCGGCAAAGTTTCCCCCAAGGGCGAGACGGAGCTCACGCCCGAGGAGAGGCTGCTGCGCGCCATTTTCGGCGAGAAGTCGAGAGAGGTGCGCGACACTTCCCTGCGCGTGCCGCACGGCGAAGGGGGCGTGGTCGTGGACGTCAAGGTGTTCACGAGGGAGAACAAGGACGAGCTCGAGCCGGGCGTCAATAAGCTTGTTCGCGTCTATATCGCGCAGAAGCGCAAAATCCAGGTGGGCGACAAGATGGCGGGCCGCCACGGAAACAAGGGCGTCATTTCCCGCGTGCTTTCGCAGGCGGATATGCCCTTCCTCGCGGACGGTACTCCGCTGCAGATACTCCTCAACCCCCTGGGCGTGCCTTCGCGTATGAATATCGGCCAGGTGCTTGAAGTGCACCTCGGCTACGTCTGCAAACAGTTGGGCTGGAAGATCGCCACGCCCGTGTTCGACGGCGCGACGGAGAAGGATATCGAGCAGCTGTTTCAGGAAAACAACCTTCTCAATCCCGACGGGAAGGTGGACGGCAAATTCCAGGTATTCGACGGCCGCACGGGCGAGCCGTTTGAAAACAGGGTCACCATCGGCGTGCAGTATATGATCAAGCTCATCCACCTCGTGGACGACAAGATTCACGCCCGTTCCATCGGCCCTTACAGCCTCGTCACGCAGCAGCCGCTCGGCGGCAAGGCGAAGTTCGGCGGCCAGCGCTTCGGCGAAATGGAAGTCTGGGCGCTGGAAGCGTACGGCGCGGCGCACATTTTGCAGGAGATCCTGACGGTCAAGTCGGACGACGTGGTCGGCCGCGTCAAGACGTACGAATCCATCGTCAAGGGCGAAAATATTTCCGAACCGGGCATTCCCGAGGCGTTCAAGGTGCTTCTGAAAGAGCTGCAGTCCCTCGCGCTCGACGTCAAGGTGCTCACGGAGAGCGGCGACGAGCTGATCATCCGCGAATTCGACGACGAAGAGGAAGCGGCGGACAACGAAGCGAGGCGCCGCGACGCCCTCAAGGAAGAAGAGCTGGAAGATATCGATTTCAGCGCGGACGACGAGGACGACGAGGACGATCTGGGCGGGGAAGTATCCCTGTTCGAGGACGACGGCGACGACGAGGACGATTTCTCCGCCGAGGGCGACGGGGAGGACGACGACGATTTCTCCGACATCAGCGACGACTTCAATTTCGGCTCGCTTTTCGACGACGAGGACGATGAGGACGGCAAGGACGACGAGGACTAATCGGAGGAGACAAAAAAGCATATGTATGAATTAAACGATTTCAATTCCATTCAGATCAGCATCGCTTCTCCCGAAAAAATCAGAGAATGGTCGTACGGCGAGGTGACCAAGCCGGAGACGATCAACTACCGCACTCAGAAGCCCGAGCGGGACGGATTGTTCTGCGAAAAGATCTTCGGGCCGATGAAGGATTGGGAATGCCACTGCGGAAAATACAAGAGAGTGAAATACAAGGGGCACATCTGCGAAAAGTGCGGCGTGGAAATCACCCGTTCCAAGGTTCGCCGCGAGCGCATGGGGCACATCGAGCTCGCCGCGCCCGTCTCCCATATCTGGTATTTCAAGGGGGTGCCCTCCAAAATCGGGCTTCTGCTCGACATGGGCCCCAAACAGCTCGAGCAGGTCATCTACTTCGCTTCCTACGTCGTCATCGACCCCGGCAAGGTGACCGAGCTGAGCTATAAACAGGTCATCAACGACAAGCAACTGAGAGAAATCGAGGAAAAGTACGGGGACAGCTCGGTGACCGGGCTGAAAGTCGGCATGGGCGCCGAGTCCATCCGCGAGCTTCTGATGGCGGTGGACCTCGACAAGGAAAGCGAGGAATGCAAGAAGGTCATCGGCGACAACCCGACCGGCCAGAAGGCGGTGAAGGCGATCAAGCGCCTCGAAGTGGTGGAGTCCTTCCGCAAGAGCGGAAACCGGCCCGAATGGATGATCCTCACCGTCCTGCCCGTCATTCCCCCCGATATCCGGCCCATGGTGCAGCTGGACGGCGGGCGCTTTGCGTCCTCCGACCTCAACGACCTCTACCGGCGGGTCATCAACCGCAACAACCGCCTTAAAAAGATGATGGAGATCGGCGCGCCCGAAATGATCATCAAGAATGAGAAGCGCATGCTGCAGGAGGCGGTGGACGCCCTCATCGACAACGGCAGGCGGGGCAAGCCTCTGAGCGGCCCCTCCAACCGCGAGCTGAAATCCCTTTCGGGAATGCTGCGCGGCAAGCAGGGACGTTTCCGCCAGAACCTTTTGGGCAAGCGCGTGGACTATTCCGGCCGTTCGGTCATCGTCGTCGGCCCCGAACTGAAGATTTATCAGTGCGGCCTGCCCAAGGAAATGGCGATAGAGCTGTTCAAGCCCTTCATCATGAAGCGGCTGGTGGAGAGCGGGCAGTGCCACAACATCAAGACGGCCAAGCGCGCCGTGGAAAAGGCGAAGGACATGGTATGGAACGTCCTCGAGGACGTCATCAAGGACCATCCCGTCCTCCTCAACCGCGCCCCCACGCTGCACAGGCTGTCCATTCAGGCGTTCGAGCCCGTTCTCATCGAGGGCCGCGCCATCAAGATTTCGCCGCTCGTCTGTGGCCCTTTCAACGCCGACTTCGACGGAGACCAGATGGCCGTGCACCTTCCTTTGAGCATCGAAGCGCAGGCGGAGGCCCGCTTCCTCATGCTTTCGGCGAACAACATCCTGAAGCTCGCGGACGGCAAGTCGGTCATGTCCCCGACGCAGGATATGATCATCGGCGCTTACTGCCTGACCATCAAGCGGCGGGAGGAGGGCAAAAAGTACGACGCCCAGGGCCGTCCGGACGAGAACGGCGAGGTGTACGTCCCGCCCGTGTACTGTTCGGAGAACGAGGCCATTCTCGCCTATCAGACCAAGGCCGCGCACGAACAGGACGAAATGTATCTGAAGCGGGTGGTGGAGCTGCCCGAAGATAAGTTCCCCGAACTTGCGGGGGAGGCACTGCCCTATACCTGCCCTATCGACAATACCGATTTCGACGAGTCGAAGGAGGTGCTCATCAAAGAGGCCACCGTACGGCTCAATCCCAAGACGGGCAAGCGCGAGGTGAGCGGCATCATCAAGACGACGATCGGCCGCCTCATTTACAACGACGGCCTGCCGCAGGACCTCGGCTTCGTCAAGCGCGACACGCCCGAATCCTATCTGCGGCTGGAGCTCGATACCGAGTTTATCGGCGGCGCGCGCGCCATCGGCAAGAAGCATCTCTCCCGCATCGTCGAGGCCAGCTTCAAGACGGGCATGGCGCCCAAGGCGTCCTACGTGCTCGACGCCATCAAGGAGAGAGGATACAAATATTCGACGCTCGCGGCGCTCACCACGTCCGTGTTCGACATGAAGATTCCGCCCGAAAAGGAGGAAATCGTCGCCCACGCGGAGGAGGAAGTGTCCAGGATCGCCAAGAAGTACGCGAGGGGCCTCCTCAACGAGGAGGAACGCTATCTCGCCGTCATCTCCCAGTGGGACGCGGCGACGGACAAGGTCGCCGGGCTTTTGAAAAAGCAGGGCGAAGAGGACAAATTCAACCCCATCTGGATGATGGCGGATTCGGGCGCCCGCGGCTCCATCGACCAGATCAAGCAGCTGTCCGGCATGCGCGGACTCATGGTCAACCCGCAGGGTAAAAAGATCGAGGTCCCCGTCAAATCCTGCTTCCGCAACGGGCTTTCCGTGCTCGAATATTTCATTTCCTCGCACGGCGGCCGCAAGGGCCTGACCGACACCGCTCTGAAAACGGCGGACTCCGGTTATCTCACCCGCCGTCTCGTGGACGTCTCGCACGAAATCATCGTCCGCGAGGAGGATTGCTGTGCGGGCAGAAAGCCGCAGGGCATGAAGGTGCGCGCCATCTTCGGCAGCGACGGGCGGGAAATCGAAAGCCTGCGCGACCGTCTCACCGGACGTTTTGCGGCGGAGGACATCGTGCATCCCGAAACGGGCGAGGTGATGGTACGCACCAACGAATTTATCACCGAGGAGCTCGCGAAGGATATCTGCGATGCGGGCATTGCGGAAGTTTCCATCCGCAGCATCTTCACCTGCAATTCCAAGTTCGGCGTCTGCGCCAAGTGCTACGGCAAGAACATGGCGACGACCCTGCCCGTTCAGGTCGGCGAGGCGGTCGGCACGATCGCGGCGCAGTCTATCGGCGAGCCGGGCACCCAGCTTACGATGCGTACCTTCCATACGGGCGGTATCGCGGCGACGGGCGACATCACGCAGGGTCTTCCCCGCGTCGAGGAGCTCTTTGAGGTCAGAAAGCCCAAGGGCTGCGCCACCGTCTGCGAGGTGGAAGGCGTCGTGGACATCGACAACGCCGACAACCTCAATCACATCAAGATTAAAGACGAGGCGACGGGCGAACTCAAAAAGGAATATATCCTTCCCTTCAACGCCGAAGTGCGCGTGAAGAAGGGGGACAAGGTGACGCCGGGCGTCCTGCTCAATTCGGGCAGCGTCTATCCCCAGGATATCCTGCGCGTGCAGGGCGTCAAGGGGGTTCAGGACTATATCCTCGAACAGGTGCAGTCCGTCTATCGCTCCCAGGGCGTGGACATCAACGACAAGCACATCGAGATCATCGTCCGCCAGATGCTCAAAAAGGTGCGCGTGGAGAACGCGGGGGATACCGGGCTGCTTCCCGGCGAGCTCGTGGACATGACCACCTTCCAGGACGAATGCGCCAAGGCGATGCAGAAGGGCGGCGCGCCCGCGCTGGCCAAGAGAGTTCTGCTCGGTATCACCAAGGCGTCGCTCGCGACGGACAGTTTCCTTTCGGCGGCTTCCTTCCAGGAGACTTCCCGCGTCCTTACCGAGGCGGCCATCCGCACCAAGCGGGATTACCTCGTCGGACTGAAAGAGAACGTCATCATCGGCAAGCTGATTCCCGCCGGTACGGGCATGAAGGACTACAAGGGCCTTTCGCCGCAGTTTATCGGCAATTACAAGGATTCGGCCGCGAGCGTTTCGGGAGAAATTTCCGCTTCTTCCGCGCCTTCTCAGGAGGCGGAAGCAAAGGAAAGCGTTCCCGTCTGATTCGGATAAGTATCCCCTGCCTTCCCGGCAGGGGATTTTGTCTGCCCGGAAAGAGCGCCGGGAAAAAACGAAGAGCGGCGGATTTTGCGGAAAGGCGGCCGCCGCTTGACTTTTGCGGCGGAGAATGCTATAATCTTTTTAAGCGGAAAGCGTTCCCGTGCAACCGGGCGGGGGGATTTTTCTACTTTATAGACAAACGGTAAAAGGGAAGGGGTTTTTATGGAGAAAAAAACGGCGATCATCATCGGCGCGGGGCCCGCGGGGCTCACCGCCGCCTACGAGCTTCTGAAAAAATCGGAAAACGTGCGGCCCGTCATTTTGGAGGCGGAAAATTTCGTCGGCGGAATTTCCCGCACGGCGGAGTATAAGGGGAACCGCATGGATATCGGCGGGCATCGGTTTTTCTCCAAGGACGACAGGGTGACGGCGCTTTGGACAAGCCTTTTGCCCGTTCAGGGAAGCCCCGCGAAGGACGATTTGATTTTGGACAGGGAAAAGCCGCTGGTTCCCGGCGGGCCCGACCCCGAAAAGACGGACGAAGCGATGCTCGTCAGGGACAGGGTGTCCAGGATCGTCTATCTGCGGAAATTTTTCGATTATCCCATTTCCATGAAGCCTCAGACCTTCATCAATATGGGGCTTGGGCGCACGCTGAAGGCGGGGTTCGGATATCTGGGAAGCTGCCTGCACAAGCGCGAGGAGACCAACCTCGAAAACTTCTATATCAATCGTTTCGGCAAACCCCTGTATTCGATGTTTTTCGAAGATTACACGGAGAAGCTCTGGGGCGTCCACCCGAGCAAGATCGCCGCGGATTGGGGCGCGCAGCGGGTGAAGGGGCTGTCCGTCTCCAAGGCGATCAAAAACGCCCTTTCCGGGCTTTTCGGGCGGAAGAAGGGGGAGGTGGAAACCAGCCTCATCGAGCAGTTTCTGTATCCGAAAAAGGGCCCCGGGCAGCTCTATGAAAAAATGGCGGCGGAGATCGTCGCCATGGGCGGAGAAATTTGCCTGAATACCTGCGTGAAAAGGGTGAACGTCGAAGGCGGAAAGGTGCTGTCCGTCGTCGCTTCGGACGCGGACGGCCGGGAACGGGAGTTCGGCGGGGATTATTTCATCTCGTCCATGCCCGTCAAGGACCTGGCGGAGGCGATCGGGCGGGAGCATATGCCCGAGGACGCATACCGCGTCGCCGTCGAGCTTCCCTATCGGGATTTTATCACGGTGGGGCTACTGCTCGACGGGCTGAAAGTAAAAAATAAAACAAAAATGAAAACGCTGGGCGGCATCGTCCCCGATTGCTGGATTTACGTGCAGGAGAGGGACGTGCGGCTGGGGCGGATTCAGATTTTCAACAATTGGTCGCCCTACATGGTGGAGGACCCCGAACATAAGGTGTGGATAGGTTTGGAATATTTCTGCACCGAGGGGGACGAAGCCTGGACCTGCCCGGACGCCGATTTTATCCGCAAAGCGATCGGCGAGCTTGTGAAAATCGGCATCATAGAATCGGAAAAGAACGTGCTCGATTCCACGATTCTGCACGTCAAAAAGGCATATCCCGCCTATTTCGGCAGCTATAAGGAATTCGGGCGGGTGCGGACGTATCTCGATTCGCTGGAAAATCTCTATTGCGTCGGCCGCAACGGTCAGCACCGTTATAACAACATGGATCATTCGATGGTCACTTCCATGGTGGCCTGCGAGAATATTTTAAGCGGCGATCCGGACAAGACCGCGCTCTGGAACGTCAACACCGAAAAGGCCTATCACGAGGTGAAAAACGAGGTGAAAAATGCAGAGCCGCGCGTCTGATGTGCCCTGCGGAGATACGGGGATAAAGCCGCTTTCCGAAAGGGGGACGCAGGGGTATCGCGAAGCGGCCGTGTATATCGGCACCTTTTTGCTCGCCCTCTTGCTTTTTCTGACGATAAAGCCCCTTTATGAAACGGACCGCAACGGCGTCGTGGCGCAGTCGATCGCGGCGGTGGCGGCGGGCGGCTGCCTTTTCGCGGGCGCTTTTTTGGCGGCGTCGGGAAAGCTGACGAAGGAGAGGCTGGTAGCGCTGCTGTTTGCGGTCGGCGTCATTCTGCGCATCGCCTATATGCTGTATACGCCCGCCTCCGTCCGGCAGCAGGATACCTATTCTTCCAATTTCAACGGCCACGAGGCGTATGCCTGGACGATTTTCTTGACGGGCAAGCTTCCGTCCGTCAACGATTATCAGTTTTATCATCCCCCGCTCAACGCCCTTTTGCAGGCGGCGTTCATGCATTTCATGCAGGACTTTTCCGGGTCTTTGACCTCGCTGTTTTCCCTCGGGGACTATTTTCCCGGACGGTTTCTGAGCGCAAAGCCCGAGTATATAGAGGCGGAGCGGTATTTTCTCTATCAGTCCTGTCAGATACTGTCCGTGCTGTATTCCGTCGTGACCTGTTACGTCGGCATGAAACTGCTGAAACGGATGGGGGTGCGCGGGTGGACGTATGTCGGGCTTTCGGCGTTCCTCATCTTTTTCCCCCGGAACTTCCAGATGTCCGGGCAGCTCAACAACGACGGGATTTCCTATATGTGCAGCATGCTTTCGCTGTATTTTGCCGTCAAGTGGCAGAAGGAAAAAAAGAGTTTTGCCAACATTCTCGCCTGCGCCGTTTCGGTGGGCGCGGGCATGATGGCAAAGCTCACGTCCGCCACCGTCTGTCTGCCGATCGCGGGCATTTTTGTCTGCGAATTTGTACGGACGCTGCAGAAGAAGGGCGGGGCGCTGTCCTTTCCGAGGCTGGCGGGGGAATACGCCGCGTTTCTCGCCGTCTGCGCGCCGCTCGGGCTCTGGTTTCAGGTCTATGCGAAAATCCGCTTCGATCAGCCCTTCGGATTTGTGTTTTCCAATCTCAACCAAAGGCTGTATACGGGGGACCATTCCTTTTTCGGGCGCTTTTTCATCGCGCTGGACGCGGACGAATGTTTCGGCTCTCTCTGGTGCCGTCCCTTCGATGGGAATTATAATCTCTTTCACTATGCGCTCCGCTCGGCGATTTTCGGGGAATTTTCCTATTGGCAGGGCGAGGGCTTTGCCGTGGCGGCCGTCGTGCTCGCCTACGTCGCGGTAATCGTTTTGGCGGTTTCGCTCGTCCGCGTCCTCGTGTTGTGCGTGCGGGACGGGAAACGGGGCAGATTCGGGACGGAAGAAGGGCGGCGGGACGTCCTTTTCGTGTTTCTGCTCGTGCAGTCCCAGGCGGTTTCGGAAATCTTTTTCTATGTCGGGATGCCGTATGCCTGCACGATGGATTTTCGCTACATCATGCCGATGATTCCCGGAATCGCGCTTACGATCTGGCTGACGGGGGCGCGGCTGAAAAGGGAAGGGGACGCCTTTTCCCTCGCGCTCAACCGGCTCACCGCGGTTTCTTTCGGCGGGGCGCTGCTGTTTTCGACGCTGTTTTATATGGTGTGTATCTGAGGAGCTTTATGCAAGAGATTACTTCGGAAAAAAAAGAGGGGAGACAGAGCGGAAAGTCCCTCTTCTTTGAAATACTTCGCTTTCTTCTCGTCGGCGGCACGGCGACGGTGTTCGATTACGCAGCGGCGTATCTGTTCTATCAGTGGCTGCTGCCGCCGTCCGCCATCGGGGGTACGCCCTCGCTCGTCCTCTCCACGGCGGTGGGATTTTGCGTGGGGCTGGCGGTGAATTGGATCTTATCCGTGCTGTTCGTGTTCAGAAACGTGAAGGACAAGAAAAAATCCCGCTCGGGAAAGGCCTTCGCCGTGTTTGCGCTGATCGGGCTCATCGGGCTGGGCATCACCGAGCTCGGAATGCATTTCGGCGTTTCCCGCCTGCCCGAAATCTCCCTTTTCGGCTCGGCGACCCTTTTGGGAACCTCCTGGACCTGGTGGCTCATGAAGGCGGCGATGACCTGTATCGTGCTCGTCTGGAACTATCTCGGGCGCAAATTGTTCGTGTTCCGGTGACCCGAAAAAAATTTTTTGGAAAATTTTTGATTTTTTTGGCGAAAGGTGTTGAAATTTTGTCAATTATGTTGTATAATAGAGACAAGCAAACAAAAGAAGCGGAAAAATTCCGCCTGTCCTGTACGAGGGCATAGCGAACAGGGTCAGTGCAGAGTGCAGGCGCGTTTTTTCGCGGTCGGATTTATTTGCGGGAAATGATGACTATAAGATGTGTTTAGACTCCTTTTTTGATGTCGGGGCGGGCCGCGATGGGAATCGCGGCCCGCTCTTTTTCCCTCCTTTTGCCGCGGGGCGAAAGGGGAAAATCGGCGGAAAAGAGGGCGGCCGCCGGGGCGCGAAAAAGGTGCGGGGCGCTTTTTCGGATTTACTATGGAAAGGCTTGACATTTGCGCCCGCTTTTTGCTATAATATTAAGGAGAAGAAAAGGGGGCAGCATACGCACGCGGGCGTATGCTGTCTTTTGAACTCGTCGGAGGGGGCTCATGGAAGGATATATCCATTCGTTTGAATCGTTCGGGACGGTGGACGGGCCGGGTATCCGCTTCGTGGTCTTTTTGCAGGGCTGTCCCCTCCGGTGCCGGTATTGCCACAATCCCGATACCTGGCTCCCGGGAGGAACGGCGTATTCGGCGGAGCAGGTCTGCGAGCGGGCGCTGAAATACAAAAGTTATTTCGGGGATAACGGCGGCGTGACCGCCTCGGGCGGCGAACCGCTTCTGCAAACGGATTTCCTCATCGAGTTGTTTACGCTGCTCAAAGCCAGAGGGGTGCACACGGCGGCGGATACTTCCGGCTGGACGTTCGACCCCGAAGATCCCGCAAGCGTCGAAAAGCACAGAAAGCTCATCGGGGTCACCGACCTGGTGCTGCTCGACATCAAACATATCGATACGGAGGCGCATCGGGCGCTGACGGGCAGGGGAAACGAACATACCCTTGCGTTTGCGAAGTTCCTCAGCGACAACGGCATTCCCATGTGGATACGGCACGTTCTGGTGCCGGGGATCACGGACGACGACGGCGCTTTGAAGCGCCTGCGCGCCTTTATCGACACCCTTTCCTCGGTGGAAAAGGTGGAGGTGCTGCCCTATCACACCATGGGGGCGGTGAAATACGAAAAACTCGGTTACGAATATTCCCTCAAAGGGGTGGAACCGCCCGCAAAGGAGCGGGTGGAAAACGCGAAGCGCATTCTGGGCGCCGGGCGGCGGGAGAATTGAAAGATGACGACCATAGGCGAAATGTTTGCGAAAAAGGATTATAAGGCCATGCTCAAAGGGCGCATTTGCGCCGTCGAGGTGAGCGGGGAATCGTGCGCCAACTGCGCGACGCTGCTGCCCGTCCTCAAATCGATCGCGGACGCGCGGGGCATTCCGCTCGTGCACGTGGAGGCGGACGCCGACACGGCGGAGCTGATGCGGGAATGGGAAATCGACCGGGTGCCCACCGTGCTGCTGACGGACGACGGAGAAATTTTTGCGCGGTGTTCGGGGTTTCAGCCGGAGGAGATTTTGGGACTCTGGATAGACGCCAAAATGGAAGAGCACGGGGCAGGGAAGTGACGAGCGCGCGGCGAATGTATAAAAAGCGCCTCTTTCGCGCATACTGACCGAAAAAAATTTTTTATCATATCAGGAGTAGAATATGCAGTACAAAGGATGGGAAGGTTTCGTTCCCGGCAAATGGAACAACGACGAGGTGGACGTGCGCGATTTCATTCAGCGCAACTATACCCCTTACGAGGGGGACGCGTCCTTCCTCGCGCCCGCGACGGAGGCGACGAAGAAGCTTTGGAATATCGTCCTCGACCTGTCGAAGAAGGAGCGGGAGGCGGGCGGCGTCCTCGATGCGGACACCAAAATCGTGTCCACGCTCACCTCGCACGGCCCCGGCTATCTCGACAAGGATCTGGAAAAAATCGTCGGCTTGCAGACGGACAAACCGTTCAAGCGCGCCCTGCAGCCCTTCGGCGGCATCCGCATGTCCGAGGAGGCGCTGAATATGTACGGCTATACCCTCGACCCGCAGGTCAAGGAGATTTTCACCAAGTACCGCAAGACGCACAACGACGGCGTTTACGACGCGTATACGCCCGAGATGCGGGCGGCGCGCAGCGCGCATATCCTCACCGGTCTGCCCGACACCTACGGCCGCGGCCGGATCGTCGGCGACTACCGCCGCGTGGCGCTGTACGGGGTGGATTACCTCATCCGCAAAAAGGAGCAGGACAAGCTGGCGATGAACGGGGTGATGACCCCCGATAAAGTGCGCGACAGAGAGGAGCTTTCCGAACAGATCAAGGCTCTGAAAGCCCTCAAAGAGATGGCGGCGCTTTACGGCAGGGACATTTCTCAGCCCGCGGCGACGGCGCAGGAGGCGGTGCAGGCGCTCTATTTCGGGTATCTGGCGGCGGTCAAGGACCAGAACGGCGCGGCGATGTCCATCGGGCGCAACAGCACCTTCCTGGATATCTATATCGAGCGCGACCTCAAAAACGGCGTCATTACCGAGTCGGAGGCGCAGGAGCTCATCGATCAGTTCGTGATGAAACTCCGCATCGTCAAGTTCATGCGCATCAAGGAATACAACGAGCTGTTTTCGGGCGACCCCACCTGGGTGACCGAATCGATCGGCGGCATGGGCGTGGACGGCAGGACGCTGGTCACGAAAAATTCCTTCCGCATCCTGCATACGCTGGACAATCTCGGCCCCGCGCCCGAGCCCAACCTCACGGTGCTCTGGTCCAAGCGCCTGCCCGTCAATTTCAAGCGCTATTGCGCCGAAATCTCCATCCGCACTTCCGCCATTCAGTACGAGAGCGACGACCTCATGCGCCCCGAAATGGGGGACGATTACTGCATCGCCTGCTGCGTCAGCTGCATGCGGGTGGGCAAGGATATGCAGTTTTTCGGCGCGCGCGCCAATCTCGCGAAGTGCCTGCTGTATGCCATCAACGGCGGCAAGGACGAGTTCATGAAGGACAAAAAGACGGGCAAGCCCATGCAGGTCTCTCCCGAGTTCGCGCCCGTCCTCGGCGACGGCCCCCTCGATTACGACGAGGTTCTGCGCAAGTACCGCCAGATGATGAAATGGCTGGCCGAGCTGTACGTCAATACCCTCAATCTCATTCATTATATGCACGACAAATACAGCTATGAGGCGCTGGAAATGGCGCTTCACGACACGCAGGTGCGCCGCCTCTTCGCCACGGGCATCGCGGGGCTGTCCTGCGCCGTCGATTCGCTGTCGGCCATCAAATACGCAAAGGTGTATCCCATCCGCAACGAGGAGGGCATCGTCACCGATTTCCGCATCGAAGGGGACTTCCCCAAGTACGGCAACAACGACGATCGGGCGGACGAGATCGCCGTGTGGCTGTTAAAGACGTTCATGACGGATATCCGCAGCCAGTACACCTATCGGGAGAGCGTGCCCACCACTTCCATCCTCACGATCACCTCCAACGTCGTGTACGGCAAAAAGACGGGCAACACGCCCGACGGCCGCCGCGCGGGCACCCCTCTGGCCCCCGGCGCCAATCCCATGCACGGCCGGGACACCAACGGGGCGCTCGCCTCTCTGGAATCGGTGGCGAAGCTTCCCTACGAATATTCGCGGGACGGAATTTCCAATACCTTCTCGATTACGCCCGGTTCTTTAGGGAAGGACGACTGACCTTCCTGCAGGGCGGCTGTTTCCCGAAAATGCGGCGGGCAGGGGAGCGGCGAAGGCAATATAATCCCGCGGAACAAACCGAAAAAAAGATAAAGGAGATATAAATTATGTCGACCAAAGTGGACAATCTCGTCAACATGCTGGACGCGTACGTCGCGGACGGCGGCTATCATCTCAACGTAAACGTGTTCAATCGCGAAACGCTTCTGGACGCGCAGAAGCATCCCGAAAAGTATCCGCAGCTCACCATCCGGGTCTCCGGTTATGCGGTCAATTTCAACAAGCTGACCAAAGAGCAGCAGGACGACGTGATTTCGCGTACCATTCACGAGTCCATGTAAGCATCGGGGGCATCGATGTCGGGAGGCCGGATAACAGTCCGGCTTTTTCCGTAAGGAGGACGTCATATGGCAGGAAGAAGGAAAAGAAAGGGCAGGCTCGGGCTGCTGATTCTCGTCATTTTTCTCGCCCTCGTCATCGCGGGCGGGTACATACTTTGGCAGGGCGGCTATCTGGACGGATTGATTCCGCCGCCCGGCGGCGCGAGCGATTCGGACGGCGGGTATTCGGACGGCGGCTCGGACAGTAGTTCGGACAGTAGTTCGGACAGTAGCTCGGACAGCAGCTCGGACAGCAGCTCGGACAGCAGCTCGGACAGTAGCTCGGACAGCAGTTCGGACAGTAGCTCGGACAGCAGTTCGGACAGTAGCTCGGACAGCAGTTCGGACAGTAGCTCGGATAGCAGCTCGGGCGGGGATATCGTTACGGAAGAACTGAGCATCCATTTTCCCATGCTCGGCAACGCCTATACGGGGGACTGTACGCTCATCAAAGCGGGAGATACGGAGGTGTTGATCGACGCGGGGTCGAGGCAGAGTTCGGCGCGGACCATCTCCGCCTATCTCGACGAATATTGTACGGACGGCGTCCTCGAATACGTGATAGCCACCCATGCCGACCAGGACCATATCGCGGGTTTTGTGGGGACCAAGAGCGGCGGAAGCTACAACGGAATTTTGTACGAATATGAAGTGGGGACGCTCATTCAGTTTGCCCGCACCAACAAATCGTTGACGACGGAGAGCGGCAATCCCACGCTGTACGCCAATTATGTCACGGCGACGGAATACGCGGCGGACAACGGGACGAAAGTGTATACCGCGCTCGACTGCTGGAACGGGGAAAACGGGGCTTCGCGCACCTACGAGCTTGCCGAGGGCATCGAAATGAGCATTCTCTACAACGTCTTTTACGAGGAACATTCCTCCGACGAAAACAACTATTCGGTGTGCATGCTGTTGACCCAGGGGAGCAATCATTACCTCTTTACGGGCGATTTGGAAAAGGAGGGGGAGGAGGCCTTGGTGGAAAACAACGAGCTTCCGCAGTGTAAATTGTTCAAGGCCGGGCATCACGGCAGTCCCACTTCCAGCAACGACGTTCTTCTCTCCGTCATCCGCCCGGAGATCGTCGTCGTGTGCTGTTGCTGCGGCAGCGACGAATATACCGACGACGTCGCCAATATGTTCCCTTCCCAGGCGTTTGTCGACCGCGTGGCAAAGTATACGGACAAAATTTACGTGACCACCGTCGTCGGGGAAAACGGAGAGGGCTTCGGACCGATGAACGGAAACATCGTCGTCACCTCCGTCGGGGGCGGGCTTTCCGTTCGCTGCTCGAATAACGATATCCTTTTCAAGGATACCGAGTGGTTCCGCGAAAATCGTACCTGGCCGGAGGGGTGACGGGGCAGGGATTTGACGGGCGCGAAACGGCCGTCCGGGACAGCCGGAGTGAAAACGCGTTTTTTCTGCAAAGCCGAAAAAGTATGTGCAAGCGGTTGACTTTTTTCCCCGAATGCGCTACAATAGTCTCATAACGGTAAAAGGAGAGTCCTTTTTGCCCGCCACCCGTGCGGCGGGCAAAATATCTGACCGATGAATATTCTCACCGCCATCAATAAGAAATATCTGCCCTATTTTGCGGCGATGGTCCGTTCGTTTGCGGACAACAATCCGGGGGAACACACCGTCTATATCGCGACGAAGGAAGTGACGGAGGCGGACCTGGAAGCATACAGGCCGTACATTCCCGGGCGCGTCCGCTTTTGTCCCGTCGCCTTTTGCGAGGACATTCTGGAGGGGGCGCCGACGGAAAAGCGTTGGCCCAAGGAGATCTATTATCGGATTTTTGCAGCGGAATACCTGCCCGAAAGCGTGGACAGGGTGCTTTATCTCGACAGCGACATCATCGTCAAGGGAGATATTTCCGGATTGTACGACATTCCCTTCGAGGACAATTTTTTCGTGGCGACGACCAACGTCCATTCCCCCTTTCTCAAATGGTTTCTCCGCGTGAAGAACGGGGCGGACAGGGGGACCGTGTACGTAAATACGGGCGTTTTGCTGATGAACCTCGAAAAGCTGCGCCGCGAACAGAGCCGGGAGGAAGTGCTGGGCTACATCGCGCGCCGGAAATTCTTTCTGACGCTGCCCGATCAGGACGTCATCTCTACCCTGTACGGGCACAAAATCAAAATCGAGGACGGCTATGTCTACAATCTGAACGAGCGCAAGATCCGCGGCTGGAACCGCCGCCATCGCGGCGACGGAAAAATCGGCAAAGATTGGGTGGACAAACGGGCGAAGATCATTCATTACATCGGCCGGAACAAGCCCTGGAAGGAAAAGTACCGCGGCATTCTCAAACCCTATTACGATGCCTATCGGGTGGATTGACAAAAAGGCGGGCGGAAAGCTTTGGAAGGTTTTGCCGGATTGTGAAATATTTGTAATTTTGCGCAATTTCTTCCGTAAAACCGTTGACAAAATAAAGAGAGGGGGATATACTATTGGTCGTAGCTTTTGACAACAAGCGAAATGAGGGAGTAGTTTGCGCCTTCGGGCGTAACCGTTCCGACATGACGGCGGCGGAGCCGTGGCTCCGTTTCGCCCGGAACTGTTTGAAAGAATGAGACTCGTACGCTATATTATTTTCACGGAAATGAGGATAATATAGGGTATGGGTCTTTTTTGATAACCGATAAATTTATGGAAAGGAGTTGTAAAATCGGCCGATGAAACATTATTTGTCTCAGGCGCCCGAAGTCCTGAAAGAGGTAAACTCTTCGGAGGAGGGGCTGACAGCCGCGGAGGCGGCGTCCCGGCTGGAACGGGACGGCAAAAACAAGCTTGCCGAAGCCAAAAAGGTATCCCTGTTCAGGCGTTTCCTCGAACAGCTCGTCAACCCCATGATCATCGTTCTGCTCGTCGCGGCGGCGGTCAATCTCGTCACCGTCATCATCGAGCGGGCACAGGGGAACGACGAATCGTTTGCGGAGTTCCTCATCATCGTGGCGGTCGTCCTGCTCAACGCCATTCTCGGCGTCGTGCAGGAGGGACGGGCGGAACAGGCGATAGAGGCGCTCAAAGAGATGACCGCCTCCACCTGTAAGGTGCTCCGCGACGGAAAACTCGTGGCGGTAAAGAGCGAGGACATCGTCGTCGGAGATATCGTGATTCTGGAAGCAGGCGATTCGGTCCCCGCCGACTGCCGCATTCTCGAATGCGCTTCTCTCAAAGCGGAGGAGGCCGCGCTGACGGGCGAAAGCGTGCCCGCCAACAAGC
This sequence comes from uncultured Clostridia bacterium, assembly GCA_944375795.1. Classification (GTDB taxonomy): domain Bacteria; phylum Bacillota; class Clostridia; order Christensenellales; family Borkfalkiaceae; genus Scatosoma. The sequence continues at coordinate 19,810 of CALWAU010000057.1, read as the reverse complement.
AGGCGGAGGCGCTGGAGCTGGGCGACCTCAAAGATATCCCGCTGGGCGACAGAAAGAACATGGTATATATGGGCAGCACCATCGTGTACGGGCGCGCCCGCGCCGTGGTCGTCGCCACGGGCATGCAGACGGAGATGGGCAAGATCGCGGATATCCTCGCGCAGACCAAAAACGAGGTGACCCCCCTCCAGAAGAGGCTGAACAAACTCTCTCAGATCCTCAGCTTCATCGTCCTCGGCATCTGCGTGTTCATTTTCGTATTCAAGCTTCTCATCGAGCGCGATTTCCACTTTGAAGTCATTCTCGACAGCTTCATCATCGCCGTATCCCTGGCGGTGGCGGCGATACCCGAGGGGCTGGCGACGGTGGTCACCATCGTGCTTTCCCTCGGCATGACCAAGATGGCGAAGAAAAAAGCCGTGGTCAAGCGGCTGACCGCCGTGGAGACGCTCGGTTGTACGCAGATCATCTGTTCGGACAAGACGGGCACGCTGACGCAGAACAAGATGACGGTCGTCGACCATTACGGCGACGACGAGGCGTTGCTGGCGAGGGCGATGGCGCAGTGCTCGGACGCCGTGCTGGACGACGAGAGCAAGGAGGCGAAGGGGGAGCCGACCGAGTGCGCCCTCGTCAATTACGCCTGGAAGCTGGGCCTGAACAAGACGGAGCTGGACGCGGCGGACAGACGGGTGACGGAAGCGCCGTTCGACAGCATGCGCAAGATGATGTCCACCGTTCACGAGACGCCCTCCGGCGTCGTGCAGTACACCAAGGGGGCGCCCGATGAAATTCTGAAACGCTGCACCCGCGTGCACGTCGGCGGACAGGATATCCCGCTGACGGAGGAAAAGCGGGCGGAGATCCTCGCCGCCAACAAGGGCATGGCGGACAGGGCGTTGCGCGTGCTCGCGGCGGCGTATAAAAAGCTGGATTCCGTCCCTTCCGGGTTCGAGCCGGAGGATATCGAAAAGGACCTCACCTTTATCGGCTTGACGGGCATGATAGACCCCATCCGCCCCGAGGTAAAGGCCGCCATCGTGGAGTGCAAGGAGGCGGGCATCCGCCCCATCATGATCACGGGCGACCATATCGACACCGCGGTGGCGATCGCGCTGGAGCTGGGGATCATCGCGGACAAGTCGCAGGCGATCACGGGCGCGGCCCTCAACGACATGAGCGACGAGGAGTTTGCCGAAAAGATAGGCAATTATTCGGTGTACGCACGCGTGCAGCCCGAGCATAAAGTGCGCATCGTCAATGGCTGGAAGGCGAAGGGCTACATCACCGCGATGACGGGGGACGGCGTCAACGATGCGCCCAGCATCAAGAGCGCCGATATCGGCATCGGCATGGGCATTACGGGCACGGACGTCACCAAGGGCGCCGCGGATATGGTTTTGCAGGACGACAACTTTGCCACCATCGTCACGGCGGTGGGCGAAGGGCGGCGCATTTACGACAATATCCGCAAGGCGATTCAGTTTCTGCTGTCCAGCAACCTGGCCGAGGTCGTCGCCGTGTTTGTGGCCACGATGCTCGGGTTTACGCTGCTGCGGCCCATGCACCTTTTGTGGATCAACCTCATCACGGACACCTTCCCGGCGCTGGCGCTCGGCATGGAGGAGGGCGAGAGCGACCTCATGAAGCGCAAGCCGCGCGACGACAAGGAGGGCATCTTTGCGGGCGGCGTCGGCGTAAACGTCGTCCTGCAGGGCATTTTCATCGGCATTCTCACGCTGCTCTCCTATTGGATAGGACACGGCATCGAGACGGGGCATTGGGCGCTCTCCACCATCGGGGAACTGAGTGCGGACGGCATGACCATGGCCTTCCTTACGCTGTCCATGACGGAGATGTTCCATTCCTTCAACGTGCGTTCCATCAATCATTCCCTCTTTTCCGTGAAGAAACAGAATAAGTATCTTTGGGGCGCCTTCCTGTTCTCGCTGCTCGCGACGCTGCTGGTCATCTATGTTCCCGGCCTCAACACCGCGTTCGAGTTTGCCGCGATCAACGCGAAGGAATATTTCATCGCCCTGGGGCTCGCGATTACCGTGATCCCGTTCGTGGAAATTACCAAGGCCGTTTCGAGGCAGATTTCCAAGAAAAAGCAAAAGTGATGCGGCGCCGTTTCGCGGCGGCCGAATCGACGGAGGGCGTGCCCGTGCGGGCGCGCCCTTGTACGATACAAATTGCAAAAACAAAGGAGCAGGTATGCAACGAGAGAGAAGGGCGGGCATTCTGATGCCCGTGTCGGCGCTGCCCTCCCCGTACGGGATCGGCACGCTGGGAAAAGCGGCGTTCGGCTTTGTCGATTGGCTGCAATCGGCGGGAATGAGACTTTGGCAGGTGCTCCCCCTCGGCCCCACGGGCTACGGGGACAGCCCCTATCAATCGTGTTCGGCGGACGCGCTCAATTACTATTTCATCGACCTCGACCTGCTGAAGGAAGAAGGGCTGCTCGAAAAGGGAGAGTACGCGGACGCCGATTGGGGAGAGGACGCTCGCCGCGTCGATTACGCGAAGCTGTTTTCCCGCCGCGCCGACGTGCTCCGGTTGGCGTTCGCCCGTTTCGATACTTCCGCGGAGGATTGGCAGCGCTTTCTGCGGGAGGGGACGTATGCCGATTTCGCGCTGTTCATGGCGCTGAAAGTGCGCTTCGGATACCGCCCCTGGACGGAGTGGCCGGAGCCGTTCCGCGACGGGAACGGAGAGGCGGTGCGCGCCTGGGCGGCGGAGAACGGGAAGGAGCTGCATTTCTGGCAGTTTACGCAGTATCTCTTTCTGAAACAGTGGCGGGCGCTCCGCGACTATGCGCGCGAAAGGGGCGTCGCGATCATGGGGGATATGCCCATTTACGTGGCGGGCGACAGCGCGGAGATGTGGAAGCGTCGCAGGGAGCTGTTTTTGCTCGACGCGGAAGGGAATCCCGCCGCGGTGGCCGGGGTGCCGCCCGACGCCTTTTCCGAAACGGGGCAGCTGTGGGGCAATCCCGTCTACGATTGGGAGAAGATGAAGCGGGACGGCTACGGCTGGTGGCGCCGCCGCATTCTCGGCGCGCTGAAATTGTTCGACGCCGTGCGCATAGACCATTTCCGCGGCTTCGACCGCTTTTACGCGATCCCGGCGGGGGCGGAGGACGCCCGCGGCGGCGAGTGGAAAAAGGGCCCCGGGGCGGCGCTGTTCGAGGGGCTGGAGGGGGCGAATATCGTCGCGGAGGACCTCGGTATCATCGACGGCGGCGTGCGGGCGCTCCTGCAAAAGACGGGTTATCCCGGCATGAAGGTGATGGAATTCGGTTTCAACGGCGACCCGCACAGCGAGCACAAGCCGCAGAATTTCCCCTCAAACTGCGTCGCTTATACGGGCACGCACGACAATTCTCCGCTCGTCGGCTACATCGAGGGCCTGGACGAAGGGGGGCGGAACGTGTTTGACGCCGACCTGAAGGGGATGTGTAAAGCGCTCGGGGTGCGCCTGCGCGGCAGCGGCGCGAAGTCGGAGTGCCGGGCGGCGACGGAGGCGCTGTTCGCATCCGCGGCGGGGACGGTCGTCCTGCCCGTGCACGACGTTTTGGGGCTCGGGGAGGAGGCGCGCATCAACCGCCCCTCCGTCCTGTCCCCGCTCAATTGGAGCTATCGCTATCGCGCGGAGGATTTCGGGGCGGTGCGGGCAAACCGCCTCAGGCGCCTGGCGGAAAAATACGGCAGGTAGTGCCCGCGGGGGCGTATCGGCGTCGGTCGGGCGGAAAAATTCCGGCGGCCCGGGGAAACGGAGGTGCAGAGCGGCGAGGTGACTCGCCGCTCTTTTGCCGCGCCGGCGGTTCTTCCGCCGCGGGGACGAGCGCCGCGGGCGCATCGGCATAATAATAAGGAAGGTGTTCGCGCGGTGAAAAAAAATTAAAAAATTTTCGCAAAAGGTATTGCAATTTCTGTTTTGTTGTGATATAATGTATTTACCGAAACGGTTCGGTAACTTTCAGTTTACGTACCGGATAAGGAAATTATTGAAAATATATCGAAATTTTTGCCCGGATGTTCGGGCGCGGAGCGCGTCGGGCGGCACCGGGAGAACGGCGGAGCGGCGCCTCCGCGGGGAGGCGTAGAGATGTTGAAAGAGACGATGGAGAGGGAGCGGGACGGGATAACCCGGCTGATGGAGGAGCCCGAGGAGCAGTACGGGGAGGCGCTGGAGATGCTTTCGGCGTGCTCCGGCCGCGTGGCGTTCATGGGGGTCGGAAAGAGCGGGCACATCGCGGGGAAGCTCGCCGCGACGTTCTCGTCGCTGGGGATTCCCGCCATCTTCGTGCATTCGACGGAGGCGATGCACGGGGACCTGGGCATGATCGCGCGGGGCGACGTCGCCGTGTTGATCTCCAACAGCGGCAATACGAGGGAGGTCGTCCAGAACGTGCTTCCGCTGAAGGAGAACGGGGTAAAGACGATCGCATTCACGTCGGGGAGGGACAGCGAGCTGGCCAGGCTGTGCGATTGCGGGATATTTTATCCGAAGCTTGCGGAGGCGGACGAGTGGAACCTGGCGCCGACCGTGTCGAGCACCGTGACCCTGGTATTGGGGGACGCCATCGCCTGCGAGCTCTCCCGCCGGAGAAAATTTACGCGCGCGGATTTTCACAGGTATCATCCCAACGGCTCCCTGGGGGAAATGCTGCGGCGGGAGGAGGAGTGAGATGGCGCGGATCGCGGTGATAGGTTCCTTCGTGATGGATAACGTCGCGAGGATGCAGAAGTTTCCCGCGGCGGGAGAGACGGTGTCGGGTGAATCCATCGCCCGCTTTCCGGGCGGAAAGGGCGCCAATCAGTGCGTGGCGGCCGCCCGGCTGGGGGGAGATGCGATCATGTGCGGCATGCTCGGGCGGGATTCCGACGGAGAGGCGTTTCGGGAGATCCTGAGGGCGGAGGGGATAAGCGACGAATATGTGTTTTCCTGCGATCTGCCCACGGCGGTGGCCCAGGTGCAGGTGGACGGGAGCGGACAGAACCGCATCTGCGTGATCCCCTCGGCGAATTATGCCTTCGGGCAGCGGGAAATCGAGAGGATAGACGGGGTACTGAAGGGGGCCGAATTGGCGGTTTTTCAATTTGAACTGCGCCCCGAGGTGACGAGGGAACTGATTGTTCGGGCGAAGTCTTACGGGACAAAGGTGCTGCTCAACCCCGCGCCCGCGGCAAAGCCGGAGAGAGAACTGTTCGGGAGAGTGGATTATCTTACGCCGAACGAAAGGGAACTTTCGGCCCTGACGGGGCTGCCGACGGAAACGGAAGAGGAGGTGACGGCCGCGGCGAAGGCGCTGCTCGCCTGCGGGGTAGGGGCGGTCGTCGCTACCCTGGGTGCCCGCGGTGCGCTGGTGGCGGACAAACACGGCTGCGAGATGATTGCCGGTTATGCGGTGAAGGCCGTGGATACCGTCGCGGCGGGGGACAGTTTCAACGGCGCGTTGGCGGTGGCGCTTTCGGAGGGGAGGACGCTGCGTGAGGCCGTGCGCTTTGCCAACGCGACGGGCGCTTTGACCGTACAGCGGGCGGGGGCCATTCCCTCGCTGCCCCGCCGTGAAGAAGTGGAGGCGTTTATCGCCGCCCGGAGCTGAATGAGGGCGGCGCGGGACGAAAAAACGAAATATATGCATTCGGAGGATTTATCATGAAAAGACTCACAAAATTGCTCGCGGGGATTTTGGGCTTTGCGATGGTCGCACCCATGGGTGCCTGCGGCGGAGACAATCCCATCATCGGCGGAGGCGGCTCGAAGGAATTGCTGTTCTGGTGCAACGCGGGCCTGATTTCGCAGTGGGAGGAACGCCTGAAAGCGTTTACGGAGGAGACGGGGATAGAGGTGCGCGTAGAGGGCGTCCAGGCCGGCAGCTGGGGAGAGCTTGCGCAGCAGATCGCCACGTCGGCGTACTCGGGAAATCTTCCCGACTGCGGGGATTTGGCGACGGAGGCCATCGCGTCCCTGGTGGCGAGCGATTTGCTTCTGCCCCTCGACGACTACATAGAGCGGGACCGCGCGGAAATGCAGGAATCGTTCGACCAGATGGCGCCCATTCTCTATAGTGCGCACGAGTATGACGGAAAGATGTATTCTCTTCCGACGACCTGGAACCGGGTATGCCTGTTTTATAACAAAAACGTGCTTTCGGAGGCCGGAATCGCCCCGACCGACCCCAATTATCCGCACGAGGGGTGGACGATAGAAAATTTCCTCTATTGCTGTGAAAAGATCACGGCGAACAACGTGGTTTCCGGCGTGAACAACAAGTACGGGATCAAGTTGCAAAACCAGTATTTCCTCACGATCGAGCCGTGGCTGAACGCCTACGGGACGTCCATTCTTTCGGAGGACTGGAAGACCGTGCAGATCAACGACGGCGATGCCAAGCAATGCTTTCAGATGCTTTACGATATCATGAATGCGGAGGACGTGAAGCATCAGTACAGCCCGAAATTCGGGGGGACGACGGAATACGATTTGTTCTGTACCAACCGCCTCGGCTTCATGTCGGTGACGATGGAATATGTCAGCTATCTCTATAACGGAGGCTTCAACGGTTCCGCGAACGACGTCTCCAAGCTGCGGGAGGGCTACGACGTGGTGAGTTTCCCGTCCGTGGACGGAAGTCTGCATTCCACCATCGGCGTGGGGGCCTGTCCCATCTTCAAGACCAGCGAGAACAAAGAAGAGGCATGGGAACTTGCCAAATTCCTGTCGAGCAAGAAATTCCAGGAGGAATATCTCACGGAATCTCCCTGGGCGATTCCGTCGATTAAGTCGGCGATGGATATCCTGGTGCAGAAAGATTTCTTCCCGGAGAGCGGCGAACTCTTCTATGACGCGCTGCAATACGCCACGCCCGTGCCCGCGCCCGGCTCTTACAGCGCCATCGAGCTGGAAGTGAGAAAGTGGTTCGGGGGCTATATGTCCGACACCAACGGATTTACGCTGACGGGGACGGGCAGCAACAGCCTGGATTCCCTGGCGGCCACCATTCAGCAGTATCTCGGGGAATGAAGATGAAATGTCCGAAGCTCAAGAAAAGATATGACAATATCGGATATCTGTTCGTTCTGCCCGCGTTTGCGCTGTTTATGATCTTTGCCGCGGTTCCCGCCTGTCTCACCTTTCGCATCGCCTTTTACGAATGGGATTTTCTCAGCCCCGACATGACTTTTGTCGGCGTCGAAAATTTCGTCAAGCTGTTCGAGGATGAAAATTTCAGGACGGTCATCGGAAATACCTTTTATTTCACCGTCGTCACCGTCCTGGCGAAGGTGGGGCTGGGGGTGATTCTGGCAAATTTCGTCGCGTCGCGCGTCAGAAACCGGGTGGGACAGTTTGTCATGGAAAGCGCGCTGTTCATGCCGATCGTCATCCCCATGTCGGTGGTCGCCCTGGTATTCAATAAAATGTACGATTACGAGTTCGGGGTGCTGAACGGAATTTTGCGGATTTTCGGGCTCGGGCCTGTCGGCTGGCTGACGGATGCAGACATTGCGCTGAATTCCGTCATGCTGGTGGATATCTTCAAGGGCGTGGGATTTTTCTTCATCATTGCGCTGGTGGCGATACGGAATATCCCCAGGGCCTATTACGAGGCCGCGGAAATAGACGGGGGCACGAAGACCCGGCAGTTTTTTGCAATTACGCTGCCGCTCATCGGCAACACGCTCGTATTTTTGTTCGTGACGGCGTTTATTTCCTCCTTCCAGGTATTCGACCCCATCTATATCATGCTGAACGGCATGTTCGGGGATACCAAGGTCACCATAAGCTATATGATGTGGCAGCAGGCATTTTTCTATCGGGATGTAGGTTATGCCTCCGTGATCGCCATCGTCATTTTTGTCATCGTTCTGGCGATGACGTTGGGACAATTTTTGTTGTCGAGGGTGATGGTAAAAGATGATTGAGATTTCTTTGAAGCCGGGCGCGGTAAAGAGGGCGATCGGAAAGCTCGGCGTATTTCTGATCGGCGCGGTGGTCTGCATATTCATGCTCTTTCCCTTCTATTTCATGATCACCAGCTCTTTCAAGACGTCGGCGGAATACATGTCTCCCCAGCCCACCTTTTTCCCGCACGATTTTTCCGTTTTCGGCTATAAGACCATTTTTGCCAAAATCGATATATTCGGGCGCTTCTTTCTGAACAGCGTGTATGTTTCCGTATTGATTCCGCTTTTGCAGACGGTGGTGTGTCTGCCCGCGGCCTATGCGCTTTCGCGCCTGAATTTCCGGGGAAAGAATTTGATTTTTATGCTGTTTGTCGTCGCGATGATGCTTCCGGGACAGCTGACGATCATTCAGAATTACCGGACGATCGTAAAACTGAAGCTCATCAACAATCTCAACAGCCTCGTGATCATTTCCATCTTTTCTCCCTCCTGCATCTTTATGATGAGGCAGTTTTTTCTGGGGCTGCCCAAGGAGCTGGAGGAGGCGGGGAAAATCGACGGCTGCAATACCTTTCAGAATTTTCTTCACATCGTCGCGCCGCTGTCGGTGCCCACGATTGTCGTAAATCTGATTCTGTGTTTCAACGGCGTTTGGGGGGACTTTTTTGCGCCGATGATATTTCTCAAACAACAGACGGCGATGACGCTTCCGGTCGGTCTCACCGTCATTATGGGGGCGCTGAGTTCTCAGGACCCTACGGTTCTGATGGCCGCGCTGACCATATCCTGTATCCCCGTCATGATCATCTTTTTTATCTTTCGGAAAAAGCTGATTTCGGGGATCGCCAGCACGGGTTTGAAATTATAAGGAGATTTTATGAAGAGAACAAAGAAAAGGCTCGTTTGCGGCCTGCTGATGCTGAATGTATGTTTTGCGGCGCTGCTTGCGCTGTTTACGGCGTGTAAGGGCGGGGGGCCGACAGTCAGAGAGGTGTATTCCAATCTCGACAATGCGCAGATGTACGAGCTTGCCGAAATCGGCGTGGAAATCGACCTCGACGAGAATATCAACGTCTACGACGCCTCGCAGATCAATGTTGCCGCCTGTATCGAGGACGAACAGGGAAATTCCTATAACGTACCCATGTTCTGGTACGAGGAATATTCCCGTCGGCTCAACGGGCAGAGGGAGGTGCTGACGAAGGTGGGGGAGGGGCAGTTCCGCATGCGGTTTACGCCCCGTTCGGCCGGGGAATATACCTACTATATTTCCATCGTGCGCAACGGCGTCGCGTCGCGCTATCCCGAGGAGGGAACCAGGAGCTTTTCCGTCAAGCCCGGGACGAAGGACGCGTTTCTGACCGTTTCGGACGATCATCGTCACCTGGAATATGACAACGGCAGTCCCTTCGTGGGGATAGGAAACAATTTCTGCGGCTGGGAATGGGCCGGCGACGACCACCTCGACGGCACGTACGGGGACGATCGCTGGTTTCAGCAGCTCGCCGCCAACGGCGGAAACATGACGCAGTTCGACCTCTGCGAGGGGGATCAGCTCGAATGGACGAGAGAGGACGGAGAACTGGAATGGAGCGATTGCTATAACGGGCTGGGTTACTATAACCAGAAAATCGGCTTCAAGACGGATTACAAGGTCAATCTCGCCGACGAACTGGGTCTGTTTTATCGCCTTACCTTATATCATTGGGGTGATTTCGATATCGGTACGGAGTCCTTCTCCGAGTGGGGCTGGGCGCGCAATCCGTACAATTCCGCAAACGGCGGCCCGGTGGACAACGTGACCGATTTCTTTACCGACCCGGAGGCCAAGAGGGCGACGAAAAATTATCTGCGTTACGTGGTGGCCCGCTGGGGATACAGCCCTTCCCTGATGCTTTACGAGCTGTGGAATGAGGTGGACGCCGAGCTGATGGTATGGGGGAACGGCGGCGATTATTATACCGCGCTGTCGGGAATTACCTCCTGGCATACCGAAATGGCCGAGTATATAAAATCACTCGACATTTACGACCATCTCGTTTCCACCAGCTGCGGCAGTTCCGCAGATGACAGCGGCGCCGATCTCTGGGCGCTAGAATCCATGGATCTGACCACCGTCCACCGGTATACGATTCACAACAATTGGTTCGGAGAACAGCAGTACGAGTCGGTAAAGGCGGTCAAACGCATCGTCAATGCGCGGTTCGCCGCGGCGGATAAGCCGACCTTTTTGGGCGAGTACGGGCTCTCTCCTTCGGGCGATATCCAGCGCGAAAACGATCGGGAGGGCGTGTCCTTTCACAACGGACTGTATTCCTCCATCTTCTCCAACAGCCTCGGCACGACCATGCATTGGACCTGGGGTTCGTATGTGGACGAATATAATTTGTATTCCCATTATCGTGCCGTCAATACGCTTTTCAAGGGCGCGGACCTGCGGAATGCGGCGGCGTTCGACAATCTTTCCGTGCCGGCGGGCGACGGCGTGATGTGGTACATGGGTCTGCGGTGCGGAAACAACAGGGCATATCTGTGGATAAAGGACAGCAAGCACGATTACAACTATATGCTGGAAGGCTATACGCAGCCTCTGCAGATACAGGCGGGGACGATTTCCCTGACGGGAATGGCGCCGGGCGAATATACGATAGAATTTATCGATACCTATGCGGATGAGACGATAGATACCGTAACCGCGACGGCGGGCGAAAACGGCGCCCTGGAAGTCTCCTATCCCGCCTTTACCCGCGATATTGCGGCGAAGGTGGTAAAGACGGAGGACTATTACCAGAGCTGCGACATCGTTTCGGGCGGAGACGATTTCGTCCCCACGGCTTCGTATACGAAGCAGAATGCGGCTTCCGTGACCATTTACGCCAACGGTTACGATATCGGCGCTTCGGCCGATTCCGGGCGGTTTGCCTATCTCACGGTCAGCGGCGACTTTACCTATACCGCCCGGATGGACAAAACCAACTATTCGGCGAGCGGGGCCAAGGGCGGGCTGATGGTGCGCGAATCGATCATTTCCGCTTCCAAAATGGCCTTTATCGGCTGCTACAATAACGGAATGTATCTGGCGCTGCACCGGAAGGCGACGAGCCTGCCCGCCACCTTCAGCAATTACGGGCACGCGGAGCTCGGCACTTACCTGCGCATCGTGCGCAGCGGAAACAAGCTTTCCACCTATATTTCGGAGGACGGAATAAACTTTGTGCAGGTGAGCGAGCTGGAATATGAGACGCTTCCCGATACCCTCCTCGTGGGGGTCATGGCGAGCAATCGCAACGCAACCGGATACAATAAGGCGATATTTAACGATATAACACTCATCAAGGGATAACCATCATGAATCTGATCGACAGAAACAAGATAGAGAGCAATACGAGGCGCTTTACGGACGCGGATACCGAATTTCGGTTTCTGCTCGGCGGAATAGGGACGGGCAGTATTTCCGTCGGCAACCGGGGACAATTGTGCGATTGGGAGATTTTCAACAAACCGAACAAAAACACGCCCTATCCGTACACCTTCTTTTCCCTGTTCTCCCGCTTTGAAGGAGAAAAGGGGGAGGTCCGCATTCTGGAATCCAGGCTCCGCGAACCTTTCAGCCGTCCCGTGGGGTATGCCAGCTACGAAATGGCCGGCATTCCCCGGTTCGACCGCGCGGAACTGTACGGGCGGGGACCGTTCGTGAACGTCGACTTGTCCGCGGACAAATTGCCGTTGACGGTAAATATGACGGCCTTTTCGCCCCTGATCCCCGGGAATGAGGAGGACAGCGGGATTCCCGCCGTATGTTTCCGCTATACCGTCGGAAACGAGGGGGATAAGCCCTGCGAAATTTCCGTTTGTGCCACACAGTCCAATTTTACTTCCTGCGGCGGGTTCGACCTTTTCGGCAATATGATCGTTAGGGACGAGCAGAAAAACGAGTTTTTCGACGACGGGAAAATCCGCGGGCTCATCTTTTCTTCCAAGGCGCCGGAAAACAGCCGCCGCTACGGTACGATGTGTCTTTCCACTCCTTGCCGGAATTACACCGTCAAGCCCGAGTGGCTGGCGGGCGGCTGGTGGGACGGCGCGCATGATTTCTTCAACGAATTTGCCGCGGACGGCAAACTCAGCTACAATTCCGCCGATTCCAATCAGGGGGAGGGCAGGCTGGAATTTGTCGTGCGCCTCAAAACGGGCTCGCTCGCCTGCGGCGCGCTTCTGCAGCCCGGCGAAAAGGCGGAATTTGAGTTTGTTTTGTCCTGGTGTTTCCCGAATCGGCCGAAAAGCTGGGAGGGACACGTGTGTCCCGCCCGGGATTGCGGGGACGAAATCGTAAAAAACTATTACTCCTATCGTTTTCCCGATGCTCTGTCCGCCGCGAAATATTTTTACGAAAATTACGATCGGCTGTACGGGGACAGTCTGAATTTTGCGGACGCGCTTTTTTCCTCCGACGCCGACAAGTGGATTATCGACGCCGTCAACGGGACATTGAGCGTCCTGCGCTCCACGACCTGTTTCCGCATCGGCCGGGAAGGAACCTTTCTCTGCTGGGAAGGGTGTTTCGACCACGCGGGAAGCTGTGAGGGGAATTGCACGCACGTGTGGAATTATGCGCAGACCCTGGCATTTTTGTTCCCGCGGCTGGAACAGAATATGCGCAGGACGGAATTTTTGCTGGAAACGGACGAGGACGGAAATATGGCCTTCCGTACCATGCAGGTTTTCGGGGACAAAAAATGGGATATGCTGCCCGCCGCGGACGGGCAGATGGGCTGTATCGTCCGCCTGTACCGCGACTGGAAATTTTCGGGGAATGACGATTTGCTCCGGGAATGCTATCCGAAGATGAAAAAGGCCCTGGATTTTGCGTTTTCCTATTGGGATTCGGACGGGGACTGCGTTCTGGACAGCCGTCAGCACAATACCTATGACATTGAGTTTTACGGGGAGAGCTCCCTCACCAATTCCATATTTTTTGCGGCGCTCAAAGCGGGCAGTGCGATGGCGCGCCGCATGGGGGACGACGAGGCGGCCGAGCGGTGGCTTGCGGCGTTTGAGAAGGGCAGCGAGCGCATGGATAAAAAGCTGTATCGGAACGGGTATTACGTCCAGGTGATCGACGACGTGGACAAATACAAATACCAATACGGCGACGGCTGTCTTTCCGATCAGATTTTCGGGCAGACCCTGGCGCATATCGACGGCCTGGGTTATATACTGCCCGAAGAACACGTAAAGAGCGCCGTCAGGAATATTTTCAGGTACAATTTCCGCGAGGATTTTTCCTCTCATCTCAACGTGCAGAGGGTGTATGCGCTGAACGACGAAAAGGGACTTCTCGTGTGCAGCTGGCCCGAGGGCACGAAGAGGCCCCGCCTTCCCTTCGTTTATTCCGACGAAGTCTGGACGGGCATAGAATATCAGGTGGCGACCTGCCTTCTTTACGAGGGCTATGAGAAAGAGGCGCTCGAGATCGTCAAAGGGGTTCGCATGCGCTACGACGGCAAAAACCGGAATCCCTTCAACGAGGTGGAGTGCGGCAATCATTATGCGAGAAGCCTTGCAAGCTACGGGCTGTTGCTTGCGTATTCCGGCTTCGGCTTCGACATGACGCGGGGGGAGATATCCTTCAGGGCGCGCAAGGAAGCCTATACGACATTTTTTACGACGGCACAGGGCTTCGGTCTGTGCCGGATAGACGGGACGAATTATGAGGTTCAGATGCTGTGCGGCACTCTGGACGGCATAAAAATAAAAATTGATCGGGAGGGAGCAAGATGAACAAATTTTTACGCGCGATTCTTTCGTTCGGATGCGTGTTCGGGATAGCCGTGGCGGGCGGAACGGCAGCGGCGATCGAAGGGTCTGCTTCGTTCGGCGATTCGGGCGAGCTCGAACGCTGGACAAAGGCCGTCGAGGGCGGCCGTGCCACCGTCGCCATGGAGAACAGCGAGCTGTATGCCGAGGACGGAGCGTCTCTGAAGGTCTCCTTGGACAAAGAGGGCGAGGCCTTTGCCGGCGTCAGCACGGCCGTGGCGGACAAGATCGCCGAGGCGTCGGAAAATTTTGCCGGGGTGATCGGGATGTCTTTCAAATTGTATAACCCCGTCGCATTGACGGATTCGGACGAATTTGTCGTCAGGGCGGGGCTCGGAGAAAAGGGGGAATGGAAAGTAGGCGCCAATCAGACGATCGGCGACCCCGTTCCGTCCCTGACGCAGACGGGCGAATTTTCCGTGGCCGTAGACTTTTCCTGCGTTCCGGAAGGGGCTGCCGTGGCGGATATTCAGAGCATGACCTTCGGAATCGACGGCGCCGCGGATGCGGAATTTTATCTGTACGATTTGGAGCTTATCTGCACTTCTTCCGCGGAGGCGGAGGAGACGAGGACGCCCGTGCGTCTGCCCATCGACGATATACGGCTGCGCGCCGCTTCGTTCAGCGGGGAGGACATTACGGTAAAGGCGGAACCGAGTACGGATGCGGCCAAGAGCAAGCAGGAGGACGGAAAATCGATCGCCGTCGGCGTGGAAAGCGCGGAGGCGGCGGAAAATCTGAATTATGCCGTCTATTTCCCCTTCAACGAAATGCGCAACAAGACGGAGCTCGTCAATCCGAAGGGATTTTCTCTGTGGGTATACAATGAAACGGCGGCGGAAAGCGGCGGAATTTATTTCAAGTTTACGGACGGGGACGAAAATCTGGGGATCGTCGTGTACGACGAGAGCGGTTCCGTCGTCACGGACAATCCGTTCGGCCTGAATTTCGTCGGGTTCCGTCGGTATGTGATGAATCTTAGCTGCGCGCAGTTGGCAAAGTCCGAGATAGAGATGGGCGTCTGGGGCGCGTCGAGCGAACTCGCCTTCCATTTTTCCGATTTTGCCTTTCTGGACAATATGACGCCGGTGATCGGAGATAAAAGCGTGGCGCTCGGCTCCCTGACGATTACCACCCTCGCGTGGTCGGACGATCCGGCGTTCACTTCGGATATCGGCAATATGCAGAGCGAAGAATATTCTCACAGCGAGGATATGAACTGTGTCAAAATCGCCCGTTCGGCGAGCGCCGCATGGAGCGTCGCGCAGATTTACGTGCAGGATTTCGACAGTCATCTGATGGACGGTTCCGGGGCGAAAAGGCCGCGTTCGTTCAGTTTCTGGCTCTACAATGCGAAGGCGCTGGAGGGGAACAATGCCAACGGCATAACGATCAAATATGTCGATGACGCCGACGGCGAGCATGAAACCTGGAATTATTTCTGGGAGGACGAGCAGGGCAATCTCGGCACGGGGAACGCCCTGGACTTCGTGGGCTGGAGAAAGTATACGGTTTCGGTGAACGCGACGGAACGGGAGTATCCCCGTCTGATCGTCGGCGTCTGGGGAACGGCGGAGGCCGAGGCCTATCTTTCGGATTTCTCCGTCTTTGACGATGCCGCGGCTGCGACCGTGGACGTGCGCGAAACGATCGAATTGGTAAAACCTTCGTCCGAAAATTTTGAAAAGGCGGAAGCGTCTTATGACGCGGAGATAGCGAGCATCGAGGGCGGCGTCCGCCTTACGGTCGCGCCGGACGGCGCAAGCGGTTCGGTCTCCGTCGAACGTACGCTGGAAGATGTCTTTACCGCGGAGGACACGTCGCTGAAAATCTCCTTCGAGGCGGAGGAAAATTACGGCGATGCGCTGGGGGTCGATCTCATTTATGACGACGGCTCCGGCGCCGGGGCCGCCTATCGGGCGTTTACCGTTTCCTTTGCGGACGAGACGGAGGTGAGCGAAACGATCGATTTTTCCGAATTGCCCTATTATGTGACGTCCGACAATGTGACGGGTATAAGAATTTCGGCGACGGGAACGTCGGCGATGTCGGTGGCGATTACGGGGATTGAGGCGGAGCGCGACGCGGCGGCGGAAAAAACGGAGCTGTATTCCCGCCCGATCGCCGATTTTGAAACTTCCGATCAGGTCAACAAATGGACGGTGGTGAAAGACCTGGATACGACCGTCGTCAAGACGACGGAGAGGACGACCGTAAAGGTGGGAAGCGGCGCCATGCGCTTCCGCTTTGAAAATCTCAAGGGCGCTTTCAGCTGGGGACAGCTCAATTTCAGCGTGGAGGATATCGTTTCCTCCAATACCGATAAGGAAATATGCGGGTTCAGTTTCTGGCTGCACAACGAGACGTATGTGCCCGCGGGCGAACTCGGCTTTATGATTAAGCTCATTCAGACCGACGGATTGGAATTTGAAGTCCCCTGGAATTTTATCGCCACCGAAAAGGGCATCTATAACGGCCTTTGCTACGACGGTTGGATGAAGGTGGAGATCCCTCTGGGCGCGGCCACCGCTTCCGAATGCGATTATAACGACGGCTATGACCCGGAAAACAAACGGGAGTTCGATTGGAAAAAGCTCCGCTCCGTCGGCATCGGAGTGTGGGGAAGCTATTACGATTACGAAAAGGGATACAGCTGCAATCTCGTCATCGACGATTTGCGTCTGCTTTCCCGCAAGCAGCTGGGCAATGTCAGATACGATATTTCGTACCAGCTCAACGGAGGACAGCTTCCCGAGGGCGCCGTGAATGTTTACGAGCAGGGCCAGACGGTCACCCTTCCCGTTCCCGAGAGGCAGGGATATACTTTTGTGGGCTGGTATACCGACGAGCTCTTGTCCGGAACCCCCGTGACGCAGATCGACGCTTCGCAATCGGGCGATATCGTGCTCCATGCGGCGTGGTCGGAAAACGGCGGCTGCGGTTCTTCGCTTTCCGCGGGCGGAATCTGCATTCTGTCGCTGCTCGCGATGTCGGGAGGATTTGCGCTCAGGCGAAAAAATAATAAAGCATAAAACTTGACATTTTTCCCGAAATTTGGTATAATGATGAAGATAATATACAATCTTCATCATTATACTGTCGGGGGAGACGGGTATGGCAAAAGTAACAATAAAAGATCTGGCGAAAATTACGGGCTACAGCAAAAGCACCGTTTCCTGTGCGCTCAACAACAAGGAGGGCGTAGGCGAAGAAAGCAGAAAGGAAATTATCCGCATCGCCAAGGAGATGGGATATACGCCCAATTATTTTGCGAGGAGAATATCGAGCAAGGATTACCGGACGATCGGCGTCATTTTGCGGGATTTGACCAATCCTTTCTATGCAAACGTATTCTGCGCGATCGACAAGCTGGCAGAAGAAAACGATTACGAGACGATTTTTTATAATCTCGCCGGGGACAGCAGGCGCACGCAGTGCGGCATCGATCTGATGAAGGAAAAAATGGTGTCGGGGATCATTCTCGATTTTTTCGGCTACGATAAAAATATCGTGAAAAGTCTCGTGGAATCCTCCATTCCCTCCGTCATTTTCGGGCTGAACGTGGATGCGGATATCAGCTGTGTGCAGACGGACGATACTACGGGCGCGCGGGAGGCCGTGGATTACGGAATCCGCATGGGCTACAAAAATATTTTTTATATCGGCCGGAACAGGGGCGATATATTCGATATGCGCCGTGCCGATACCGTCAGAAAGAGATTGCAGGATTGCGGAATGCCCTATGCGCATTGCCTGATTTATCCGCCCTCCAAGGAGGAAATTGCCGGGCTTATCCTAAAAAAATGTCCCGAAAACAGCCTGCTGATTTGCTATAACGATATCTGGGCCTGTTCGGTGATTCAGGGCCTTATGAAGGTGCGGAAATACGTGCCGAGAGATTATTCCGTCATCGGCTTCGACAATATCGAGGTGATTCCTTACGGATTGACGACGGTGGATATTCCGCAGTACCGGATGGCGGAGGAGGCTTTCCGCCTGCTCCTCGCGCAGATTGAACATAACGGAAAAACAAAAAAGGTAACGCTCGATTCCAGGCTGATCGTCCGGGATTCCGTGAAAGATCTCACGGGCGGAGACGCGGAAGTCTTTTCCCGTCCGTAGGGCGGTTTGCCGGCCATCGGATACAAAAACGGAAAGATTCGTTCGTTCCGTTTTTTTATTGGGAAGCGGGGCAGGGAAGCGCGGAACCGCTCGTCACCGTTTTTTCATTTGTTTTTCTTATGGCGGGCACGTATTTTGTTTGACATTGCCGTTAAAAAGGCCTATAATATTGCTAACACTATTAGATTTTGAACGGGATATGGACGAATATAAACTGCTGACAGAAGAATTATGTACCTCTTTCGGCGGAGAGGGGTGGCATGAACTGATCAATCTGCTCGAAGCGGGGTATCGGGGGGAATTTGTCGCCTTGCGGTATCTGCGGGAGAACGGCAGAGAAACGGTACCCGGGGAGCTGGCCAAACAGATGAGAATTTCCACGGCGCGGGTGGCGGCGATTCTGAAATCTCTGGCCAGAAAGAAATATATTTGCCGGACGCGATCGGAAAAGGACGGGCGCAGTTTCATCGTTCGCGCTACGACGGAGGGGTTGCAGGCGCTGGAGAGGCGGGAACGGGAGGTGCATACGTTTATCGAGGGAATTTTGCGGAAGCTGTCGGCGGAAGATGCGCGGACCTTTTTGCGTCTTGCCAGAGAGCTGTTTAATTGAAGGGCAGATTTTTGTGCTGTCCTTTTTAACGGGGAAAATATCTAACACCATTAGTATACTGCAAAGAAACGATGCGTACAGGCTTTGGCGGTATGTCGCGGCAAGGCCCGTAGCGCGTGTCCGGCGGCGAGGACCGGAATTTCGGCAATGGGGAAAAATCTCATATCCGCTGCAGGGTTCGGCCGGCTTTCCGTATCCCCGTTCGGTTGGCGCGGGGGTATCGGTTTGCATAAAAGAAATTATTTTATAACAGATTCGGGGCCGCGGTGCGGAGCGGGCGACTCTGCCGAGGACGACACGAGAAATTGAATCGACTGCCGTCGGTTGAAAATAGAATTGATGAAAGGAGAAACGTATCATGGATATGAAAGAGGCAATGGAACAAAGGCATTCGGTGCGGGTTTATTCGGATAAGCCGATCGAACCCGAAATCGTCGGGAAGCTGAAGGAGGTGATCGACGATTGCAACCGCGAGGGAGGGCTGCACTTTCAGCTGATTACCGACGAACCGAAGGCTTTTTCGGGTTTTATGGCGCATTACGGAAAGTTTTCGGGCGTAAAAAATTACGTCGCTCTGGTCGGGAAAAGGGGGGACGATTTACAGGAAAAGGCGGGCTATTACGGCGAAAAAGTCGTTCTCGCCGCGCAGACTTTGGGGCTGAATACCTGTTGGGTCGCAATGACGTACAAAAAGGTCAAAACGGCGTTTTCGACGGTAAAGGACGAAAAACTGTGCTGCGTCATCGCCCTCGGGTACGGGGCGACGCAGGGGAGCGGACATAAGATAAAATCCGTCGCCGAGGTATCCTCGGCGGAAAATCCGCCCGCGTGGTTTATCGAAGGGGTACGGGCGGCGCTCCTTGCGCCCACGGCGATGAATCAGCAAAAATTCCGCTTTATTCTCAACGGCGATACCGTCCGGGCGGAAACGGCATCCGGGT
Organism: uncultured Clostridia bacterium; assembly: GCA_944375795.1. Taxonomy (GTDB): domain Bacteria; phylum Bacillota; class Clostridia; order Christensenellales; family Borkfalkiaceae; genus Scatosoma. The sequence continues at coordinate 407 of CALWAU010000057.1, read as the reverse complement.
TTTACTCGAAAATCGATCTCGGTATCGCACGGCTCCATTTCGAGCTGGGAGCGGGCGTCGAAAATTTTCGCTGGGAACGCTGACGGATTCCGTACGGCACGGCGCCGTGCCCGGATTTTCGGGATACGGCGAGCCGCGAATAAGGATAAAAGCGGGGCGGGAAACATTCCCGCCCCGTTTCGCATGTGGGAAAACGTTTTGTTCGTCGATCGCATCCGGGCGGCTTTCGGAGCAGAGCCCTGCGCCTCCCGGCAGAGTTCAGTACGTCCCCGCCGAAATGTACAGATCGTTTGCGGAAGGGCGGACGAGCGCGCGGAAGGTCAATTCCCGCACATGTCCGTCGGGGAAGTCGAAGCGGGTGCCGTCGATTTCCGCAAAACGCAGGAATTTCCCTGCCTCCGCCCTCA
>CALWAU010000056.1 GCA_944375795.1 uncultured Clostridia bacterium | reverse complement strand
CCGATCGCGTCCAGACGCTTATCCACCCCCTCGAAGCCGAGGATCTGCGCGCCGAGAATGCGCAGGGAAGGCCGCTCGTACAGTACCTTTATCGTCATCGCCCGCGCCCCGGGATAATAGGAAGCGTGGTTGGCGGGGGATACGATGACTTTTCCGAAGTTCAATCCCGCCGCCCGCGCCCGCTTTTCGGTCATTCCCGTCGCCGCCGCGGTCATGCCGAACAATTTGATGACGGACGAACCCTGCGTCCCCTTGTATTCGGAGGAAAGGCCGCAGATGTTGTCCGCGGCGATCCGCCCCTGCTTGTTCGCGGGTCCCGCCAGCGCGATGAGCGCGGGCTGCCCGGAGACGAAATCGGTCACCTCTATGACGTCTCCCACCGCGTACACGTCCTTCGCGGAGGTCTCCATCTTCGCGTTGACGCATATTCCGCCCCGCGGGCCGAGTTTTATCCCCGCCCGTTCCGCCAGCGCCGCGTCCGGCTTCACGCCGATGGCGAGCACGACCATATCCGAGCGGAGCTTTGTTCCGTCGCCGAGCTTCGTGACGATGCAATCCCCCTCCCTTGCAAAGCCCGTCACGTCGGCGCGAAGATACAGCCGCACGCCCCTGCGCCGCATTTCGGCGTGAATGCCGCACGCCATGTCCTCGTCGAAAGTGCCCAGCAAATGCCCGCCCCTCTGGACGATCGCCGTTTCCAGGCCCGATTCGCGCAAATTTTCCGCCATTTCCAGGCCGATAAACCCGCCGCCCACCAGAACGGCGGAGCGGGGCCTGCGTTCCGCTATATATTTTTTGACGGCGACGGTGTCCTCGACGGTCCGCAGCGTAAACAGCCGATCGCCATCCACCCCGGGCAGGGGAGGGACGACGGGTTTTGCGCCGGGTGAAAGCAACAATTTATCATAGCGCTCCTCATAAACTTCCCCCGTGTCGAGCACGCGGATTTTCACCCGCTTTTTCGCCGTGTCGATTTCCGTCGCCTCCTGCCGCACGCGCGCGTCTATCCGATAGCGCACGCGGAAATTTTCGGGTGTCTGCAAAGTCAGTTCCCCGAAATCCCGAATGACCCCGCCGATGTAATAGGGCAGCCCGCAGTTGGCGTAAGAGATATACCCGGAGCGTTCGACAATGACGATTTCCGCCTCCTCGTCCAGCCTGCGGATCCTCGCCGCCGCGGTGGCCCCGCCGGCGACGCCCCCGATGATGAGCACCTTCATACTTTTCCTCCCTGCGGAAAATTCCGCATTTTTCTTTTATTATACACCCGGATTATATCCCCTGTCAAGCGCGTCGCCTCCGCGGGCCGACAATTTCCCGTCGTCGAGACTCTGCCCCGCTCCTTTATAAAAACGGCGCTCCCCGAAACCGGAAAGCGCAAAAATTTTGCCGCGTTTTCGTCGACGCGGCAAAATCATTCAGACGTTATAATACAAGACGAGAAAAACTGCGGCGACGGCGATAAGCCCCACGCCCACCAGCAGAAGAAAGGCGACGCTGCGTTTATGTCCGTCCTCCCTTTTCGCCTGCCGATATTCGTAAAAGTCCTTATATTTGCGCTTGCCGACGTCCCTGCGGAACAAATTGACGAACAAAATCGCCGCGTAGCCGAGCATGTCGAACAAGCCTCCCCGGCTTGCGACGACGATCAGCCCCACGCCCGCAAACAGCACGCCGGACGCGAAAAAGGCGTCGCTTAAAATCCGCATGACTTCCCGCGTTTCGCCCTTCGAAAAAATTCCCTGCGAAAGCGCGATGACAAAGGCGAGAATCAGCCCCGCGGCCGAGGCGATAAGATAGCGGAGCGCGTTTTTCATCGTCCGCTCACGCCCCGGCGCCGCCGCTCAGCTCTGCCCTGTACCGTTCAAGTTCCGCCTCGTTGCAATAGACCAGATGCCCGGGCGAAACCTCCCGCATGGAGGGCTTGTCGACGGAATAGTCGTGTTCCGCAATCGGGTTATAGACGATCCGGCGGCGCCCCTTCTCATAGTCGGGGTCGGGCAGGGGAATGGCGGAAAGCAGCGACTTGGTATACGGGTGCAGGGGGTGGGCAAACAACTCGTCGGAGGAGGCGAGCTCCACCATCTTGCCAAAATACATCACGCCGATGCGGTCGGAAAAATACTTGACGACGGACAAATCGTGCGCGATGAACAGAATGGTGAGCCCGAGCTGCTCCCGCAGCTGATTGAGCAGATTGATGACCTGCGCCTGGATGGAGACGTCCAGCGCCGAAATGGGCTCGTCCGCGATGATGAGCTCGGGATTGAGGACGATGGCGCGCGCGATGCCGATGCGCTGGCGCTGTCCGCCGGAAAACTCGTGCGGGTACCGCCCCGCGTGTTCGGGCACCAACCCCACCAGATCGAGCATCTTATACACCTGCTCGTCGATGTATTTCTTATCCCGCACGCCGCGGATAATCAGCCCTTCGGCGATGATCTCCCGCACCGTCATGCGGGGATTGAGGCTGGCGATGGGGTCTTGGAAAATCATCTGCATCTTGTTCATGATGCGGTCTTTCCCGGCGAGGCGCAATTCCCTGCGGAACTCCTTTTCCAACGCCGCCCGCTTTTGTTCGTCCGTTTCGGCGGCAATCAGGGGTTCGTATTTTTCCCGAACCTTGCGTTTTTCCTCCTCGGCGTACATTTTGTTGCAGTTTTTCTGGTCGCGTCTGGCGGCGCGGATATTTTCCGTCTGCTCGGCGAGGACGGCGCGATAGCTCTCCTCCGCCTCCTTTATACGGGCGGCGTATTCTCCCGCGGCGGGGTCGGCGCCGGCGGCTTTCGCCTCCTCTTTGATTTCCCGCACTTTCTTTTTATACTCCGCAGCCGCAGCCTTCGCGGCGTCGCGGTAAGAACGGGTCCCCGCGCAGATGCGCTGGCCCTTGAACCAGACGTTTCCCGAGGTGATGTCGTACAGGCGGATAATCGAACGCCCCGTCGTGGTCTTGCCGCAGCCCGACTCTCCCACGAGGCCGAACACTTCGCCCTTTCTGACATCGAAACTTACGCCGTCCACCGCCTTCAATTCCTGCCCGGGGCCGCTCTTGAAATATTGGCAGAGATTTTCCACCTTCAACAGCACTTCTTCATGCCTGTTTTCCATCTTCTTTTCTCCTCGCCTGTTTCATCCTCGCAATTCTGTCCGTCACCGATTTGGGCGGTTCCACCCTGGGCGCATCGGGATGCAGCAGCCAGGTGGCGGCAAAGTGAGTGTCCGAAATGCGGAACAGCGGCGGCTGCATCTCGAAATCGATCTGCAGGGCGTATTTGTTGCGTTCCGCAAAGGCGTCGCCCTTGGGCGGATAAATCATGTTGGGCGGCGTGCCGGGAATGGCCTCCAGCTTTTCCTTGGTATCCAGGTCGGGCATGGAGGACAAAAGTGCCCAGGTGTACGGGTGCGCGGGCGAATAGAACACGTCCTGCGCCGTCCCGATCTCCACGATCTTTCCCGCGTACATCACCGCTACCCTGTCCGCCATGTTGGCCACCACGCCCAAATCGTGCGTGATGAAGATGACGGAAAGCTGCCGCTCCGCCTTCACCTTGTTGATGAGTTCGAGGATCTGCGACTGAATGGTGACGTCGAGCGCGGTCGTGGGCTCGTCGCAAATGAGGATGTCGGGATTTGCGGACAGCGCGATGGCGATGACGATACGCTGGCGCATCCCCCCCGAGAACTCGAAGGGGTATTGCCTGAACCGCCTGGCGGGGTCGGGAATGCCCACCTCTTTCAGCAATTTCAGCGCGCGCAGCTTGGCCGCGCTCCGCGTCACCTTATAGGCGACGCCGGACGCCTTGGCTTTCAGATAATCGATGATGCCCACCGTCCGCTCCCCGAAATCGGGTTCGGGGGCGTCGATGTCCGCCTGCAACTTTGCGCGCATGCGCAGAACGACGCTTAAAATATCCTCCCGCGCGGCGTCCAGGTCTACCAGATTCTTTTCCGAAACCTCGTAATCGAGCTTTTTCCCCTTTGCCAGCTTTTTGTCGTAGGCCGCCTTCTGAACGGCGTAGCGCCGCTCCTCCTTTTCGTTGCGGACGATGCCGTCGAAATAGAGGGCGACGGCGGCACGGAGGGTGGAATCGAAAGTGTAGGAAAGGTTGTCCTTGACGATTTCCAGCCTGTCTATCGCCGCGGCGACGGCGGCCGAAATCTTCTTCGCCGACTCGCGTATCTCCGCGCGCACGGGCCGTTCCTTGCGGAAAACGGGCAATTCGCCGTCTATCGCCGCAATCGCCTCCCGCTTCTTTTCTACCGACCGCCGGTAGGACAGCTCTATCCCCTTGCGGGCGAGCGAGATGAAATCGAGCATGAAATGCTCGTCGAGATACCGGCGGAGAAAAGCGTTGAGTTCGTCCACGGGCATGTCGGGGAGGGGGTCTGCGCAAAAGGTCACGTAATAGCCCATCGCGAAGAAATTGGGCATAGGATACGCCGCCGCCTCGGACAAAATCTCCCGGATTTTCCCGAGCAGCTCCGCCGCTTTCGCATAGTCGCACACGGCTTCCCGTTCCCCGCCCCTGCGCAGCAATTTACGGCCGAAATCTTTCAGGCGGGCGGAGAAGGGCACGCGCATCGCCCGCATAAGCTCCCGGACAAGTCCTTTCAGCTCCTCCGCGCGCGCATGGACGACATATCGGTCGAAGGAGCGCAAGGCATTGTGCGAAATTTCAAAAACGTCCGCGCGCACCCCCTTGTACGCCGCCTTGCCGATGCGGAAAACGACGTCGTCTATTTCTTCCAGCGCATCGTTCGCCGCTTCCCTGGCCCGGTTGTACGAGTTTTCCAGCGCGAGGTGCTTATATTCAAACTTATCGAAATCGGCGCACTTTTTCCTGTCCTCGTCGCGGACGGCGGGGTCGTTTTTCGCCCCCCGCGCCTCGTCCATACAGCGGTTGATTTCGCCGAGCGTGTCGTTGAAATCCTTCCTCGACTGCTTCTGGCTGAGCTTGCCCTTGATGAGCATCGCCTCGGTGAGCTGCTTGCCCACCCGCATGATGGGATTGAGGCTGGACATGGGGTCCTGGAAAATCATGGCGATCTTGTCGCCACGGATTTTGTGGAACTCCTCCTCGCCGATTTTCATGAGGTCCTGTCCGTCGTAGATGATTTCCCCGCCCTCCTTGACGGCATTGGGCGCGAGAATGCCCATGATGGCGCGGTTGGTGACCGATTTTCCCGAACCGCTCTCGCCGACGATGGCCAGCGTTTCGCCCTTGTACAGGTCAAAGCTGACGTTTCGCACCGCCTGCACCTTTCCCGCGTCCGTGCGGAAGGAAATCTTCAAATCGTGTACGGAAAGTTTTATTTCCTGTTTTTCCATGGTGTTCTCCTCTCGGATACTCCGAAAAATCCCGCGCGGGCGCCGTGCCCCGCGGCCGCCGTCATTCCGCGCCCCTCAGCGACGGATTGAACGCGTCCCGAAGCCCGTTGCCGAACAGGTTGAAACTCAGCATCATAAGCGCCAGGAAAAGGGAAGGGAAAAGCGCGATGTGCGGCGCCGTGGAAAGGAACCGCTGCCCCGCGGCGATCAGCGTCCCCACGCTGGTAAGATTTCCCGACGAAAGATTGATGATGCCGAGATAGGAGAGGTTTGTCTCCGAATAAATCATGCTCGGGATAACCAGGGCACAGCTGGTAATCAGGGTGCCGATGGCATTGGGGAAGATGTGCTTGAAAATCAGCCGTCTGTCCTTTGCCCCCAGCGTGCGCGCCGCCAGGACGTATTCCTGGTTCTTATATCGGTAAAACTGCATTCGCGTCGTGGAGGCCATGCCTATCCACCCCGTCAGGAAAAAGGCGATGAACAGTACGATCGCCTGGCTGGACGCGCCCATGTGCAGTTTGAGCAGCGTGATGACGATCATGCTGGGCACGGCGGAAAGGATATCGGAAAACCGTTCCATGATGAGGTCCACCTTGCCGCCGTAATATCCCTCGATGGCGCCGTAAATCGCGCCGACGAGCAGATTGACCACCGCGACGGAAACGGAGAACAGGAAGGAGAACCGCGCCCCCGACGCGAGGCAGGTGAGGATATCCTGCCCCGTGTTCGTCGTGCCAAACAGGAAATAGGGTTCGGTGATGCCGTCGTTCAGCCAATAGGAATGATAGAAGATATAATATTCGTAATAATTGACGCGGCACTCGTACGTTCCGCCGGACATACGGCGGGCGTAGACATAATAGTAGGTATTGCCGTCCTCTCCCACGAAGCCGTCATCTCCCTCGATGCGGAGGGAGTCATACCCGTCGTCGATGTTTTCCCGTACGTCGTACCAATAGACGGGAATAACGTTGCCGTTTTCGTCGTAGACGATCTGCGTGCGGGAGGTACCCGTCGTCTCGTAATAATAATTGGCGTTGTTCTGCGCGTCCATCGCCTGCGGGCGGTCTTCGGGATTGACGTTGGGATAGATGACCTGCCTGTTCGTTTCCCGCTGATAGGTCTGTATCGCCTGATACATTTCGGCGGACATGGTGTTGATATAGATCATGCCCGTGCTGTGATAGGAGTCGAGCCGATAGGAATAGGTGGCGTTTGCGCCCTCCCCCTCGACGGTATACTCCTGATTTTTGACGGCGTAATGCCCCGTCTCCTGCCCCATGGCATAATAATACGTAAAAGTCTGCCGCCCCACGTTCGTCTGCCGAGAACAGCCGTCCCAGAAGGAGGTGCCCGAAAACAGCTTGCTCTTGGGCAGCGTGCGGACGTAATACGAATCGGTATAACTCACCGTGTACTGCGTAAAGAAGGGCACGAAGATGGCAAACAGCAGCAGGAGGATGATGACGATGGCGCCCGCAATGGCGCCCTTGTTCTTGCAGAACCGCGAAAACGCGTCCCGCATATAGCTGCGGGGTTTCGTGGACAGTTTTTTATCGTGCGCGAAATCGCGCACGGAAGCGAAAGCGAATTTTTCTTTGGGAATGTTGTCGTATTTCGTCTTTTCCATGTTTTTCACCTCTTTTCGGGCAAATGCCCCGCAAAAGCAAAGTAAGACCGTATCGCCGTTTTGTGCGGCGGTCGCCCGTCAGACGCAAAATTCCGAGCCCGTCCGTGCGTCAGTCGCGTCCGAGACGCGAAGCCTGCGTAAGCGGCGCAGGGAGTGTACACAGACGTACATGACCAAGCCGTGCGCAAAGGCGACAAAATATCGGACGATGAATGCGCGCGGGGGCTTCCATATAGCCGGACAATCCGAAGTTTTAAGTGTTAGTCGCCCGTCAAAACGCAAAATTCCGAGCCCGTCCGCGCGTCAGTCGCGTCCGAGACGCGAAGCCTGCGTAAGCGGCGCAGGGAGTGTACACAGACGTACATGACCAAGCCGTGCGCAAAGGCGACAAAGTATCGGACGATGAATGACGTGCGGTTGCGTCATTTGGCGCCCATGCGGATGCGCGGATCTATAAACCCATAACTTATATCCACGATGATCCCCGCCGCAAGCCCGACGAGCGTATAGAACCCCGACAGAAGCATGAAGAAATCGTAATCCTGATAGGTGATCGAATCGAGATACAGCCTGCCGACGCCGGGCACGGAAAACATGCTCTCGATGATGAGTGAACCGCTCAGCACGGCGACAAATTCGCTTAAAATCATCGGGAAGATGGGCACCATGGCATTGCGGAGCGCGTGCCGTATCGTGGCCTGCCCCCGCGTGAGCCCCTTGGTGCGGGCGAGCAGCATAAACTCGCTCGTCAAAACCTCCGTCAGCTCCGCGCGCGTGTAGCGCGCATAGCCCGCAATCGAGCCGAGACAAAGCGAAAACACCGCGGGGAGCATGGAGCGGAACATCGGCCAGGTAAAATAATCGTACCCCGCATTCATCGTCAGAGGGAACCACCCGAGGCGGTAACAGAAAACGTACTGAATGATCAGCCCCATGACGATGGAGGGAATGGAAATGAGCAGAATGACGCCCACGGAAATCACCTGGTCCTGCCATTTATTCTTTTTGAGCGCGGCCAAAATTCCCAATCCCAGCCCGATGGGCACGCCGATCAGGGTGGAATAGACGTTGATCAGCACGGTGGGCGGCAGCTTTTCGGTAAACACGTCCCACACAGGCTGATTGCGGTATTCCGCCATGGACACGCCGATGCCGAAATCCCCTTCCAGGAAAATGCGGCGGAGATAATACCCGAACTGGGTCATGACGGGGACCATGTCGTACGACCACATCCTCGTCGATTCGTCATAGACGACGTTGCAGATATATCCCCTCGCCTCCAGCTGGCGGTAAATGATGTTGGCGTCCTGCCCCACCTGCACCGTGACGACGATGGGCAGCATCTTGATCAGGACAAAGCACATGACCATGATGACACAGAAAGTCATAATCATCAGCCCGATTCGCTTTAACGTGTATTTGAGCATATACATAAGCAATTTCTCCCGGTTTGTATCCTAAACGCTCGCGCACCGCTTCCGGCCGGTCCCGGCCGGAAACCTCATCACAGCGGCGCGAACAGAGAACTTCACGCGGTTTTTATTCCCCTTTCATGGCGTTTTCATCCTTCGGATAAACGCCCAAAAGCGGGAACGGAAAATTTTTCCCGTCCCCGCAAAAGGCAAGCCGAAAAACTACTCAATAGGTCTGCCTGTAAAGAGTCTCCAGGTTACCGCCCTGGCTCGACACAAACGAATTCCACTCGCCGTCGTTATAGTTGGCGATCATATACCGATAGCCGCCGAAGCCCATAAAGACGTTGTATTCCTCGGTGAGATTGGAGAACTTCGCGCCGTACAGCATGGCGCTGTATTCGGACGTCGTCGCAATCGTGTAATACTTCTCGAGGATATACTGTTCGAGCTGCGCCAGCAATTCGAGACGAATGTTTTCGTCCACCGAGCCGCTGCCCCAGTTGAACGTATACTCCTGATCCCGCCTCTCGGCAATGCCGTTCAGGCAGCAGTACCAGTTGAGAACGCTCATTTCATACGTCTGGCCGGACTCCGCATAATCCCCTTCGGGCATCGTATAGGTCATCTTGTCCGCCGCAGTATCCCACCAGGTGGAATACATCAGGCCCGCTTCGGGATCGACGTAGCACTGCAGCCTGCCCGCGGGGTCGAACGCGCCGCCCCTGAATCCGGTGCCGGGCGCAATGTCGTACGCGCCGGAACGGAAGTCGTTCGCCCACGAAGTGCCGAACGAAGTATCGGACGTGACCGTGATTTTCCCTTCGAGAGAGGTGCCCTCGATCAGATTTTCGATGGTGTCCTCGATAAACCCGCAGATCAGCTGGAAGGTTTCGGTATTGGAAGACCCGCCGATCACCAGCGTAATCTGACTGTTCGGGTCATAAACGTACCGGTCGTCGGTCGTGAGGGTGGTATACGCCTCTTCGACCAGCTCTTTCGCCTGCGTGAGGTTATAGCCGTTCATCACTGCATAGGCAGCTTCATAATCCGCATACGACGTGATGCCGTCCGTCCAGGTGCCGTCCTCGTTCTCGGTGAAGCCGTACACGCGGAGCAGAGCTTCCTTCGCATACTGCGTGTCGCGGTATACGCCGCCGTTTTCGATATCGTAATAGTAGCTGGGGCCGAGCAGACCGTAGCAGGTCTGATGAGAGGTATATACGGTCGTGTTATACGCGTCGCGGTTGAGCGCGAGAGACAGCGCCTTGCGGAATTCGGTAATCGCGAGGATGGAGTTATTCCTGTCGTTGTTGTTCAGCACGGTGAGGTTGGAATACAGGTTGATGCCGTACGTACCTTCGCCGGGCGCGAAATAGGTGTAGCGGGAACTTCTGTAATCGTCCCTGTGCCCGACGTCCAGGCCCACTTCGTCCGTCGCGCCGCTCAGAAAGCTCATCCACTGCGTTTCCACTTCCGCCATCTGCTGGCAGTGGATCGACGTCACCTGATACTGCCCCGCATAATCGTCGAGATCGTAGCCGAACCATTCGTCGTTTCTGGAAAGGGTATAGGAATGGCCTCTCTGGAACTGGGTCAGCTTATAGGGGCCCCAGCTCGCCGTCGTTTCCAGCGAGGAACCGTAATTGGACGTCCACAGTTCGGAACCCGCCACGGGCGCCTGTTTGCAGGACTCATAGAGATCCCTCTTGACGAGCGGGAAGCTCTGGAAGGTGTATGCCGCCAGATAGGAGAGGCTGCCGTCCTCTTTCAGCGCATACACGGGGCTGTCGAGGCAGATGACCAGCTCGTACGTGCTGGGAGAATAGAAACCGACATTGTCATACGTGACGCCGTAATCTTCGTTCTCCACGTACGCATAGACATCCGACGTCGTCAGATAACTGAGATATTCGGTAATCAGCATCTGTCCCGAGAAAGCGTCCTCTGCCGTGCCGCTTTCCCACGCTTCGGGGGTATCGTACACCGTGGTACTGTCGATGGAGACGTACTGCGGGCACTCGTTCCCCTCCGCGTCCACATAGCCTTCCGCGTTATAGAAATTATAGACGTCGATATAGAGGTCGCCATCGTAATTTTCCAACGCGTCCGAAACCGAAGTGTATCCCTCGGAGGAAATGGTCACATACACCATCTCCGAGGCACTGTACAGATATTTGCGCGCGCCCTTCACGCTCATGTTGACATAATAGGTGGATGCGCGCATATTGAAGAACAGAGGATTGAGCTGTTCCTGCATCGTATAGACGAAATCCTCGGCCGTAATGGGCGTGCCGTCGTCCCAGGCGAGGTCATCGCGCAACGTAAATTTCCAGGCATAGCCGCCCGCTTCCTTCTGCTCGTCGGTGTAGCCCCATTTGGAATCGACGGTGGCCGTCACGTCCTCCAGGCCGATCGCCGCCGAGTATTTCACGTCATATCCGCCGGAAACGATCGCGTCCGCATTGATGGTGCCGTCCGCATTGAATTTACCGCCCAGGCTTTCATCAAACTCGTAGTCATACTCAAAGAAGCTGCTGGAGAGATTATACATAATCTGCGTATCGTTCTCGTCCGCATAGGTCAGCTCGTTCCAGTTGCTGGGCATAACCGTCGTATAAGTACGATATGTCACGCCCGTTCCGTCATCGCCGCCGCCCCTTCCGCAGCTCGCCGCAAAAGAAGCCATTGCCAAAGCCGCGGTTAAAAGAGCAACATTGCGCCAATTTTTTCTTGCCATTTCTGTTCCGTCCTCCTGAAAAAAATTTTTCGTAATTCTGATTCTTTTTATACCCTTCCCGTTTCTTCCTTCCGGCTTTTCCGCCGTTTTCCGTCGCGAAGCTTTCCCGCTCCGCACCCGCCCTTGCGGGTCTCCTTTTCTTTAACGCTCTGCTCCACAAGTTTTTTTTCACAGGTAAGCCGTAATGCTTACCTGTGAGGGGGCGAA
>CALWAU010000055.1 GCA_944375795.1 uncultured Clostridia bacterium | reverse complement strand
GGGTATATTATACTACAATTTTTTGCGTCTGTAAAGAAAATATTTTCATTATTCTCATTTTCTCGTTGTATTATTTTGTTTTATTTTCATTGAATTTCTCTTAATTTGTCGAATCCTGTCGTTTCTTTTTCCTTTTTGTCGTTTTCCGTTTCCCGCACTTCGCAGAAAAAACGGGCGGAAAAAGACTTCGCTCCCTTTCCGCCCGCCGGCTGAATGATTACTGTTTATTTTACCGTAACGGCGGGCGTCTCTTCCGCCGAATACCCTTCATAGGTGGGGTTCAGATCCGCAAAGGAAGTGAGTTTTACGCCCCCGAAGGTGACGTTTTCAAAGAGAATGCCGCTGATGGCGGACGGATTGTCCGTCACGTTCCGGAACTTGACGATGCCGCGGCTGCTGGCGGGATACTTGAAGTCGCAATTGCGGAAGGTGACGTCGGTGATGGTGTTGCTGAAATCGGACACGCCGCTCGTCTCGTCGTTTGCGCCCACCGAAAAACGGATGGCATAGACGCTGGAATAAAACAAATCGCAATCTTCAAAGAGGATTTCGGAAACGTTCCCGCTTTCGCCCGCCGTAATGACGAAGCTCGCCATCTTCTCCGACCAGTCGTTGAGCTGATAGAGCAGGCTGCAATTGCGGTACGTCACCCCTTTGATATCGCTGTTCGTCTCCTGGATGATGCCGAAACCGCGGCAGTTGTCCGGCCAGGCGATGCAGTTTTCAAAGAGAATGTTTTCCGCCACGTCCCCGTAAGTTTTTACCTCGAACAGGTCGTCCCCCGAACGCGCGAAGCAATCGGACACCACGACGTCGCGGCTGCTGCAGATGGCATAGCCGTCGCTGTTTTGCCGACAGCCGAAAACGATGCAGTCCCTGATGGTCAGATCCGAGCAGTAGGAATACATCATCGACCAGGTGGCGCTGTTGATGAGCGTGACCCCGTCTATCTCGACATTGTTGCAGACGTTCATATAGATGCCGCGGTTTTGCCCCCAGGGAATGCGCGAAAGATCGATGACGCCGTGCCCGACGATCTTCACGTTTTCGGCATTGGAGGCGTTGATGAAGCCCGTGATGCCCGTACCGGTCCCGGCGCCCGGCCCCGGCTCGCCCGTCGCCACGAGCAAAGCGCCCGCATGCAGATACAAAATCGTATTGCTCGTCAGCGTGATGCCGTCCACGAAATGCAGGCCCGGCTTATATTCGATGAGGGTATACCCGTAGGGAACCTCCACCTTCTCGGGACGGCGGACAAAGAGCGTATAGGAGTTTTGCGGCGCCCTTTCGTCGTTGACGATCAGCGTATACGTGCCGTGATCGGACACCGTAAAGCGCACCGTGCGCCCCTCGCTCACCGTCGGTTCGACCCCCAGCTTTTCGGGCAAAACGATCGCCTTTTCCACGTCGAACGTGGCAGAAAGCTCGATTTCCAGCGTTTTTCCGCCTTCAAAGCGGTCCTCCGAGACGTCGAGCAGCACGAAGGAATGCGGCGTGGTCTCCGCCGTAAATACCATGTAGGTATACGCCTCCTCTCCGTTCACCCTGGTGGTATAATAAGAGGATACCGCGATGCCCTTGGTACCCGTGCCCTGTCGATTGGAATTTCCCTCCGCCGCAAAGTCGGCCAGTTCCTCCTCGCCGAGCGCGGTGATATAATCGGTCAAATAAACAGAATCCATATAATCCGCCTTTTCCTCCGTCCGATAAGCAAATTCGTCCGTCGAAACATTTCCCGTGCCGCCGCAGCCCGCCGACAGACAGACGGACGCGCAGACGGCAACCGACAAAATCGCTGCAATGATTTTTTTCATGATGTTACTCCTTGATTTGCACAAAATACGGGAGTTCGTCGAGCGGCGCGGGAACGGTGATTTTCCGATTGCCCGCATATTCCTCCCCGGTGGGTTCGTAACGCCACTTTCCCTCGGGCAGATAGACGTCCTTTTCCCGCGCTCCCTTTGCGACGACGGGCGCGACGAGGATCTCCTCCCCGAGCAGAAACTGCCCCGTCTCCGCGGGCAGAATATTGTACTGATACAGCATGGTGCGGATAATGGGCTCGCCCGTCGCCGCGCAGTGCTTTACGCACTCCGCGATGTAATCGGAATATTTCTTCCGTACGGCGAGCATTTTGAGCACCACCCTTTTCGTCTCTCCCTCTTCCGACCAGAGCACCTTGGAAAACTGAAAGCTCGGCAGGAGGACCGCCGCTTCCATATAGCGGATATTCAGTTCCTCGTCCTCCGCGACGCCCTCTTCGATGTCGCCGATCTGCCCGCCGCCGATCATGTCGGGACAATTGTAGGGATACCCCGTAAAGCTCATCACCAGGGACTTCTTGACGATGCCGTCGAAGCCGTTTTTTTCGTCCTCCCAGGCGTGATATCGATCGGCGATGCGCTGCATGACGGGAAGCCCGCCGCACTTTGCCGTGGAACGGATCTCGACGAGGGAAAATTCCGCGGCAAACCTGCCGTATGCCTCCGCAAGTCCGTTTGCGGTGCGCCCCTCCTCCCCGTAAGTTTCCAGGCCGTTTTCGTAAAGCCTGGGGTCGCCGCCGTCCATCTTCACCCCCTCTATCCCGTAACGGGTCATGAGCGACGCGATTTTGCCGCGCACCCATTCCCGCGCGCCGGGATTGGTGAAATCGATGCAGGCGGAGTACCCGTCCCACCAATGGGTCAGATAGCATTCCCCCGCCTTTTTCACGAGGAAATCTTTTTTCAGAAGCTCCCTGAAATTGGGCGAATCGGGCGAGACGTACGGGGTCATCCAGACGGCGACGCGGAAGCCGAGGGCGCGCAGCCGGGCGCACATCGCCTTCGGGTCGTCAAACCTGCTTTTGGCAAAATCGAACTGTCCCACGTAATCGGTCCAGCCGTCGTCGATGATGAGCTCGCCCGCGGGCATACCCGCGTCGAGAACGCTCTGCGCGAAGGCGAGAACGCCCTCCCGGGTCTGATTTTCGCCCAGCGCCATCCAGGTACAGTACTGCGGGCGGCGAAAGAGAAATTCGTCGGGGTGGCGCCCGTCGAAGGGAAAATAGGTATCCCTGAGATAGGCGTACGCGGCGCGGAAATTCTCCTTTTTGCCGAAATCGATTTTTCCCGGAGACTCGAGCGAGATCACGCCGCCCGAGATATCCATCACGAAATAGCGTTCGGCATAGACGTACCGCCCCGTACTGCTGATCAACAGCGGATTCACTTCGTTATAGGCATGGTTTTCGATGGCGTCGAAATGCACTTCGCTCCTCTCGGAATAAGGCATCCGACCGGTGTCGTCGATAAAGCCTCCGTACCAGAATTCTCCCTTTTCGATGGTCAGTTTCAAAGTTTCGCTCATACTTCTTCCTTCCGAATGCGCAGCAGACATACGACGAAGGCCGCGGCAAGAACGACGACGATGCCTCCGACGGCGCCCGCGATGACGGCTTCCCGGCTCACCGAGCCGGAAGGCGGCGCAAAATAGGTCGTTTTGTTTGTATTTCCCACGCCGATCTCAAACACGGCGTAAGTTTCGTTCCCCGACAGATCCCGCGCGGAGACGATGTAGTACCAGACGCCCTCGACGCCGAGCACGACGGAGCCGTCCGCGACCTCCGTCCGCCTGCCGTCCGGAGAATAGAGCTCGGCGGTAAAAGACATTTCCCCGTCGTGCGCGTCCACCGCCGATACGGCGGGCAGGACGAGCGAGGAACCGGGCGCCGCCGTCTCCGGCCATTCGCCGCCGAGCACGATTTCGGGCGGGGTGCTGTCGTATATGTCCACGCCGCCGAGCGCGGCGCCCCCGTTCAGCAGGTTTCCGAAGCCGAGATAGGAATATCCCTCGTTGTCGGCGATCACGGAAGCGAACACCGAATAGTTGAGCTCGTAATTCTCGTTTCTGGTGCCGTTGATGAAAAGCTCGATGAGGTCCTGCCCGTTCGCGTTCTGTTTGAGGGCGAGACGGAGCTCGGGACCGGAGCCGCAGGAGGAATGGTTGGCGACGACCATCGCGCCGCCCGTCAGACCGACGTAATCGATGTCGCAATAGTAGCCGGTGGACTCGTGATAGACGAGAATGTAGAGCCCGGGCGCGGCGCCGTTTGCCGCATAATCGGATTTATCGAAATAAAAACTGCCGAAGCCCGCATACTGCGTGAAGTAGATCCCCAGCCAGCTACCCGAAGCGGGAGAGAGGGTAAGATCGAGATTGATCCCCTCCGCCAGGCTGAACGGAAGCTTGCAATAGGCGTCCCCTTCGACGGACACTCCCCCGCCCGACGGGGAGACGCTCCCCTCCCAATGCTCCGTGTCGCCGACCATCTCATAGACGTTTCCGCCGTTCGTGTTATATTTTACATAGACGCGGGAAAAGAGCTTCGTCGTCCCCTCCGCGTTCGTCGCGGAATAGATGATCCGATATTCGCCCACTTCTTCGGGCGTAAATTTTCCGTCCGTCGGGTCGATTCTCTCCCCCTCGGGCGTCAGCACATAAATTTCGACGTCATAGTCCGCCGATTCGTCGTAACGGAGGGGTTCCAGCGTATATTCCACGCCCGTCCTGCCGCTCCGCTCGGGAATGTCGTCGAACCAGATAACGGGCATTCCTTCCGCCAGGACGCAGCTGAGCGAAAACTTGTCGACATAGGTATTTCCCGCCGCATCGCTCGCGGAAATTTCAAACGTGTAGATCCCCTCGTATTCGGGCAGAAAATCCGTCGCGTTGACGCCCAGGTCGGTCGTAATGTTATACGGGTCCGTCATCGTGAGGCGATAATCCACCCTGCCGTCCACGTCGTCCGTAAACACGATCTCGGGAAAGGTATATTGCCGGGAGACGAAAATTTCGGAGGGGAGATTCGCCTTGAAATCGTTGGGCACGGGCTGCGCCACGTCCGGCGTGGGCGCACCGTCCGAGAAGGTGAGCTTGAACAGCTTGACGCCGAAATACCAGATATCCATATACCCGTCCGGCGTCGCCACCGTGCCGCATCCCTGCGTGTGCGCGCCGTTGCGGCATTCCTCGTGCCCGCAGTCCGCCTTCGACTGCACGAGCTCCACCTTTACGTACGCTTTCGTCGCCCCCTCGACATACGCCGTCAGATCGACGCCGTCCTCGAAAGTCACGTTTTCGCCCGCCGTATACGACTTCACGAGCGTCGTCACCGCGTCAGGGGAAGTCCCTACCCAGACGTTGATGGCGTTCTCCGCGTACGCCCGTTCGTCGTTCTGCCCCCATACCTTGGCGGTGACGGACATGTACAGTCCGCCGAGCGCCTCCGTGCCGTCGCCGAATTCGTAGAGCAGCCAGGACTCGTCGGCGATGAGCGCAGGGCTCCCCCATTCCGCGGAGGGGATGAGGCCGTGCGTGGAATCCGCCGAAGCCGCCACGCCTTCCAGCGCCGCAGCGTGCGTCTCCCCCGCCGTGATCCGGGTGAAGTCGTCCTCCGCGAGGACGGAAGTTTCGGCAGCGGCAGGCAGGAAAGATGCACCCAGGCCGCACGCGCCCAGAAAAAGGGCAAACAATCCCGTCAACAATAATTTTTTCACAGAAACACCTCTCTCGGCATTATAGTTTGAGCCCGGAAGAGACGATGCCCTCCGCATAGACTCGGTTGGTGAAGAAAAACAAGACGATCAGCGGAACGGAAGCCAGCAGGTATGCGGCGAAGGATACGGGCATGGAAACAGTGGCGTCGTAAAACTCCACTTTCAGGCCCGCCGCAATCGTATAATTTTCCCTCGTCATGATCAGCATGGGCCAGGAGAAATCGCTCCAGGTGCCCGAAAACTGCATGATGGCGATGGTCGCGATGATGGGCACCGCGAGCGGCACGCCGAGCATCGCATACTTCTGAAAATCGTTTGCCCCGTCTATTTCCGCCGCCTCAAACAGGGAATCGGGTATGCCGCGGAAGGAACAGATGAGCAGAAACGTGGTCCCCGTGCTGAACGTCCCGGGCAGGATGAGCGCCGCCAACGTATTGTTGAGGCCCAGCGAGTGATAGAGCATGACGACGGGCACGAGGGTGAGCACCCCGGGCACCATGTTCAGCCCGAGAATGAGCGCGAGCAGGAATCCCGAACCGGCAAAGCGGAGCTTTGCCACCGAAAATCCCGCCATCGTGGTGACGATCAGCGTCGAAGCCGTGCTGAGGACGGCGACCGCGATCGTACGGAACATATAGCCGTCGATTTTGTCCCAGGCGAGGGCGATGTTTTCTCCGCGGAGCGGAAGGGTGGGAAACCACTTGTACAGCGTATACTGATTGGGCGTCTTGAACGCGCACCAGAGCGCCATCAGAAGCGGATACAGGCCCAAAGCAAACAGGAAAATAATCGCCGCGTTCAAAATGATCTGCGAGGAACGCGGTCCCCTTTTCTTCTTCATTTTCGTCTCAGACATTTTCGTCGTCCCTCGAATTCAGGAATTTGTAGGTGCACGCCGTGATGACCATGATGACGGCAAACAGGACGACGCCGATCGCGGCGGCCTTGCCGATGCTCTGATTGGTATTGACGAGCTGGTACATGTAATAGGCGGGCACGTGAATCGCCGTTCCTACCCTGTCCGCAAACAAAAGCTGATTGCTGTAATCCTGGAAGATGTTGATCACGCCGAACACGACGACGTATTTGATCTGTCCGACGAGATAGGAAAGGTCGATGACGAAAATCCGCCGCAGGGTGCCGCAGCCGTCCAGCCTGGTCGCCTCCAGAACCTCCCCCGGAATGTTGATGAGCCCCGCGAGCACGATGAGTCCGCTCGTCCCCGGCAGCCAGGGAAAGCCCTTGAAGATGAGCGAGGGAATGATATATTCCTGGCCGAGAAAATCGATGTTTTCCTTCAAAATGCCCAGCGAAGTCAGGATTTCGTTGAGGATCCCCTCGTCGTAGGCGTAGATGTTCTGCCAGATGAGCGAATTAACGATATCCGGACAGACGATGGGCAGAAGCAGGAGGATGCGGTACCCCGACTGCAGCTTTTTGTTGGCGACGAGGAAAATGAGTTCCCCGTAGATGAACGGCACCGAACAGTTGACGATAAACCGCGGGATTTGCAGCGTGAACATCGTCCGTATGGAATGCAGAAAAATGGTGTCGCGGAAAAGGTCGCGGAAATTGCCGAAACCGACGAAATCGTCGAGGGTGTCGGTGACGTTATACACGTCGAAAAAAGAAATCAGCATGCCGCGCAGCGGCGGATAGATACCGAACACGCACACGCCCGCAAAGAGGGGCAGGACCATCAGATAGGCGATCCAATGGCGGCGAAGATATAAAAGAACTTTGCGCATGGTTACGCCTCCCCCGACTTCGGCTGCAGGCGGAGCGTGACGCTCGTCGCCGCATTGATTTCCCAGATGACGGAATTGCTCTGGTCGCGGATGGTGACGGTGACGTCGCGGGCGGGCGTAAAGGCCGTCTCCGTATACGGCGTATACACCACCGTGGCATATCCGTCCTCGTCCGTCACCGTCATGTAGGCGACCATGCTGCCCGCCGTCGGCAGCGCGTAAATGTCGTGCCCCGCGGACGGCTTTCCGAAATGGGTCACCCTGACGACGATCTCCACCCGCACCGACGAATCGGCGCGCGGGGCTTCGTCGGACACCGAAACGACGCACACGTCATATGTCTTTGCCCAGAGCCAATCGAACAGCCAGCAGAGCGAAAAGAACAGGATGAGCGCCCCGGCGACGATGTATTTCAATCCGATTTTTCTCTTTTTCTTTTCCATAAAACTCAGATATTCCAGCCGCTCGTATCGATGCCCATATTATCCACCATGGTCTGGGCGCCCGCCTTTTGTTCGCGGTTGAGAATGGTGAAAAACTCCTGCTGCGTGCTCTGTCCCAGCACCCAATCGTTGAAGGCGGCGTTGATGTTTGCCGTGTTGGCGGTGATGAAACCGAGCGGCCACTCCGAATCGTTGATGACGGCGAAGCTGTTGTCCAGCCAGCCCGCGTCGTCGAACAGCGAAGGATAGCCGGCGTCCTTGACCGCGGGGATCCCCTCCCCTTTTTCTTCGACGATGGCGGTCACCGCGTCGGGCGCCGTCAGATACATGAGGAAATCGATCGCCCTCTCGAGCAGTTCGGGATTGTCCTCCACGGCGGGTTTCATGATATTGAACGCCATGAGGACGGGCGCTTCGTACCTCTCTTCCAGCGTCTTGTATTCGAGGTCGGACGCATAGGCGGAGGAATCGCTTTGGGCGACGGGCGGCGCGAATATGTCGAACTCGAAGGAGCGCAGCGTGTCGCTCGTCTCGGTGGTATAATACCACAGTCCCTGGCTCTTCATGCCGATCCTGCCCTCGTCCCAGGGCGTCAGCCAATTGGAGACGGACTGCCAGCCCGTGGGCAGGAAGGTGGTATAGTACTGATAGGCGAGGGTATAGAGGGCACGCGCTTCCTGGCAGGTATTGGGATTGAATTCGTCCTCCAGCACGGCGCGCAAAAGCTCGTTGGTGGTGACGACGCCGTCGCCGTCATAATCCGTCCTGTCCGTCATGTGTTTCGCGAAGCCGGGCGCCAGACTGTACGTGACCGCCCAGGAGGAAAGGGAAACGCCGGTATCGCCCGCGTACGGCGCATAGGCGTACGTGATGCCGGGCAGCCGCCGCAACGCGTCCGCCGTGTTGGAAAATTCGCGCCACGTCCGCGGAATCTCCAGCCCGTTTTCCTCGAAAAGATCCTTATTGTAATACACCGCCGTCGGACTTCCCGCGGCGAGCACGAGAGGTATGGATACGATACGGCCGTTGGCGTCGAGCACGTCGGGGTCCGTCCACACCCAATCCTCGAAGCAATCCCGCCAATGCTCGTTGCCCTCCACATAGGGGTTGGGCAGTTCGAGATACTCGGTCAAATCGACGTAGAGATTGTCCTCCTGCATACCCGTACCGAAAGAAAAGCCGATAGCGGGGCAGTTTCTGACGTTGATTTGCGTCGTATACCAGCTGCGGATATTGGTGATGTTGTCGGTGGGCTTCGCGTAGTCAGACGCCCAATGAATGCTGGTGCCCGTCAGTTCCTCGTACGCGGCCGCGATATAGCGGGATGCGTTGATGGGATTGGGTTGGTCGGGCGTGGGCTGCTCGTTGGCGGTAGGCATCAGCGTATGCAGGTCGACGAACAAATCGGACGCACCGTTTGTTCCCCCTCCGCCCCCGCACGACCCCGCCGCAACGGCGAAGCAGGCGAGCGCCGCAACCGCCAAAGACCATTTTTTCGTTTTCATGTCGTCACTCCTTTTTCCGAATGCTCCCCGCGTGCCGCCGGAAAATCTTTCCCGATTTTCGGCGCGGCCGTCGGATCGGCACTTCGACTGATTTTATTATAGCACACGGATCCTTCCGCACGCAATATTTTATTTTTACATTAGATATATTTTTTTTACCGAGAAAAACAAAAATCCTCCTTCGCTTTGCCACTATCCCGTAAATTATCGCCAAAAATAAAAATTCGCTTGCATTTTTTTTACTTTTCGGATATAATAGAATCATGGAAAACGCAAGCGATCAGATTTTGAAAAATCATTTTTCAAAATATCTCGAGGACGACCTGCACCTGGGGTTCTGGCCGTCGTTCATCGGACAGGAAAAGTGCAACCCCCTCAAGCCCGTCACCTATCACATGCACGAGGAACAATATACCTTTCATTTCATCTTCAGCGGGACGGGGTACATCTTTCACGGGGATTCCGTCGTGAAGCTGCAGGCGAACGACGTCTTTTTCCTGCCGCCCGACGAAAAGGGCAGAAACGCGGCGGCGGGATATTACCCGGACAAGGATGACCCGTGGGAATACGTCTGGTTCAATTTTGTGGGGAAGCCCTCCGAAAATCTCGCCAAATGCGCGAAACTGTCCTTTGAAAACAACTACTATTCGGTGCAGAATCCCGCCGTGCTCCGCCAGCAGCTGACGGAGATGTTCAACGTCGCCCGCAATACCGCCAAGCGGAACGCCTCTTACTATCTGCCCTATATCATGCGCTTTTTCGCCGAGATCGCGGACGAGCGGAAGATCAGCAATACCACCACCGCCACGGAAAAGGAAAAGCGGGTGAAATTTATCCTCGACTATATCGAACACAACTATTCCGCGCCCGATTTTTCCATCCGGGACATCGCGGAAAAAATGTTTTATACCACCTCGTACGTCTCCCGCATTTTCAACGAAATCACGGGCAAGACGCCCATCGAATACGTCACCTCCCTGCGGATGCTGAAAGCCCAGGACATGCTGCGTTCCAAAAACTACAACATCAGCCAGATAGCTTACGCGGTGGGCTACAATTCCCCCTTCTATTTCTCCAAGCAGTTCAAAAAATATTTCGGATACTCCCCTTCCCGTTTCGGCGAATGACGCCACGGGCGGAGAAAAACTTCCTCTCCGCGCTTTTATTGTAACATCCGCGCGGCCTCTTGTCCATACACATTTGGATAAAATCCATGTACTATTTTTACTGTTTTTCACCCTTTCTCCCCCTCTTTTCTCCCCCGAAGGGCAAAATGACGGCGCTCCATGTAAAAAATCTGCATGGAGCGCCGCATCGTTTCACGGTTTGCGCCGTTTGAAAAAACGGACGGACTTCCGCCGCATTTCCCGGCGGAAGTTTTTTTGTGTAAATTTATTTCCGGACGGAGAGAAACCGGAAACCGATTTTCCCCTTTCCCTTTTCGGGAACGCGGTAACGCGCGGGCAGTTCCGGCCCGCACGAGTGGGAGCCGATCCCCCGCATCGCGAAATCCGCCGTAAAATACGTCCCGTCCGCGGGAGGCAGCTCGTCGTCGTGCTTCGTGTCGGTCAAAACCTCCGCGGAATACCCGACGGCGGAAAAGCTCTGCATCCCCTCGGCGCGAACCGTCGTGCTTCCGTCCGACACCTCCGCAAAATCCGCGCCGAAATGGCTGCCGGATTCCTGCGGGCGGATATACAAATGGCTGTATTCCGCGGAAACCTTTCCCGAAAATACGTCTTTATAGGCACCCAGGTGTTTATCGACGTAACTTTCTCCCGGGCCGTAAGCACAATAGCGGAGCGAATCGAACGAGGAACTCAGCTTCATGCAGAGCCCGAAGCGGGGCACGAAAGGCACCGTGGTGCGGTAGTCAGCCGTCACGTCGAAGCCCTCCTCCCCGAAGGTATAACACAAAATATAGTACAGCGGCGGACGCCTGCTCGCAAAGCCGAACTTTCCCGTCACGGTCACCGAACAATCGTCCGAAAAGATATCCCAGGCCTCGTTGACCGCATCCCGCAGCCATCTTTCCACGTCCGTGTCGTTATCCGTCGGCGCGCGCCAGATGACGGGGCGGATGCTGCCCAGGGCCTTTCCCGCTCTCGTCACGGCGATTTCGCCGCTCGTGCCGTCAAACTCGTAATCCGCCGAAGGAGTATGCACGAATATATTGCCCTCCCGGCGGGAGATTTCCGCCTTTTTGCAAACTTCCGAGGGAAGAAAGCCCTCGCGGAAAAATCCCTCGAAAGCGATTTCCGACCCCGCCGGCAGCCCCGGCATCTCCTCCGCCGTCAGAAAATACGCGAGCACGGTCTGCGCGTCCCTGCACGCGACCTCGACGCTCTCCCGAGGCGCGATCGCGACGGAAATTTCTTCGCTGCCCGTCTCCTTTCCGTATTCTTTATAGACCAGGCGGATTTTGCCGGCAAGCGGCGCGAAGTAATTGCGGTTGAACGCAGACATGCCCCCTTCCGTTCGGGAAAAAACGACGGGTTGATAAACCTTTTTCATCTCCAGCGTGCCGCTCTTGATTTTCCTGTCCGCCGTCACGATGCCGTCGATGCAAAAATTTCCGTCGTGAAGAATTTCGCCGAAATCCCCGCCGTAACGGAAGGGCTGCCCGCGATAGGAAACGCCGTGATCCGCCCATTCCCAGACGCAGCCGCCCATAAAGCGGTCGTCCGACTCCATCAGTTCCCAATACTCGGCAAAGCCGCCCGGGCCGTTGCCCATCGCATGGGCATATTCGCACAGAAACAGAGGCCGGGTCTCCTTCGGGTCGCCGAGATATCCCTCCTTCATCCACTCGACGGAGGGATACATGCGGCTGACGATATCGGTGGAGGTATAATATTCCTCGTCCTGCTCAGGGCGTTCCACCCATATCGCGGATTCGTAATGGATGGGGCGGGAATCCGCGCTTCTTATCTCCTCGCGGGCGAGCGCGAAATTCTGCCCCCAGCCCGATTCGTTCCCCATCGACCAGAATGCCACCGAGGGGCGGTTTTTGTTCACCTCCACGTTGGCGCGCTGACGCTCCACATACGTATCCCGATACTTTCTGTCGTCGGAGAGCAGCCCGAACGTACGGACGAAAGAAGTGCCCGCCGGCGCCGCGCCGGGCGACGTCGTCCCGTGCGTCTCCACGTCCGATTCGGAAATCACATAAAATCCGTATCTGTCGCACAGCTTATAAAACTCGGGCGCGGAGGGATAGTGCGAAGTGCGGATGGCGTTTACGTTCAGCCGTTTCATGAGGATGAGATCGTTTTCCATATCCCCGAGGGAAACCGCCGCCCCCTTTTCGGGGTGAAAATCGTGCCGGTTGACGCCGCGGAACTTTATGGGCTTTCCGTTGAAAAGAAATTTCCCCTCCCGGATCTCCGCGCTGCAAATGCCCACCTGCTCGAAAATGCGTTCGCCCGCGCAATCGATCGTCAAAGGATACAAAACGGGGGTTTCCGCGCTCCAAAGGACGGGCCCGCGCACACGGAAACGGACGCTTTCCCCCGCGCGGACCTTCTTGCTCTCGCCGCCGAAAGAGACGGACGCCTCGCCGCCGCCCCGATGGGAAAAGATCACCTCCGCCTCGCCGTCGCCGGGAAGCGTATCGATTTTATAGTCGACGATGTGCCCTTCGGGGCGTTTGAGGAGATAGACGTCGCGGAAAATCCCCGTGAAACGCCATTTGTCCTGGTCCTCGAAATAGCTGCCCGTACACCACTTCTGCACGACTACGTCCAGGCGGTTTTGCCCCGGCCGCACAAAGCCCGTGACGTCGAATTCGCTCAGGCGGTGGGAGATCTCGGAGAAGCCCGCAAACCTGCCGTTTATATACACGTAAAAACAGGAATCCACCCCCTCGAAAACGAGGTACAGCCTCCCCTGCCCATCCGCCTCAAAGAGACGGCTGTAATGAAAGGCGGGATTTTTTACGGGCACGCGGGGCGGGTCGTACGGGAACGGATAGCGCACGTTGGTGTATTGAAATCCGTCGTATCCGAAATACTGCACGCAGGAAGGCACGGGGATTTCGTCGGGGAGGGTCTGCGTACAAAAATCCTCCCCGATATCCGAAAGTTTTCCGTACGCGCGGAACTTCCACGTGCCGTCGAGGGAGACGAAACGCTCGCTCCTCTCCCTCTCCGCCTCCTCCTGCCCCGCGCCGAAGGGCACGTAATAGCACCTCGGCGCGCAGAGCCCGAAAGAAGAAATCTGTTCGCTTAAATCTTTTATCATGATATCAGTCCGTTTCCTTCACGAAACTTATCTTGCCGCCCTCGATCTTGACGAGCGCCTGCAGCCAGATATCGCGCGAGGACGCGCCGACCAGAATTTCATACAGCCCGTCGTCCGTGCGCCAGCCGTCCACGGCCGTCGAATAATAGGCAAAGTCCTTGAGCGTGAGCGCAAATTTCACCTTTGCCGTCTTGCCCGGGGCAATTTCCTGCTTGACGAAGCCCTTCAGCTCCTTCTCGGGGCGATGCACGTACGAGGCGATCGGGCGGATATACAGCTGGCTGACCTCCTTGCCCGCGGGGCCGGCGACGTTTTTCACGGAGAAGCTCACCTCCGCCTTATCGCCGGAAGTTTTGACCTTCAGCCCGGAATACGCAAACTCGGAATAGCTAAGGCCGAAGCCGAACGGATAGGCGACCTCGAAACCGTAAGTGTCGTAATAGCGATAGCCGACGTCTATGCCCTCCTCGTACCTCGCCACGCAGGGGTCGTTGTCCGTCGAGGAAGCGGGGACGTCCTCGAAGCAGCAGGGGAAG
This sequence comes from uncultured Clostridia bacterium, assembly GCA_944375795.1. Lineage (GTDB taxonomy): Bacteria > Bacillota > Clostridia > Christensenellales > Borkfalkiaceae > Scatosoma. The sequence continues at coordinate 23,930 of CALWAU010000055.1, read as the reverse complement.
GTCTCGGACAGCTTTCCGCTCGGATTGACCTCGCCCGTCAGAATTTCGGTCACCGCTTCGCCGCCCCGTTCGCCGCAGAAGCCCGCCAGCACGATGCCCGCGACGCAGTCCTCCCAGGCGCTGACGTCCACCGCGCTGCCCGCAAACAACACGACCACCGTATTGGGATTGATCTCCGCCAGGCGGCGGATGGATTCCTCCTCCCACTTGGGCAGGCGCATATCTTCGCGATCGCGCCCTTCCGTCTCGATTCCCGCGCCCGTGCCCGCGCAGATGACGTTTACGTCGCACTCGGCGGCGTCCGTCATCGCCTTGCGGGCGTCGCAAATCAGGCCGCGCTCCCAGAATGCGCGGGCATACCGCACTTCTCCGCCCAGCTTTTCCCCGAGGATCTTTGCCAGGTCGAAACGTTCGCCACGCCATTGCACCAAAGCCGAGCCGCCGCCCGCGATTTTGGCGGAATCGCCGGGCGCCGCGAAATCCCCCGACACGGCGATGCTCTGTCCCTTTTCCAGGGGCAGAATGCCGTCGTTTTTCAGAAGGACGATGCCCTCCTCGGCAATTTTGCGCGCGACGGCAAACCGCTCCTCGACCGTCCGTTCCACCTTTCTGGTCCTGCGCATTTCCTCGCAGCGTTCCGCCAGTTTCAGGACCCGATCCGCGCAGGCGTCCACTTCTTCGTCCGCAATTTTACCCGCCTTGTAATCGGCGACCAGCTTGTTATAATTCCCCTCGGAATAGGGCATTTCGAGGTCGAGCCCCGCCTTCGCGCAGGCCGTACGGTCGTGCACGGCGCCCCAATCGGAAATAACCGCGCCGTCGAACCCGAACTCCTCGCGCAAAATGCGGAATCCCTTTTCGTTTTCGCTGGCAAATACGCCGTTGATGCGATTGTAGGCGCACATCGCCGAAATCGGCTTCGCCTCGCACGCAAGCTCGAAGGATTTGAGGTAAATTTCCCGCAGGGTGCGTTCGTCCACCTCGCTGGACTGGTCCAGGCGGTTATATTCGAGATTGTTGACATAGTAATGTTTGAGACAGGCGCCCACGCCCTTGCTCTGCAGGCCGTCTATGTACTCGTACGCGAGCGTGCCCGCAAGGAGCGGATCTTCCGAAAGATACTCGAAGTTGCGGCCGTTGAGGGGATTGCGCTTGACGTTGACGCCGGGCGCGAGAAGAATGTCCACGTTCTTTTCCTTGCAGTCGTCCGCGAGGGCCTCGCCCATCTCCCGCGCACATTCGCGGCTCCACGAATTGGCGAGCACGTGCAGCGCGGGATAGGCCACGGAAGGTTGGTCGTACCATTCTCCCTTCTCGTTCACCGCCACTTTGCGGAGCCCTACGGGGCCATCCGACATGCACACGCCCGGGATCTTCCCGTCGAAATCCACCGTATGCCACGAGTCCTGTCCGCAGATCAGGCGAAGCTTTTCTTCCACGCTAAGTTCCTTTGCCGTCATCTTTTTTTCTCCTTGATTTTTACGATTTCGTTCCGCGTTCGCGGTCGTTTTTATTATAAAGTAAATCGCCGAAAAAAGCAATTGTTTGACCATAAAAAATCTGCGCCGAAAATGAAAATTTTTAACGCGGATTTTTCCGCCTTCCGGCCGACAAAAGGCCGCCGCCCGGCAAAGGACCGGACGGCGGCTTTCACTCCCGCCCCGAAGCGCCTCAAAGCGGCTTTCGGAACGACGATATTTATTTATTGCTTCTTTCTCTTGAATGCGATCGCCGCGGCTGCAAAAACTCCCGCAAGCGCCAGGGCGCCCGCCCCGAGAGCGGAACCGCAGCCCGCCGCCGTTCCGCCGCCCGCCGACGAAGCATCGGAAGCACCGGTATCGGAGGACGAATCGGGCAAGGCGGAATCGGACGAGCCGGAAGAGCCGGAGGAATCGGAAGAATCGGACGAATCGGAAGGATCGGATCCTTCGGGCGTCCACATCGCATAGAGTTCGACGGAAATCATGCCGGAGCCCTCGATGACGGAAACGGGGGCACCCTCGAAATCGGAATTGGTATACCAACCTCCGAAAACGTATCCCTCCCGTACGGGATCGGCGAGCAGAACCGTATCCTCGACGGTGTAGGAATCCGGATTGGACGCGGCGTTGGTGCCGCCGTTCAGGTTATATTTGATCCTGTAATTATTGAGCACGTATTTCGCATAGAGGGTGATATCGCCTTCCGCGACGTAATCGGCGGGGAGGACCTCGGCGAAATCCGCATCGAGATACCAATCCTCAAAGGTATAGCCCGCCTTCGCCGGAGGGTTATAGCCGTTGAGGGTCATGCCGACTTCCTGCTCGGTATCCGTCCAGAGCGTTGTATCTCCGTCGTTGTAGCGAACGGTGACCGAAGCGGCGGCCTCCTGATAGACGCCTTGGAAAGAAACGCCGTAAAGCTTGACGCCCAGACGATTGAGCTCGATATAGCCGTCGGCGGTGGCGATGCTGCCGCAGGTGCCGATATGTTCCGAAGAAGCGGCCGCCGACGCGCCCGTGTGAACGGAGCAGCCTGCCGCGGATTGCACGAGTTCGATTTTGACGTAGACGATCTTTCTGCCCGCCGCCACCGAGGACAAATCCACATTTACGGAAAGCCGGTTGTCCGTCGCGTCCGTGCAGCGGAATGTAGCGATGGCCGCACCGAAATCGTTCGCCCTGATGCCGGCATACACATTGACGGCGTTTTCCGCGTGCGCGGTGTCGTTGGACTGATTCCACAGCCATGCGGAAATATCCACGCTGAGGCTGCTGAACGCATAGCCCGTATCCGAGGTAAGGCGATATATGATATACGATTCCTCCGCGATCTTCACCGCGCCGCCCCAGGAATCGGAGGGAATGAGGCCGTGCGTCGCGTTGCCCGTGCCGACGACTCCCTTATACGTATAGACGTCGCTTTCGGAAAGCGCCTCGGAGGTAAATTCGTCGATCAGCTGATAATCGGCGGGGACCTTCGCCTCTCCCGTTTCGGTTTCGCCCGTAAAATCGACGCTGTAAAGCTTGACGCCCGCCTGCCAGATGCCGATGTATCCGTCCGCCGTGGCCACCGTACCGCAGGGATTGTCGGACGCGCAGTGATCGTGCCCCTCGTCGTCGAGATTTTTGCCGCAATTCGCTTCCGTGGACTGCACGAGCCGTATCTTCACGTAGACGGTCTCATATCCCGCCGCCCAGGGCGTAAGGTCGAGCGTGGGGAGAGATTCTCTGTTCGTGGTGCCGCCGCTGTCCGCCGCCGTAAAGGTCTTGACGAGCCGATTCACCATGTCCTCGCGATAGCCGACGTAGACGATGACGGAATTTTGCGCGTAAGCCGTCGCGTCGTTTTGCCCCCAGATGCGGGCATCGATGTCAAGGGACAGCGCCTTGAAAATTTTCCCTTCTCCGAGCTCGGTCGCGTCCAGACGATAGGTCACGTACGATTCGTCGGCAATTTTATACGGGTCCCCCCAGACCTCGGAGGGAATGGCGCCATGGTCGGGATTGGCGTCTGCGGCAAGCCCCGCATAATCGACGGCGCCCGCATCGGCCAGCGACTTTATCGCCGTGAAGTCCGTCCCCTTTTCATAGGCGTTTTCGTCCGGTTCTTCCGGCTGTTCGGGGACCTCCGCTTCGCTCTCCGTATAAGTGAAGGAAACCGCGCCCAGCTTTACGCCCAGCCAATCGAGCGGAATCGAATTGCCGTACGTCGTTTCCAGACATTGATTCATCTGAATCTTTACGTATACGACGCTCTCTCCCGCGGCGACCCCGGAAAGGTCCGTCTGCGCGAGGTCGACGAAGCTGCTGCCCTGCTGTCCGAAGCGGACGATTTGGGGCAGCGCGTTTTCGTCCGTCCCAGCCCAGACCTCTATCGAATTGTAATTGTGCGCCGTCCCGTCGTTCTGATTCCAGATTTTCGCGTTGATGTCGAGCAGGAGGCTGTCGAATGTCCCCGTCGATTCGAGTTTGTACATTATCCACGAATCTTCCGCGACGGTGACGGGATCTCCCCACGCGGAGGAGGGCACGACGCCGTGGCTGCTGCCGCCGCCGCACGCGCCGGAGGATTTATACACCCCGCTGTTCGCCAGCGTCGTCGATATGAAATTATCCGCCAGCGTTTTCCTCTCCGCCTCCGGCTGCGTGCCCGCCTCCTTCTCGGTATACTCAAACGAAACTTCCGCCACCCGAATGGGCATCATGGCGAGAGAGGACGTTTCTCCCAATGCCTTGGAAGCATTCAGCTCGATTTTTACGTAAAGCTCCGTTTTGCCGTCGGCCACTTCGTCCAGGGAAAGCGTAAAATCCTTGAAGTTTCCGCCGTCGCCGTCCGCGCAGCCGTAGCGGATCACCTGCGCCAACGCGCTTTCCGTTTCGCCCGCATAGACGGTGATGTTCGTCTCCGCATAGGCGGTATCGTTGTTCTGCCCGAAAATTCTCGCGCTCATGTACAGCGTGAGGGCGTCGAAGCCCATGCCGTCCGTCGCCTGAAACCGATAGAGAAGATACGCTTCGTCGGAGAGCGCGACGGGATCTCCCCACCCCGCAGAAGGGATCAGCGCATGCGTCGCGTCGCCGCTGTTGTAAACGCCCGCATATTTGTATACATCCGCGTTTTCAAAACCGCTCGTCCCCGCATTGAACGCGTCCCCCACCGTATAAACCGCCGCGTCCGCCGCATCCGTCGCATCCTCGGCGCCCGCCAGGACAAACGCGCCCGCGCCCAAAGCCGCGGCGAGAATGCCCGTACACAAAGCCAAACCTGCCTTTTTGTATCCTTTCATTTTCCAATCCACCTTACTGCTTAGTGGCTTCATTATAGCACATCAAACGGGCCTTTACAATATTTAATTTTTACATTGCATGTACTTTTTTTACAAAGTACACCCTGAAAACGGGGCATATACTGCTTTCCCCCTATAATTTTTTTTCTGTATCCAATTATCCTTTCGCCCGATTTTTACTTTAACACAAAACAATTCCCCGCCTTTTTCCGCGGGGAATCGTTTTCCGTTCAAAGATTGCGATTGACGAGCAGGCTGTCGAGCGTCACTCCCGTCAGTTTCGGACAGAGCTGCGCATACGTCTTGACGGGAACGCCGTCCCGCGTGCAGCCGTCGAAATAGAGGTTCCCTATCCTTCCGCCCGCCTCCGAATTGTTTGCGACGCGGACGGGTTCCCGGCCCCGGATATCGATGTTCCGAAAATACACCTCCTCGATAAAGGCCGTCGAAGCCTCGTCGAGGGTGACGTTGATGGGGTACAGCGCGCTGGAATGCAGCTCGATGTTTTCAAAATGCACGTCGCGTATCCTCGCCTTATCCGTCAGATAGACGACGAGGGCGCCGAGTTCGTCCTGCCAGGAGGCGCTGGCAAAGCCGACCGAACAATTTTCAAAGCGTATATCCGCCATGTCCCTTTGGCTTTCGGCGATGATGCCGATGCCGCGCGCCTTGTCCGGCCAGGCGTTGCAATTGTAAAAACGCAGGTTTCCTATGGGAACGTCGTGCGCGGGATACATGGATTTCACCTCGAACAGGTCGTCGCCCGAGCGCGCGAAACAGTTTTCCACCCGCCCGTCCCGGCAGTCCACGAGGCAAATGCCGTCGCTGTTCTGCCGATAGCCGAACAGGAGGATCTCGCTTATGGAAATATTCTGCGACCGGGTGCAGTACAGCGTCCATTCGGGGCTGTTGTTCAGCGTGATTCCCTCCACCTCGACTCCGTCGCACAAATCGAAGCGGACAGCCGAACGGGCGTGCCAATCCAGCCGCGACAAATCGACCATGCCCCTGCCCCGAACGGCGACATTTTTCACGCCGCAGCCGTAAAAGAGCGCGTTCCAGTTGGTCATGCCCGCCCAATCGGGATTTTGCGCGGGCTCCTCCGCCATATCGGGCATGACCGCGCAGATGTATGCGCCCCGTTCGAGATAGACCTCCGTATCGTCCAAAAACTCCACGTTGTATTTGAGAAAATGTACGCCGCTCTCAAAGAGCATCACCTGCTTTTCCGAAGAAAAGGAAAGCTTTTCTTCGTGCGCGCCGGGAGAGACGCGCATCACCGCGTATCCCTCGGGCGGAACAAATTCCTCCGCCTCGCGGACGAACACCGTCAGGGCGCGCTCCTTGTCGCCGTCGACGACGAACGTATAATTGCCGAATCCGGGAATTTCCGCCGCCGCTTTCCCGGAGGAATATTCCGCCCCGACGCCGTACGACCGGGGCAGCACCCCGATATCTTCCGCGGCGCAGCGCACGGACAGCGAAAGCCCGAGCGGAAAGGCGTCCGCGCCCGCGTCGAGCATGGCGAACGAATGCGCGCCGTAGGTCGTGCGGACGGCGTAACAATCCACTTCCTTTCCGTCCGCCGTCAGCGAGAAATACGGGGAGAGAATCACACCCGTCTCCTTTTCGTCGTTGTCGTGCGTCCCGTCCGGTTTGTCCACCTCCGAAATAAACGCGTCGAGGTCCTCCGCCTCCCCGATCCCCTCGAACGAAAGGGGTATGATTTCCTTTTCCTCTGCCGGCCGTTCCGTCTGCGACCCCGAAGCGCCGGGCGCCTCCGAATCGGACGCCCCCGCGGGGCCGTCCGAAGTGCCGGACTGTACACCGCCCGGGGCGGTACAACCGCCGCCGAGAAGCAGCGCGCCGAATATACAAGCAGCCGCCTTTTGCAATTTCTTCATTCTCCTTTCTCCGAATCGTTTACGATCGTTATTCCGCATGCGCCGTAACGTCAATCGCGCCGCTTTTTCAGGGCGAGAGCAAAAACGCACGCCGCCGGCAATACGGCCGCCGGGAAAAGCGCGGCGCTTCCGCAGCCCGAACCGGCGCTGCCCGCCGCGAAATTTCCACGCTGTCGATCGCGATGGAGGAGCGGTTGACGATGAGCGCGAAGCCGCCCGACGTCAGCGCCTGAGAGAGGTGCCCGCCATTCTCCGCCGAGGCCGCCGTCGTATCCCACGCCGCGGTCATCGTATCGTCCATGAACTGATAGGCCATGGTTCCCTTCATGACGATTTTCAGGGTGTGATACTCCCCGTCGAGGCGGTGTCGTAGAAGCCCCGCCCCTCCGTCACGTAGGAATACGCCGTCTGTCCGTTGGACGTATAGCGGTAGTTCATCAGATACCCCACCGTGTTCACGCCGATCTGCTGCGTGTGGTACATCACGCCGAACCACCTGTCCGAAGAGACGCAGCTCACCATGCGGAAGCGCATCTCGAAAGTGAAATCCTCGTATACGGAATCCTTGTCGATGAAATACATCGTGCCGTAATAGAGCGCATTGGACGTCGTCGCCATATTGCCGACGATCATGTCCCCGTCCTCGAAGGAAAGGGTGCTGTTTGCGACGTCACACTGTCCGTTGAGTTCCCAATCGTCGGGGAGCGCGGAAAAATCGGAGACCGAATAGACCGCCTCCGGCAGCTCCGCAAGGGCGGCCTCCCCTCCGCGCAATCCGACGGCGGCGCCGCACAGACAAACCGCCAGACACCCGAGCAGCCCCGCCGTTTTTACTTTCATTCCTTTCACGTCATCCTCCCGCCGCGCGCCCGCAAAGGCCGCGGCCGTTTGATAAATTTCCTGTTGCGATGCCCTTATTTTAACATCCCGCAGGTTGTTTGTCCATATACATTTGGAGAAAATTTATATATTTTTTTTACTTTTCCGGCCCTACCGGTCCCCCATTTCCGCAAAAAAACCACCGGAACAAAATCCGATGGTTCTGCAGTTCTTCTATCCCGCGGCTCCGCTTTTCCGCTTTCCCTTTCCGGATTTTTCCCGCGGCCGTCAAATGCGCCCGGCGAGTTTCCCGTACGAGTCCGCAAGGCGCGCGGCGCGGCGGAAAAGGCCGCTTTTTTCCTCAAAATCCGCCGTTTCGGCCTCCGTTTCGGCGCACGTGCGCCGACACTCCCCGATCGCGCCCGCCGAAACCTCGTCGCGCAACATTTCGTTCAATCTGCCGCACAGGCCGAGCAGATCCGCCCCGCAGCCGCGCAGGCCCGCACGGCCCCGTTCCAGCCCGCCCGCCATCTCCGCAAAGCGCGCCGGGTCGTCGACGCATATCCGCTTGCTTTTCGCGGGCTTGCCGCCCGACGCCGCGGAGAGGGTCCGGTCGAGCTCCGCGAGGATATCCGCGGCTTCCCCCGCCGTCTCCGAAAGTTTCCGCGTCGTCTTTTCGTACGCCGCATAACGCTCGGCGAGGCGGACAAACGACTGCTCCAGCGCCTGCATCCGCCTGCGGCAATCCGTCACATAGTTCTCCGTTTCCGTGCGGCGGTTTTCGATTTGCCGCACGATGTCCTCCAGGGTGCGTATGCAATCCTGAATATGCTTTTCCGTTTCGCACAACTGCTTTTCCCGGCCGTTCAGCGACTCCAGCTCCGAACGGGACTGCGCGCAGGCGCTCTTCGCCGACCGCACCGCCCTCTCCGCCGCCGCTTTATTCTCTTCATACATGCGGCGCATCCGGGCGTACGTCCTTTCCGCTTCCTCTCCGCTCCCCGTCTTGGCGGGCGCCGCGGCATTTGCCCGCGTCTGCTCGCGTATCCGCTGCCGACAGGCCTCTTCGTCGCGGGCGACCTGCTCCCTCGCGCGGTCGATTTCCCGCCGCGTATCGACAATTTTTTCCCGGCAGCGCTCCAGCATTTCTCTGTCGTGGTCGAGGACAAGCCCCGCCCGTCCGAGGTCCGCCCGCATCAGCTCGAAGGAATGGTCGGCGACCTCGGAAATCACCTGCAAATCGGCGAGGAGCAGCGCGCGGATCTCCCCGAACATCCCGCCGTATTTCCGCCCTCCCTCCGCCGAGAATACCTCCCCGACTTCGGAAAGCCTTTTCGCGAGCGTCTCTCTGAACGCCTCTATGCCGTTCACGCTGCAATCGACGGCGCTTCTCATATCTCGTCCGCCTCCACCCGGCAGCCGTCGATTTCGCCGCGCCGCGAACGATAAGAGACCCGCCCGGGGTCAAACGCGTCGATGTACTTTTCCAAAAACTCCCATTCTTCCGCCAGGCGGCGGCAAAGGAGAGCCGAGGCGCGGAGGGAAGCCTCGTCCAGCCGCGCGCCGAGCGCGTCGCGCCAGGCGCTTTCCGCCTGTCGGGGCAAAGAGAAAACAAACTCCTTCTCGTCCTTGATCTCCCCCACCGAACGGGTCTCGTCGTTGTCCCAAACGCTCCGTTCGAGGCACAAAAACGTCAATGCGGATTCCTTCATCTGATCCCTGCTGCCTCCGTTTCAGATATGCGGGCCATGGCGGCGACGCCGCGCCCGCAAAGATTTACGCCCCGGCAATTTACGCCTCCGCGCCCTCGCGCAAGATCCGCAGAAGCTCGCGGAACTGCCCGGCGGTTTCGTCGAGGTAGGTTTTCAGCTCGCCCGCGCGGCGCATTTCCGCCTCTATCTTGCGTATCTTCGCCTGCATCGTCTCGCGGAAGCGGTCGTAATCGTCGCTGACCCACCCCTCGCCGAGTTTGGTCACCGCCGCGGAGAGCCCGGCCAGCTCCGACTCCATCGAAGCGATATAGGAATCCAGCTCGGCGGCGAACGCCGAAACCACCCTGTCGATATTTTCCGTATTGGCTATAATCTCGTTGTCCATCTGTTTACCTCGGCCTCCGACTTAAAATCCGCCCGAAAAGGAGAGATCGGGCGCAAAATCCCGCAATTTTGCGGAAAGGCGCCGCTTGCGGTTTTCAACCGCGGAAACCCGAACGGGCATTCGATTCTATCTCGTTCTGCAATTTTGCCGCGCGCTCCAGGGAACCTATCTTCTCCCCGACCTCCTCGCGCATCTCTTCGACCAGCGCCCCGATCCGCTTCACCAGCGCCTTGGCCTCGTCGCTCACGTTGTCCCGCACGACGCGGGCGTACGCCGACAGCGCGTCGAGCAGGCGCGCGTCGCAAGCCTCTATGTTCGCGAGACAGGCGTCCATCGCCCGCTTCTGCGAAAGCATGATGTCCGGATTCCATACCTTGGCGCTCATTTTCCGCCTCCTTCGCCGCGCAGGCGCGCTTCGAGCGACTGCCACCACGCCCCCGCGCCGTCCGCACCGTAATCGTACAACCGCGCGCCCGTCGCCGCGGGGAGCACGTAGCAGCTGTTGGCAGACGTATTTTCCGTCTGTTCCCGGCGCATTTCCTCGAAGGAACCGTACACGCCGTGTTCCCTGAGATTTGTCCTCTCGCGACTGTCCGACGCCAGGGACAATACGACGGAGGAAATCGTGCCGTATTTTTCCGAGGTGACCAGGAGGAAAATTTCGTCCCGGTTGCCCGTCAGATAGAGCTCCCCGAACGCCTCCCGCACCTCCTTGGGGGTAAACGCCTCCGCTTTCCCGGAGGACGCCGCGCGGGCCGCCGCGCCGACGCCGTTCAGATCGATGTTCATCCCCTTCACCCTGTCCAGCAAAGCCGCGGGGATCGCCGCGCCGGAAGCTTTCAGCTTTTCGTAAAATTCGTTGCGCGTCGCGCCTTCCGGCTGCGTTCGTCGCTCCCCTGCCCCGCTCTTTTCCGAAAGCTGCTTCGCGAGTTTGTCCGCTTCCAGCCACTCCGCCTCGTGAAGGACGACAAGGCAGGACGAGGACGCCCCGCGCTCCCGTTCCCGCTTTTTCTCCACCAGCAGGCGCGCGATCTCCGCGGGGCCGCGGACGCGGCGTATCGCGGTCTGCAGCCCCTCCGCCTTCGGAAAATACGCCCCGAAGCAGTCCCCGAACGCGTCCCCCGTCCTCTGCTCCGTATCGCAATAAAAGACCTGTCCGCGGCCCGCCGTCTGAAACAGAAAGGCAAAGGCGGCGTTCCGCTCTATACGGTACAGCGTCCGTTCGTTGGCGCAGGCGAAATACCCGACGCCGTTGACGTCCGTGGAATAGTCCATGGCCACCGGAAGCCCCGAAGACGCGGAGACGCCCAGCGCAAGGGGCCTGCCCTTGCGGAAGCCCTCCTCGATTCCGCTCGTATCGAAATCGTCGGGGTTTTCGATTCTGCTCATGTCTGCCCGCCAGGCGGCCTCCTCCGCCCACGTCCGATAGGCGGAAGGGCCCGACAGCTGCGCGCTGCCCGTCCCGCCGACGACGACCTGTCCGCGCGGAAAATCCGCGTATTTTTCGCGGATGCGCTTTGCGAGGGCGTGCATGCGCTTTCCGTCGACAGGCCCCGCGTACGCCATGCGGACAAAGGAGGGACGCACGACGCCGTTCTCCGCGCACCAGGCGTAGCCCAGATAGTTCTCAGCCGGGAAACGGGCGTACATCTCATCCTCCCAATGCCCGAACACCCGCTCGAAAATCCCGCTGCCGTTATAGAAGGCGATGCGGTTGTTGATCTGATTCATCGCGTCGGCGGGAAGCTTCACCGCCTGGCCGCAGAAGATGACGCCGATGCCGAACGTCCGCGCGCGTTTGAGGACGGTGGTGATCCCCTCCACGATCTTCGGGCCGAGCAAATCGACGTCGAAAGAGGAAGTCTCCTCCGCGTCCCCGCCCGCCAGCATATTTTCGTACTCGTCGATGACGACGTAGACCATGGGCATGGGCTTGCGCCTGCCCGACTTGACCTCGGGAGAGGAATTGTAGGCCTCGAACTTGCCCAGTTTGTTGCGCTCGTTCATCAGATTTTTGATGTAGCGTATCACGTCGAGGGCGTTTTCCGGACGGCTGCGCAGGGAGAGATAACGCACGTGCGGGATGTAGAGATTCTCTTCCCCCTCCCGGTAAAGATAGCCGAGAAACTCCTGCGAGTCGGTGCGGGTCTTGAAATCGATGATGTGAAACTGCAGCTCGTCGGGCGAATATTTCATCGCGGCGCTCATGATAAAGGCGTGGAGAAACGCCGACTTGCCCGAGCCGACCGCGCCCGTGACCAGCGTGAAGGGATAGGGCGGTTTTTCCGTCCCCGTCACGTGGCTGTACAGGCGCCCGTCCGAATTGCCGAGCGGAACGGATATCCGCTTTTCAAAGGGCACGTCGTGGCTCTCCTGCAAGATGGAATCGAGATAGAACGTATTGGCGCGGCGGAGGCGGTCGCGAAGCTCTCCCCTCGCGGCGGAAATGTCAAAGCCCTCTCCCTCGGGGAAACGGAATTCCGCCCCCTCGAAAACTGCGCCGCCGTCCCCCCGCACGCATATTTCGCGCATGCCGAGCGACGGGAGGTCCAATTTCTCGGGCGGCGCGCCGTACATGCCGGGGATCTCGGCGTTTTGCCCGAAAACGGCGACGAAGATGCCCGCCGGGCCGCCCTCGAGGACGAGATTTTTCAGAAGCGCGCGCACCTCCGCCCCCTCGAACAGCAGCGGATAACCGTGCACGGCCAGAAGGATATACGGCAGTGCGTTGTCGGGATTTCTCGCGTTGTATTCGGCGATGTCGGCGCACGTCCTCCCGTCCTCCTTCCGCAGGGTGCGGAAGGAAGTCTGCCGGCTTTTCATCTCCGCGAGCAGCGCCCCGAGCAGAGCGGAAACCGCCGCCTTGTCCTTTGCCGGGGGGCGGTACATGCAGTCGGGGGAAATTTCCCCGTCGACGATCTTATACAGCGGCGCCAGCAGGGGCACCGCTTCCAGACCTTCCGCACACGCAAACCGCAGTCCGCCCGGCTCGAAATCCGTCATGGCCCCGAGCAGCATGCGGCAGAGCGCGTCGTAAAACTCGTCCCCCCGCCGCTCGTATCCGCCGTCCACCGAGAAAAAGACGGCGCTTTGCCCGAACGCGGCGGAGAGGGAAACGGGCCGGGACAATGCGGCGGAAACTTCCGGCAGCCCCCGCAGGACAGAGAGCGCGTCTTCGCTCGGCCGCGCCATGCAGGTACCCAAAAACACCGCGTGCCCGTAATGCGCGTTTCCCTCCCGCTCGCTTTGCAGGCGCGTCCCCGCCGAATCGGACGAGGCGCGCTCCTTCGCGAGCCGGGCTATCTTCTCCCGCACCCGGGCCTCGAAATCCCCGCCGCAGCCCTCGTCCATCTCCCGCATCTTTCCGCGCAGTTCGTCGCAGCGGCGGCGGACGGCGGCAAGCTCGCGCTCCGTCGCCCGTTCGCAGAGAGTTTTCGCCGCCCCCGCGATTTTGCCGAGCGTGGCGTAATTGTCGCACAATTCGCGGGCGAGCATATCCGCGTTTCCCGTCCTGCGGACCAGCGATTGGACGTCCGACATGATCTTCCGTTCGCATTCGGCGGCGAGCGCGAAACAGCCGTCGCAATCGAAGGGCCTGCCCTCCGGAAGCTTTCCCCGATAATACAGCGCCCCGCCCTCGTAGGACAGAACGCCTTTGAACAGCAGGGTGAGCTTGTTCAGCACCAGCGCGAACTGCCCGTTGGACAGAAAGCGGCGGATATCCTCCGCCAGCGCCGAATACTTTTCCGAAAGCGCCCGCTTCGTCTCCCGCTCCCGTTCGCCGCTCTCCGCTTCGGAAAGCTCCCTCCTGTATTTTTCGTAAATTCCCGCCTGCTCCGCAAGCGCAACGATATCTTCCATGCCATGCTCCCGACGCGGACGACCCCGCAAAAACCGTCTTTACTTTTCGCCTCTCGCGATTTTCCGCGCCTCGTCCGACTCCTTCCGCAGCGCGGCGATCTCCTCCGTCAATTCTTCCTCCCGCCGTTTTTTCGACCCGTATTCCGCGTCGATTGCGTCAAACTCCGGCATTTCTACCTTGTCTTTGAGAATGCTTTCCGCAATTCCGCTGACGATCCCCCACAGCGCCCCGAGCACAAACATACCGACGACGCCGGATACGGGCGTAAGGAGCACCAGAAAGACGATCTTCCCCGCCTTCGGCCAGGAATCGAGCACGGGCGTAAGGGCAAAGCACAGCGCAAAAACGATTGCCGGAAGGAGAAAAAAGAGCGCGGTGAGCCAGTCCGGAAGATCCTTGAAGGGCTTCAGCTTTTTCTCATGCGCTTTGCACTTGTCCTCATAGGCGGCCTTCAGCCGCAGATATTCGGGTTCCAGCGCCGAAAGCTCCTCCTTTACCTTTTTCAGCTCCACCCCCTTTGCCGAAATGAGAGCGGCTTTTTGTTCGACGGTCTGCTCCGCCTCCCGCTGTCTCCGGGCGCGCTCCGCCCGGCGCCGTTCCTCCTCCTGCCGGGCCTGTCGGGCCTTGTTCTCCTCCTCCGCCCTGCGGCGCGCTTCTTCCTCGCGCCGCCGCGCTTCCTCGGCTGCGCGCTTTTGCGCTTCTTCCGCGGCCTTGCGCTCCACTTCCGCCTTGCGGCGGGCCTCCTCTGCCCTGTTGCGGGCTTCCTCTTCGGCCCTGCGCGCTTCCGCCGCCCGACGACGCTCCCCCGCCGTGCCTTTGAAAATATCTTTCCCCGCCCGCTTTACCGAAAACGGGCATTCCGCGTCCAGCAATTCGCAGCCGGCAAACGCCTCGTCCCCTATCAGAAGCAGGGAGGAGGGGAAATTGACGGACATGAGGTTTTTACAGTTACGGAAAGCGCCGGCGCCGATGTTCATCAGCCCCTCGGGCAGGGAAATTTCCATGACCCCCGCCCCCTCCAACGCCTTTTCCCCCACAGAAACGACGCCCGCGGGCACGGAGAGTTTCAAAGCCGTCTTGTCCCGCAGCCCCGTGACCGTATATGTGCCGTCGAGATGCTCCTCGTATTCAAAGGCGCCGAGCTCCTTTTCCTTCTCCTCCCGCGCCCGCTTCTTTTCCTCCTCCGCGACGAGCGCGTCCGCCTCCGCGGCCAGTGCCCCGAAAAAATCGGAGGCCTCGGCCGAAGCCGCTCCGTCCTCCTCCGTCAAATTCCGCCCGCACTCGGGACAGATTTCCCCTTCTTCGACCACAGTTCCGCAAAACCGACACCGAACCATTCCGCAGCCCTCCTCCGCAACATTTCCGAAACGGATATTTTTGTTCTCCGTTATATTATAGCAAAATCGAGTGACAAAATCAATGTTTTTGAGGACTTTTCCACCGCTTTTATGAAATTTTGCTTATTCCGTTTACTTTTTTCGACCGAAAAAGACCGCCCCGAAGGGCGGCCTCCCGAATCGTAAACTATCCTTATGCTTTTTTAACCGTCCAGACGTATTTCCGAAATTTTTTTGCGGAGCCTGAGGATCATGGAGGGGGACACGGAAAGTTCGTCCACGCCTATGCGGAGGAAGGTTTCCGTCAGGGAGGCGTCGGCGCCCAGCTCGCCGCAGATGCCCACCCATTTTCCCGCGCGGTGCGCGTTCTCCACCACCAGGCGTATCGTGCGCAGGACCGCCTCGTGATGCGGGTCGTAAAACTCGTCCAGCTTCTCGTTCTGCCGATCGATCGCCAGCATATACTGCGTCAGATCGTTGGTGCCGACGGAAAAGAAATCGACCGACCCCGCCAGCAGGTCGCTGATGACAGCGGCGGCGGGCGTTTCTATCATGATGCCCTGCTCGGGAATTTTGTACGGGATCCCCTCACTTTTCAGCTCCGCCTCCGCCTCGGCGACGAGCGCGTAAATCCGCTTTATCTCTTCCCCGGAGGTGATCATCGGATACATCACCGAGAGATTTCCGTACCGCGCGGCGCGCAGCAGCGCGCGAAGCTGCGTCTTGAATATTTTCGGACGCGTAAGGCACAAGCGGATGGCCCGGAAGCCCATCGCGGGATTCTCCTCCTTCTCCAGCCCGAAATACGCCGCCTGCTTGTCCGCGCCGATGTCCAGCGTGCGAATGACCACTTTCTTGCCCGCCATGATCTGCAGCACCTGTCTGTATGCCTGATACTGCTCTTCCTCGCCCGGATAGTCGTTCCTGCCCAGATAGAGAAACTCGCTGCGAAAGAGCCCGATGCCGCCCGCGTCGTTTTCCAGCGCGTATCCGACGTCGCTCACGCTGCCGACGTTGGCGAAAAGCTCTACCCTGTGCCCGTCCTTTGTGATGTTTTCCTTCCCCTTCAGCGATTGCAGCAGCTCCGCGTTTTCCCGCTCCTCCGCCATGCGTTTTTCCGCGGCGGCGAGCGTCTCCCCGTCCGGGTCGGCGATCACTTCGCCGGAAAAGGCGTCCACGACGACCGGGGAACCGTTTTTCAGCTTCTCGAAATCGACGGGTACGCCGACGACGGCGGGGATGCTCATCGTCCTCGCCAGAATGGCCGTGTGCGAATTGACGGACCCGTGCACGGTCACGAACGCGAGAATGCGGCTCTTGTCCAGCCGCACCGTCTCGCTCGGCGTCAGGTCGTCCGCAAAGACGACGGACGGAGGCAGCGAGGAAAAATCCGGTTCCTCCTCTCCCCTGAGACAGCGCACGAGGCGGACCGAAACGTCGCGCACGTCGGCGGCGCGCGCCTTCATGTACTCGTCCTCCATCCCCGCGAACATCTCGGAAAAATTGTCGCCCGTGACGGAAACGGCATACTCCGCATTTATGCTTTCCCCCGCGATCAGATTGCGCGCGGCGTCGAGGTAATCCTCGTCCTCCAGCATCATGCGATGCACCTCGAAAATGGCGGCGCTGTCCTCGCCCACTTCCGCCGCCGCCCTTTTGTACAGCTTTTCAAGCTGTCCCTTCGCTTCTTCCAGCGCGCTTTCCAGGCGGGATATCTCCGCCGCCGGATCCGCCGTCTTTTGCCGTTTGACCCGTTCGTCCCTTTTGAGGACGGCGGCGGGGCCGCAGACGATTCCGCGGCAGACGGCCTTTCCCTTCCATCTGATCATCTCTTTTTCCCGCCTCCTTCTCGGGCGCACAATCCGCCGAAGCCGCAAGAACGGCTCCGCAGCCGCTCCACGTCCGCCTTCAGAAATTTTCCTCGAAAAACGCCCGCAGGCCCTCGCACGCGGCGGCTTCGTCCCCGCCCTCCGCGCGCACGCAGACCCTGTCTCCGCATTTCACACCCAGGCCCATCAACGCCATCAGCCCCGTGGCCGAGGCCGATTTGTCCCCTTTGGACACCGTAATTTTGCTGTCGTATTTCTTCGCTTCCCTGACGAGAAGCCCCGCGGGACGCGCATGGATGCCCGCCTCGTCCCCGATGACGTATTCAAATTGCCGCATGGTATTCCCTCCCGATGATTATTCTCCCTCCAGGCTCTTGCCCCCGGAGGCGATGACGTCTCTGTACCAATAAAAGGATTTCTTTTTGTAGCGCGCCAGCGTTCCGCTGCCGTCGTCGTTGCGATCCACGTAAATCATGCCGTACCTCTTGCGCATTTCCGCCGTGGTCGCGCTCACGAGGTCGATACAGCCCCAGGCCGTATACCCCATTACCTCCACGCCGTCCGCGATCGCCTCCGCGACCTGCTTCAGGTGCGCGCGCATATAGTCGATGCGGTAATCGTCCTCGACGGTCAGCTCCCCGTCTTTGCGGACGAGCTTATCCTCCGCGCCCAGGCCGTTCTCCACGATGAACAGCGGTTTCCGATAGCGGTCGTAAAAGCGGTTGAGCACGTACCGGAGCCCCTGCGGGTCTATCTGCCATCCCCACGCCGACTGCGGAAGATAGGGATTGGGCACCCCGCCGATGATGTTGCCCCGCCCGCGGGGCACGCGATCGTCCGCGGTGGCGCAAGCGCTCATGTAGTAGCTGAACGACACGAAATCCACCGTATTTTTGAGCATCTCCGCGTCCCCGTCCGCAAATTCGATGCGGATGCCGCGCTCCCGGAAATAGCGGAGCATATAGCCCGGATACTCGCCGCGGACGTGAACGTCGCCGTAAAAATCGTTCTTATGCTCGGCGTCCATGGCCGCGATCACGTCGTCGGGCGCGGGCGTCAGCGGATAGAGCGGCATGCTGAGGATCATGCACCCCACTTTTGCGTCCGGCATCGTCTCGTGCGCGATTTTGGTGGCCAGCGCGCTGGCTACCAGCTCGTGATGGGCCGCCTGATACAGATCCTGCTCGGTGAGCCGGCTTTTCTCCGTCGCGATGCCGCCGCTCGTAAAGGGGGCGTGCAGCAGGGAATTGATTTCGTTGAAAGTGAGCCAATAACGCACCTTCTTGCCGTAGCGCGCAAAGAGGGTGCGCACATACCGCTCGTAAAAACCTATCAGGGCGCGGCTGCGCCAGCCGTCGTACCGGCGCGCCAGGTTCAGCGGCGTCTCGTAATGGGAAATGGTGACCACGGGCTGCATGCCCCGGCGCAGACATTCGTCGAACAGGGAATCGTAAAATTGCAGGCCCTTTTCATTCGGACATTCGTCGTCGCCGTTCGGATAAATGCGGCTCCAGGCGACGGACACGCGGAGCGCCCGGAAACCCATTTCGGCAAACAGGGCGATATCCTCCCGATAGCGGTGATAAAAGTCGATGCCCTTCAGTTTCAGATTATCGGGCGTGGGCGCTTCGGTGGGCGGCCCGAAAATGCCGCGCGGCGTAACGTCCTGCACGCTCAGCCCCTTTCCGTCCTCGTCGAAGGCCCCCTCGCACTGATTGGCGGCAATGGCGCCGCCCCATAAAAAGTTTTCCGGAAATTTTATTTTCGCGCCTTTCATTTTTTCCTTTCCGTCCCCTCCCGCAGCTCTTCCCGCGTGACAGAGATCATCCTTTCGCCCGCGGTTATCTCCCTCGGGGAGACGGGCAGCACCGTACCGCATTCCCCCGCATTGGTGACGACGACGGGCGTGACCGTCGGATACCCCTCCCGGGCGATCGCGTCCGGGTCAAATTCGAGCAGCAGATCCCCCTTCCGGAAAACGTCCCCTTCCGCGACGTGCGGGACAAAATGCTTTCCCCGCAGCTTTACCGTCTCCAGGCCGACGTGTATCAGCAGCTCTATCCCTCCCGCCGAACGCAGTCCCAGGGCGTGCCCCATCACCGTTTCCGCCTTGCCGTCGAAGGGCGCAAATACCTTTCCCTCCGAAGGGAGAACGGCCGCGCCGACGCCCAGCACTCCTTCCGAAAAGGTTTCGTCCGGGACCTCGGCCAAAGACACCAGCCGCCCGGACAGGGGCGCCGCGATCTCCCGCTCCACGGGCGTTTCCGCGGGGGCCTCGACCGCCTCCGCCGTTTCCTCATTTTTGTCCGTCATTTCTCCCCTGCCCCGCTTGAACAGCCTTTTTCCGAGCGCGGAAAATTCGGGCAGGAACAGGGTGAGCAAAAAGGAAACGAGCAGGGAGACCGCCGCCATCACGACCGCCCAGACAAAATTGGAAAATCCCTCGCCGTGCACGAATATCGTGATGGAGAGCAGGGAGGGCGACGCAAAAGCGGACGCCGCCACGCGCGCGATGCCGCCGATGAGCCCCGAGACAAAGCAGGCGACGGCGACGGCGAAAAGCGGCTTTTTCTGCGGCAGCATGACGCCGTACAGTCCCGGTTCCGTCACCCCCGCGAAAATGGCGGAAATGCCCGAAGCCGCCGCTTCCTGCTTGAGGACCTTGTCCTTGCTCCGCACCGCCACCGCGAGGCAGGAGGCGCCCAGCGCGAGGTTTGCCGCCAGCATCGCGGGCAGCATCAGCATCTCCCCTTCGGGGGATTCGAGGGCGGCGAGCGTGACGGGAATAAACGCCCAGTGCATGCCCGTCATCACGAGATAGGGCATCGCCACCGCCATGATGACGGCGACAAGCCAGGGCACGTACGCGTTGAGCCGCGTGATGACCCATTCCAGCCCGAGGCCGACATATGCGCCCGCGGGGCCGAGCGCGATGAGCGCGATCGGCGCGGAAATGAGGATGATCAGCATGGGTTTGAGAAAGTTTTTGGTAATTGCGGGCGTAATTTTGTCCACGCCCCTTTCGATCCAACTCATGACGTACGCCGTAAGCAGCGCGGGCAGCACGGTGGACGAATAGGAGGTGTTGAGCATGGGAATACCTAAAAAGGTAGCCCACTCGCCCGCGGCGTTGCTGACATGCGCGACGATGTCGGGATGGAGGAGCACGCCGACGACCGCCGCCGCGAGGTAGGGATTTCCCCCGAATTTCTTTCCCGCCGAAAAGGCGATCAGGATGGGCAGAAAATAGAATGCCGCGTCCGCGACGGCATTCAGCACCACCATCGAACTGTTTTCCGCGGGGATCCAGAAATTGAGAATGATGTAGAGAACGCGAATCATTCCGGCGCCGATGATGGCCGGAATGATGGGCGCGATGGAACCGGCTATCGCGTCCAGGACGGCGGAAAACGGATTTCGCTTCCCCTTCCTCACCTCCGCGGGCGCGTCCGCAAAATTGCCCAGCTTGTTCAGTTCCGAAAAGCACTTTGCGACGTTGTTGCCGATGATGATCTGATACTGCCCCGATTTGCGCGTCACCCCCACGACGCCGGGAATGGCCTTCACTTCGGCGTCGTTTACGACCCCTTCTTCCTTCAAAACGAGGCGGAGCCGCGTCATGCAGTGCGTGGCCGAGAGAATATTGCTCTCTCCTCCTACCTTCTCCAATATCTGTCTCGCCGTCGCCGCATAGTCCATCGTCGTGCCCTCCGATTGTTTCTTCCGCCGTTTCCCGGTCGGCATTATTATCCCCCTAAAAGATACCCTTTATACATTTGTACCCGTTTCCGCGTTCCGTCCGGATACGCGGAAAGTCCCGCGGACTGCCGTCCGCGGGACCCACGTTCAGAATTATTTTCCGCGCATTCGGAACGGTCTTTCACCGCGCGCGCTTTTCCCCTCTCAGCTCCTCCAGCCGGGCGTGCAGCGCCCTCTTTGCCGCTTCAGGCTCGTCTATGCCCTCCACGGCCCTCTCCATGGGACAGATATCCGTGCCGTCGCGATTGACGATGCGCTTTGTCAGCGTCCCGTATCCGACGGCGATTTTATACCGCCGCAGAACGGCCAATCCGCCCTCGCCGAGCACCTCCGCGTACAGGCTGCCGATTCCCAGCCCCGCATACAGCAGAGCGGCTGCCCTGCCCACGATTTTATCGGCCGCCGACCCGCCGCGAAAATCCGCGCCGCTCTCCGACAGGCGCAGGAGCGGAGCGATCCCCCGCTCGCGGCCGGCGCATACCCTGCCCTCCTTTTCGAGGACGTAGGTATAGCCGCCCCGCTCGAAAATTTCCTTCGCGGACGCCGACGCCCGGTTTCCGTAAGCGCGTATGCCCCGGGCGAGCCGCTCCAATCCGTCTTTCAGACGGCTTCTCGGACAAGCGAGATTCATGCGGAGAAAGGTCTTTCCCTCCCCGCGGTACTGCGCGCCCGGATTCAGATACAGCCCCGTTTCCGCGCGCAGAAAATCGCACAGCTCGTCCGCGTCGCGGGCAATTTTCCCGCAGTCCAGCCACAGAAGATAGGTCGCCTCGGGCAAGACGAAACCGATCTCCGGAAGCTCCCGTCCCAAAAATTCCGCCGCAAACTTCTTGTTTTCGTACAGATACTGCCGAAGGGCGTCCAGCCACTCCTCCCCCTCGGAGAACGCCGCTGCCGTGCTCTCCGCCGCAAAGCAATTGGGTTCCGCGACCTCGTCGCTGTTGAGCCCGCGCACCACCTTGTCCCGAAGCGTCCGTTCGGGCACGACGACCGCCGCCGACTGCATGCCCGCGAGATTGAACGCCTTGCTGGCGGAAATGCAGGTGACGCTCACCTTCCGGCATTCCTCCGAGACGGACGCGAAGGGCACGTATTCCCTCCCCGGGTCGGTCAGGTCGCAGTGAATCTCGTCCGAAAGCACCGTGACGCCGTATTTCGCGCAGAGCGCGCCGATTTTTCCGAGCTCCTCCCTCGTCCATATCCTGCCGAGGGGATTGTGCGGATTACACAGGATCATCATCGTCGTGAGCGGCTCGGCAAGCTTCTTTTCGAGGTCGGCAAAATCGATGCGATATTCCCCTCCCTCGCGGTGCAGCGGGCTTTCCAGCACCGCCCTGCCCGCATTCTCTATCGAATGAAAAAAGATGTCGTATACGGGCGTCTGCACCAATACCCGGTCCCCGACGTTGGTCACCCTTTTCACAACGGAGGATACGGCGGGGACGACGCCCGTGCAAAAGCACAGCCAATCCCGCCCGAAACGGAAGCCGTGCCGCCTCTCCCACCAGGAAATGACGGCGTCGTACCATCTGTCCGGAAGGGCTGCGTAGCCGTATATCCCCGTTTTCGCCCTCGCCTCGATCGCCTTCACGACGCCCGGCGCGGTGCGGAAATCCATGTCCGCCACCCACATGGGCAGCTCGTTTTCCTTCACGTCCCATTTCAGGGAGCCGCTGTTCCGTCTGTCGATTAGCTCGTCAAAATCGAATTTCTTTTCCATGCCATTCACTCCTGTTCCGAAAAAATTTGCCGCAAAACGCCGAAAACGGACTTCGGGGCAAAACGCAAAAGCACTTTGCCCCGTTCCGTCCGTCTTTATTCCGATCCGCCTTTACGCCCCGAAAACCGCCTTTGCCGCGCGCATGTTTTCGATGACCTTCACGCCGAAGGGGCACCGCTTTTCGCAGGCGCCGCAGGCCACGCAGTCGCCCGCCTTGGCGGACAGGGCGGCATAGTGCTCGCGCACCGTTTCGGGAACCGCCCCCTGCGCCTTGGCGAGATTGAGAAATTTGGTGACCGACGCCACGTCGATCCCCTTCGGGCAGGGAGCGCAATGCCCGCAATACATGCAGTGCCCCTGCCAGCTGATTTTCGGGAAGGTAGCGAACACCGACGCGTAATCCCGCTCCGTTTCGGAAGCCTCCTCGTAACGGAGGGCGTCCTCCAGCTGCGCCTTCGTATGCGCGCCGACCATGACCGAGGACACAGCGGGCCGGGTGAGCGCGTAATGAATGCACTGCACGGGCGTCAGAGCCTTCCCTGCGGGAGAATTTTCCGTGAGGAGATCCCCGCCGCCGTACGCCTTCATGACGGTGATCCCCACGCCCAGACGCTGGCACGTCTCGTACAGTTCCTCGCGCGCGGGGTCGAGATTGAAAAGCGGCTTTTCGTAGCTCTCTTCCGCAAACAGTTTATCTACGTCCTCGTCGCCCGGCAAAAGGTCGTAGCAGGGATTGATTGAAAACATCAGCACTTCGATGAGCCCGCTTTTCACCACCTCGAGCGCGACGAGGGGATTATGGCTGCTCATGCCGATACGGAGAATTTTTCCCTCCCTTTTCAGCTTCTGCGCGTATGCCATGACCTCCCCTTCCGACACCTGTTTCCAGGTGGCGGCGGAATCGACGTAGTGAATCATGCCCACGTCGACGTAATCGGTACCGAGGTTTTTCAGCATCTTTTCAAAGGAAGGCACCACCTCGTCCATCCGGCGGGTCGCCTTATACTGGCCGTTCTGCCAGGTCGTGCACAGGTGCGCCTGATAGACGAAATTTTTCCTTTCCGCGCCGACGGCGCGCCCCACCCGGACATGCATGTCGGGGTCGGGACTGTACAGGTCCATGCAGTTTACGCCGCCGTCCAGGGCGCGCGCGAACACGTCGCGGGTAAAGGCCTCGTCCTTGCCGAGAAACCCCTCGCAGCCCAGCCCGATTTCGCTCACTTTCAGGCCAGTTTTTCCGAGTTCTCTGTATATCATTTTTCCCTGTCCGCCCGGTTTAGCGGTTCTCCCTGTTCATCAGCGCCCGAAGGCCCATGACGATAAACGGCACGACGACCGCCTGCAAGACTAGCCCCAAAAGCCCCGTCTGTACCTGCGCCCAAACCGCGGACGCCGACAGGGGCGAAACGTTCTGAAATACCGCCGCAATCGCGATGAACGCGACCCTGCCGTTCACCTGTGCGAGGAGCACGGCGGGAAAAGCCATCCAGCCGTTAGCCGCGATTTTACGGGAGAAAAGCCCCGAAACGGCGGCGAACACCGCGAGTTCCGCCATCATGTAAGGGAGGCGGGAAGCGGCGGGCATCGCATTGCCCGCGGCGGAGGTGATGGCAAAGCTCGCGAGCGGAGACAGAAGGCCGATCCCCAGCCCCCAGCGCCAGCCGAGCAGGCAGCCGCCGAGCAGGACGGGCAGATACATGGGAAGCCAGCGAACTCCCCCTTCCGCCCCCGCGGCGAGGTGCACCAGTTGGGGAAGGACGACCGCCAGCGCGATGATGCCCGCGGAAATCAGCGCCTTCACCGTGATCCGCACGCCGAATTTTACATTGTGTCTT
>CALWAU010000054.1 GCA_944375795.1 uncultured Clostridia bacterium | reverse complement strand
CGTCGGCATTTTCGGCACGGCGCTGTACTTTGCCATATCCGGCCTGCGCAGAAAAAATGTCCCGGGCTTCAGCGACGGCGAGAAAAAGCAATCTCCTGCGGCCAAGGCGGCCGCCGAACCGGACAACACTTCGCCTCAACCGGCCGATCCTCAAAAACAATAACCGATAATATTCCAATCCGCCGAGGGCTCTCCGACCCCCGGCGGATTTTTTTGCGCCCTCACCGCGCAGGCGGGCGGCGGCGATAGACGCAAGACAATCTCTCAGTCTGCCTATGGCAGACAGCTCCCTTTGCACAAAGGAGCCTTGAAAAAGGGTCAAGGGACATTGTCCCTTGCGGGTGCAGGGCGGAGCCCGCAAAAGAACCCCCACAAAAGCAAACCAAAGGTTTGCGTCTCCACCGTGTCAGCGGTCACACGGGCGCAAGCCCGCAAGACAATCCCGCAGTCATGCTACGCATGACAACTCCCTTTACACAAGGAAGCCTTTTTATCGCAAAGTACGGAAGAACCGCAAACAAGCCCCTCCTGTGCAAAGGGGGAAAGTGAAAGGGGGATTGTAAAAACCATCCCCCCGCAACTCATCTCAACCCTGTCCCGGTCAAAACAAAACCGCGCGCCCGAAAAATTTCGGGCGCGCGGCACGCTGCATACATCGCTTTCCATTTTCAAAAGAAATCGTACAGTTCCGAATCGGAGGAATCGGCGGAATAGAGCGACCCCACTTTCAGGCAAAAATCGGTATCCGCCAGCTTCTTGCGCTTTTCCCCCTCGCGGACGGAAAAGATATGTTTGCCGTTGGTGTAGACAAACGTCTTTTTCCCGTCCTCCTCGACGAGGCAGAAGTCGGCCACCCCGGAGGCGATTTCCACGTCCTCCGTCCCGTCCTTTGCCAGGCGGACAAGCTTCCAGCTCGAAGGGATAAACCCGTAATCCTCCTGCTTTTTGTTCTTTTTCAGTTCCCTGTCCACATTGAGGAGATTATTGTTGATAAAGGCCTTGCCCGCATTGGGCCTCCCGTTTTTGGCCGCGCCTCCGCCGCCGTCCACCGAACGGGAGGACTGTCCGGAAACGAGAGGTTTTCCCGTGAAACACATCACGAAAGAAGAAATGAAGCCCGCGATCGCCTGAATGATACGCACGGGAATGAGAAGAATTTCGACGACGGGATTCCCTCCCGTCTTTTCCTTTCCCGGCTTGCGGATACAATAGAGGTTCCCATCGCGGTCCTCGACGGGCTTTATGTAGGAGAGCTTAGGGTCGGATTTCACCGGCTCCACGTCCAGCGTGGACAAATTCAGCCGATAAATTTCCGACGGCATATACTCCACAAAGTTATTGTTCGCATCCCTGCCTACCCCGTACGAGTTAAACAGCACGCTTTTCCCGTCGGCGCCGAACGAGGGATTTTCGTCCAGCGAGTCCCCGCCCGTCACGCATTTATAGTCCCCGCTGTCCTTCTGAAACACGGCGATGCGGGAAGTGACGGGATCGGTCTGCACCGCGGCGAGCATCTCCCCGCGGCCGTTACAGGCGACGGACATAAAGTCTGCCTCGTTGGAGGAGACGATATGCATCTCCGTCTTTTTTTCGTCGTCCGTGAGCTTGGAATAGATGCCCGACGAATCGTTGACGGTAAAGGCGTACAGCACTCTGTTTTCGTCGGGCGTGAGGGATACGCCGTGAATGGCCGCCACCACCCTTTCCTCGCCGTTCGTATAAATTCCCTCAGCCAGCAGCTGCGCCGTATGGCCCTGCGTCTTCCATTCCTTATTCTTGGAATCCCGAATCGCGGTCTCGCGGTAATGCGCGATATACGCGCTCTCCGATTTTTCCGCGTTCCCGTCCCGGTATACGCCTATTTTTTCGCCGTCG
Source organism: uncultured Clostridia bacterium (assembly GCA_944375795.1). GTDB lineage: Bacteria > Bacillota > Clostridia > Christensenellales > Borkfalkiaceae > Scatosoma. The sequence goes on along the minus strand of CALWAU010000054.1, from coordinate 13,186 downwards.
CTGAAAACAAATTTCATCTTCTCTTTTCCGCCTTTCCGGGCCTCAAAGCCCGATTTCCCGCCTTCGCCCTTCCCGGACGGCGGGCCGTTTCTTTTATTATACAACATACGGACGGAAAAATCAACTCCTCCGCCCGCATTATTTTTTCCAATCTTTACGTTCTTTGCGTCTTTGCGCCTATTGACCGAGATCCCCGGGCGCAAGCACGACGGCCTTGTCCGCCTCGGCCGCGGACCTCGCCGCTGCGACCAGTTCCCCGCGCAAAAAAGCGGAAATCAACCGATTGACTTTCTCCCCCGACAGCACTTTCGTCCGCGCAAGCCTCTGCCCGATATCCGAAACGTACCAAAGCCCCAAAAAATACTCCTTCCCTCCTTCCGCCGCGGGAATTTTTTCCACCGCATACGGAAAAATCAGCCGATATTTTTCCGGCGCTTCCGCCTGTTCGGTGTAGGAAAGGGGCAGCCCGAGCAAAAAGACCGTTACCCCCATCGCGAAAAAGAAAATATACATGAGGACATACGCGGGGTCATGCTGTGTCAGAAGCCAAAGCGAGACTGCGGCCATCACGATCCCCGCCGCCACAAGAAGGAATTTTCCCTTCTTCTTTACCTTTCCGACGCCGAGCTCCTTGAACCGATTGCGGATATATCCGTCGGGATTCTGTATTTTTTCCGCTTCCGACGGGGGCGCGGACTGCGGCAGATAAATTTTCCCGTCCTCGCTCGTCAGCGCCTCTATATCCCCTTCATCAAGAACGGTATGCGCATGCCCGGCGTGTTCTTTCAGCATGGCATGGTCATGTTCCCGTTCGTCTCTCCCCTGCCCCTCGCTTTTTTCTTCCTCCCGAATCTCCCGCAAAAAATCTTCCGCGGAAGGCGGAGAAAAAACTTCTTCGGGCGCCTCGGAAAAATCGGAGAAAAATTCTTTCTCCCACTCCTCCGGTTTTTCGGCATCATCCTCCTTCGGCTCCCCGGGGAAAAATTTTTCCCGCTCGTTTGCATCCCCGTCTAAGCCGCCGTCCGATGCTGTTCCGCCGAAGGCTTCCTCTCCGAATTTTCCGAACCCTTCGCCGTTTCCGAAACCGAGCGTCCCGAACTCCGCCCCGCTCTTTTCTTTCTCTTTTTCGAAATCTTCTTTCATTTTTCTCCTTTCGCTTTCCTTCCCGAAAGCCAAACGCAAGCCACAGCTTTGCCCCTTTGCACGAGAAAACCCCGAATAAGGGCCAAGGGACACTGTCCCTTGCGGGTGCAGGGCGGAGCCCGCAGATTTTTACCGCGTCAGCGGTCACACGGGCGCAAGCCCGCAAAAGACTCCCCATAAAAGCAAACCAACGGTTTGCGCCTCTACCGCTTTGCGGTCAGACGGCGATAGCCGCAACCCTGTCCCGCACCTTGACGACAAACGAGCAGGACAATCCCTCAGTCATGCTGCGCATGACAGCTCCCTTTACACAAAGGAGCCTTGGAAAAAAGCCGTCAAAGCCGCAAGAAAAAGCAACTTCTTTTTCCACCGCCGCAAATACGCGCATTTTTTCGGAAAACTTTTTTCTTCCCCGCCTTTAACCTCTTTCATGATGTTTCCGTTTTTTCAAAAAGTCAATCCGCATAAAAGGTCGCCGTATATTCTTCCGACGACAAAACCAGCGTCCATTCGTCGCCGTCCGTGCGTTCGGTCAGGCTGCAGACCATCATACAGGCTTTCTCCCCGAACGCAGCCGTATAAATGACGGCTCCTTTATCCCTGTCCGTCTCCCGGTAAGTTCCGGAATATTCCTCTTTCCCGCCGGCAATCGTAAGGCTGCCGTTTTCCGCCCGACAGGAAAGGTCCGCCCGTTCCGCTTCCGGATATAAATCCGTATACTCCGCCGAGCAGAAGATCACCTGCCCCTCCTGCCCCTGCACAAACGCCAGCCGCCAATCTTTCCCCTCGGGCGAAATATTCGCACCCGAGCATCCCGCCGCAAAAGCCAAAAATGCTCCGCAGCAAGCCCCCGCCGAGGCGGCCGAAAAATTTTTTCTTTTCATCTTTTTCTGTTCATCTTTTTCTAAGTCTTTCGATTCCTCTCAACCCTGTCCCCCTCATTCCGCACATTTTGCGGAATGAGGGGAAGGGCGGAAATCTTATTTCTTCGCTTTATCCGCTTTTTCGGCGGCTTTGTCGGCGGCCTTTTCGGCAGATTCCGTTTCCGCGGCACCGCCGTTCTCCGCGGACGGCTTCTGAGGCGCCACTATCTTGGGCAGCGACAGCCCCGCCATGTTGTACACCTCCTCGAGAGGGGGCAGACTCTTGAGCATTCCGGAGAGGAAATTGGCGGTGGACGTCTTTCCGTCGCCCGCGTCTCCGTTGTCCCAGACGGTCACCTTGTCTATCTTGAGGTTGGAGATCGCCTTCACCTGCTCGGCGACGATGGCCTCCAATTTTTCGGTAATCATCAGGCGCACCGCCTCGTCCGCGGTTCCGGCCGCCTTGACGATGTCCGCGAGACCTTCCGCCTGGCGGGAAAGTTTCTCCCGGATACCGCGCGCTTCCGCTTCCATTTTCGCGTAAATGGCGTCCGCTTCACCCTTTGCCTTGCGGCGAATCTGTTCCGCCTGCGCTTCGGCCTCGATCTCCATCTTTTTCTTTTCGATTTCGGCGGCGACGATGATGTCGGCCTGTTTGGTCGCTTCTTCCCTCGCCGCACGTGCGACTTCCGCCTGCTGCTGCGCCGCGTACGATTCTTCCAGCGCTTTCGCTTCCTGCACCTTTTCCGCCGTGACGGCGATCTTCATGGATTCCGCTTCCTTCTCGCGCAGAATGGCTTTGGACTGTGCAATTTCCGCCTTGGCTTTATTTTCGCCGGCAATGGCGGCGGATTCCGCTTCGGCGACGGAGATACGCTCCTGCATTTTGGCGTTCGCCTGGCCGATGGAACCCTTTTTATCTTCTTCGGCGACGGAGATCCTCGCGTCGTTGATGGCCTTTGCCGCGGCCTCTTTACCGAGCGCGATGATGTATCCCGATTCGTCGGAAATATCGGTCACGTTCACGTTTATCAGTTTCAGACCTATCTTCTTCAGCTCGCCCTCCACGTTGCGGGAAATGGCGTCGAGAAATTTATCGCGGTCGGTATTGATTTCCTCTATCTCCATCGTCGCGATGACGAGACGGAGCTGACCGAAAATAATATCCTTCGCGAGGTCGGAAATATTTTGCAGCGTAAGCCCGAGCAACCTTTCGGCGGCGTTCTGCATGATGGCGGGGTCGGTCGAAATACCCACCGTAAAGATACAGGGCACGTCGATACGAATATTCTGCTTGGACAGCGCGCTCTTGAGGTCGACGCTGATGGAAAGGGGCGTCAGGTCGAGATAGGTGAACTTTTGCACGAAGGGCACGACGAAAGCGATACCGCCGTGTACGCACTTGGAACTTTTATACGTCCCGTCCTGGTTACGCCTGTTTTTACCGTAGACCACCAGCACCTTATCGGGCGGACAGGTCTTTACCCTCGTCATCAGCATAAGCAGCAGCATGACGACGATGAGCACCACCACGACAACGACGATAATCGCGACGCTGCCGGGCGAAGAAGAAAGCAAACCGTTCTTTACCATTTTTTCTTATTCTCCTTTGGATTTATTGAAATATTTATCTTCACGAAGCTTCCGCTCCGACCTTTTTCCTTTCGCGGCATCGGCCGCAAATCGGGCTCATACAACAACCAAAACGACAATTTTGTCCCTGCGAAAGGGCCCGTGCGGACGGAAATCCGCAAGATGATTATTTACGCCTGCACCGGCTTTCTTTACACAAGAGCGCTTTGAAAGCAGAGTACTTGAATTTACCTTTCTCTGTACAAAGGGATCTTCTGTAAGCCTCCCCGTTTTACGGCCTTTACGGCTGATTTTCGGAAGTACCGGGCACCGTTATCATGATTCCCGTGCCGTCGCCGACCACGTCGGGCAGCTCGCCGTTCCACTTGGAGAGATATTCGAGGTACTGCAGATAATCGAGCAACATCTGTTTGCCCGCGTCGTCCTCATTCCATTCGATTTCAAACGACACCGAACCGTCCTCCCCCGCGATTTCCGTCACCGTATATCCGAGGGAACGCGCCAGCTCCACAATTTTGATGGACGCGGAATACGCCTCCGCTTCCGCCAAAGCCTTCTGCGCGTTGGCTTCGCCCTGCGCCTCTTCCAGCCTGGCTTCCGCCTGTCTTTTGGCCACTTCCAGCTCCTGTTCCGCCTTAATGATGGCGGCTTCCTTTTCGCGTTCCGCAATCATCTGTGCCTCCACGGCATCTTCGTACGCGTCCGTAAACCCGATATCGGTGAGCACGGCCGTCTGCACGTTGACGTAATAACTGCTGTCGATTCTGGAAATGATACACTCGGTCACCTTCTGGGAGATATTGCCGCGCCCCTCGATGATCTGATCGGCGGTGCTCTCCGCCATCACCGTTTTCATGGCGTCGATGGCGACGCTGGTAATGCGGCTGTTGAGCACTTCGAGGGACCCGTATGTATTGGCGATGTCGATGACCTTGGAAACGTCTATCTGATACTGCACGGTCATTTCGATGTCCATCGTCTGCGCGTCGTTGGAATACGCCTGCGTGAAAATGGACAAATCCTGCACCTTGGCGTCATACCGCTCGTAGGTTTCGGTCATCCAGAAATCGAAGTATGTTCCCGACGTCCGCACCTTACGCGCCTCACCCAGGTGTTTGACCACCGCCACTTCGCCCGCGTCCACCGTATGAAAGCTGAAGGGCAGAAACAGGAACAGAAGCGCAAATACGCCCCCTCCTATCAGCGACAGAACGCCCAGCCCCCGCTTTTTGTGCTTTGCGACGGCGATTCCGCCCAGCGTAAAGCCGGCCACCGTCAAAGCCCCGAAAATAAAACCTAAAACTACTGCTATTGACATCTCTTAACCTCTTTTTATAATCTGTTATATGTTTTTCTTTTCAAATCCGCCGCGTATTCCCAAACCGTCGTATCCGAAACGGGTCAAGGGACAATGCCCCTTGCGGGTGCAGGGCGGAGCCCGCAGATTTTTACCGCGTCAGCGGTCATACGGGCGTAAGTCCGCAAAAGAATCCTCACAAAAGCAAACCAAAGGTTTGCGCCCTTACCGCTTCGCGGTCGGTGCGGCAATGGCCGCAATCCTGTCCCGTGCCTTGACGGCAGATGGGTACGACAATCCCTCAGTCATGCTGCGCATGACAGCTCCCTTTGCACAAAGGAGCCTTGGAAAAACGAAGTCCCGATTTGCTCTTTACGCAAAGGCGCTTTCTTTAAGCCTCCTCTTTTTGCCAAAGGGGAGGTGGCACAAAGTGCCGGAAGGGATAAGCCATGGGTTTATCCGTTTTATTGGGGGAAAACGCGTATATACTGCGCAATACATTGTCGGACTACGTTTTCCTCGGGTCATGTACTTCTGTGTACACTCCCCGTCGGAAATCCTCGTCCTCCGCGTCTTGCTTGTGTCTCCGCGTTTTAACGGTAACCGTTTCCTCTTTATTGGGCGAAACGCGTATCTACATCGTTCTGCATTATCGCCCTTGCAGCTTCCTCGGGTCACTTACGAGTGAGTAAGCTCCCCTCAGACTTCCGCAGGCTTCGCGCATAACTTATATCTCGCGCTTTAACGGCTTATGTTTTCGCTTGGCAGAGCGAAATGGTATAAGGGCACATCTTACTGCTTCCGCATGGCTTCTGTGCGGAAAAAAGGCGTTCGGCGCAACCCTGCCCGCCGGGAAATATTATTTTTCCGATTCTTGCGGAAGATTTTTCTCCCCGTTTTCGGATTCCGGCTCGGCCGGAGGCACGTCGGGTTTTGAAGAAACTCTCCGCACCACCATATAATCCGCCCCGATTTCCGAGATGATCACCCGTTCGTCCACGGCGATGCGGGTATCCTCGTCGGTAACGGCGTCCAATTCGGTATACGCCCCCTGCGCGGTGAGGGTAATTTTCCCCCTGCCGCCCCGATTGGGCGCGATGGATACGTACACAGTGGCTTCCCTTCCGAGAAGTTTTTCCTTGTCAAAATTGCCGCTGCTCTGCAATTTGTACAGCGCCCGCATGACGAGCGCCACCAACAGCATCGCGGCAAAACCACATACGATGCCCAAAATGACGGACAGCGCGATATTTTCGGAATTGATTTGCAAAACGAGCAGACCCACCCAGCCGCCGATGGCCAGAAAGGAAGTGATCCCTTTGAGCGTAAACAGGGAAATACCGAGGTCGCCGTCGGGAGAATCGAAATCCCCGTCCCCGCCGAAGTCGGCGTCCGTATCGGCGTCCGCCCCTCCCCCGAAGGAGAAAAGCATCATGATGATCTGAACGATGAGAAGCACCGTACCGATGATTGCAATATAGAAATATACCTTTTCGGGCGTTGTCAGAGAATTATACCAACCCATAACAACCTCCTCTTATTTATTTTCGTCTGCAGACACCGAATCGAAAACGCCGACCTTGTTTTTTGAAGCTGCGGCGTTTTCCCGCCGAAATCTTCTTCCGTTCTCTCACAATTCCGGATTTTCCGAAGCCGCCTTTTCCGACGCACTGCGAAAAACTGCCCTCGCCTGCACAGACAAACGTCCCTTTTACCGAAAAAGACCCATACATTGTATGTTTCCACACAGTGCATGAGTCTCATTTTTTAAAAGCCGTCCGGACGGAATTGCCTCTCCGTCAATTGTCGGATTTCGTTACGCATAGACTCTTTACGGAACCATGCGCAAATTACTCCCTCAACTTGCAGTATCGTCAGTCTGTCAAGCTTTTTCGATTCAGTTTACTATTATTATATCATATTTTCCGAAAAAGTCAAGTGTTTTTTGTAACTTTTTTGCAAAATTTTGTTTCTGCCGAAAAAAGAGGCTTTTTGAGCGTACAAAAAACAAATCTACAACTCGAAAACGGGCTTGCCCGCGCGGCGGAATTTTCTGACGGTATACGCCGTCCCGCCCGAATTCTTGCGACAGTAAGCGAGCAAAACATCCGCCTTTTCGGCCATATAATCGTTCCGCCTGTGCATGCAGCCGCGGTAATACTTTTCCGCAAGCAAAATTTTTTCGTCGCTTCCCGCAAGGGCCCGCGCATACCTCTGTCTGTCCTCCGCGGGATAATATTTTTCCTGGTCGGCACAGGGGATGCAGGCGACGAGTTTCAGGGCGGGATTTTTCTCTTTCAGCGCCAGCACACATTCGGCGGCGAGCAAATCGAAACCCACCGCCCCGCCGAAAAGAAATATATGTACCCCGCCCGAAATCAAAGTGCGGATCGCCCTTTCCAGGCCGCCCGCGTCAAAATCCGCGGGCAACTCCCGATGTCCCGAAAAGGCACAGCTTTCCGCGTTTTCGGGAAGTTCGGGAAAAAGCGGAATTTTTTCCTGAAAGATATTCTGTTTTTCCGCTTTCTTTTTCATTCCTTTTTCCTTCGTCAAATCCCTGCTCTGTCGTTTTTTACTTTTTATAAAACTTTTTTTATACTCATCCCAATTCTGCCCACAGCTTTTCCTTCTTCTTCTCGGAAACAAGTCCTATTACCACCGCTTTCTTTGTTCTGGGATTGTAAGCAATTTCTACCTTTTTCCCGTCATAATCTATTTTCCTGTTGGGACGAATTTTCCAGGAACTCTTGTGAAAAACATATTCTGTATATACCCTTCGAGGCACGCCGTTGGTTATAATCATATTTGCGGAAAAAGAAATCATTCCAGCTTTCCACAACTCAGTATGCCTGCCGTCCAAAACCGCTTCCTGTTTACAAATCAACTTTGCATTTTTCGCCAATAAAAACTTTACCAGATTAAAAAATCCGAAAGGCAGACATAAAATTACTGCGGGAATCGCCGCAATGCCGCAATAAGGAAAAAAGGATTCTTTGGCTTCAACGCCTATAACAATCATGGCAAAAATCATATATGCGATAAAAACTGAAAAAACCACGATCGTGTTAAACTTGTAAAATTTTGTTTCTGTGTTTACTTGATTTTTCATTATATCACTCCTTATACAAATTTTTATATGTTTATAATTTAACTTTTTCTCTTACATTCGGTTTTCATGCAAAAAATATATAAAAAACACAAATCTATACTCATCCAGGCAAAATTTACGGCGGAGAATAAACGAACAAAATTGCGGTTTGTTTAGGTAGGTTCTTTTTGCGGGCTTACGCTCGTATAACCGCTGACGCGGTGGAGGCGCAAACCTCTGGTTTGCTTTCGTAAGGGTTCTTTTACAGGCTTACGCCCGTGTAACCGCTAGCGCGGTAAAAATATGCGGGCTTTGCCCTGCACCCGCAAGGGACATTGTCCCTTGACCCTTTTTCAAGGATCTTTTGCTCAAAGGAATCCGGCATGCGCAACATGACTGAGGGATTGTCTTGCGGTTATCGCCGTCCTCCCCGTTCAGAGCGGCGCTTTGCGCGGCAGCCCCCTGTCCCGCGGATACTTTTCCGGAGTACTAGAAATCTTCTTTACCTCCGCAAGCGTCCTCGAACCGTACCCTTCCGGCAATTCGTATCGGTATATCTTCATCTCGCCGCCCCCCAAAAGCTCTACGGCCTTCTTCGCTTCTTGCAGTTCCGTTTCGTCGCCGCTCTTGTAGGCGACAAATTTTCCGCCCTTCCGTACCAGCGGCAGACAATATTCGCTCAAAGTGTTCATCCTCGCCACCGCGCGCGCCGTACATACGTCAAACTTTTCTCTGAATTTTTCCTCCCGCGCCGCGTCCTCTGCCCGAATTTGCATAATATTCATTTCCGAAAAGCCGAGGTTATCCACAACGACGCGTAAAAAATCGCATTTTTTGCCCACGCTCTCAAACAGCGTAAAAGACAGATCCTCCCGCAAAATTTTCAGTACCACCGACGGAAATCCCGCCCCCGAACCGACTTCCGTCACCTTCGCGCCCTGCGGAAACAAAAATACACCCGCCGCACTGTCCAAAAAATGCTTGTAAAAAATATCCTTTTCCTCCGTGATGGAGGTAAGGTTATACTTTTGATTGTATTCCAGCAAAAGAGCCTTAAAAAGAGCGAGTTTTTCCGCTTTTTCTCCCCTCAAAAGCACTTCCGCATCCCTCAAAAACACGTCCAAATCCATAAGCATCTCCTCTGCTCCTTCCCGCTTTTCGTCTCGCTGTCGATATCATCTATTATAGCACATCTCTTTTCTTTTATCAAGCGTTTGCCCCGCCTTTTGAAAAGCATCACTCTTCCGCTTTGAGGAAGTTGTCCACCGCCTGTCGATAACCTTGTCCACATTGTGCATAACTTTTGTGGATAACTTTCATATTAATTATTTTTATTCTTAAAAATTGTATTATTATTATTATTCACAAACTATCTGAACAAAAACTTGTTCACTTTTCCACAGTTTTTCCACAATTTTATCCACAAAAAAAGAAGTGGTTGTACACAAAATTTTCCCTCTTTTCCGAAATTTCGTTTTCCCTTTTCCCGGGCGGATTTTTTTGTCGTCCGCGGTCGGAAAAAACGGGACTTGTCCACAATTCCACCGGACCTACTACTATTATTAATAATACTATTTATATCGAGAAACATAACATGGGAAGAGAGCCGCCCTCTTTCCGGGAACGAGAATTTGCGCAAGAAAATTGCGGATACAAAAAGGTTTTTGCTTGCAAAAACTCGTGCGATATGCTACAATATCCGAAAGGCCCGGAGAGGGAGAGCGCAGGCGTTTTTGTTTGGAGGGCGCAGGTATTTCCGAAAAAGTGCCGGGCAAATGACGCGAAGATTATCGAGGGAGGTAACGGGAATGAAATTTATCTGCGAGGGAGTTCTCCTTTCGGACGCGGCGATAACGGTGAGCAAAGCCTGCGCGTCCAAGACGACGACGCCCATTCTCGAATGTATCAAAATGACCGCGCAGAACGACGGCGTGACGCTGGTCGCTTACGACGGGGAACTGTCCATTCAGAAAAAGATTCAGGCGGACGTCCTGGAGGAGGGAGAAATTTGCGTAAACGGCAGATTTTTCTCTGATTTCATCGTCAAAGTTTCGGAGATGACGGTTTCGGTCAGCACGGGTGAAAAGGGCCTGGAAATCAGCTACGGCGATTCCCGTTCCTTCATGCAGGTGCTCCCCGCCGCCGAATTTCCCGCTTTGAAGAACGAGGAGGGAGACGACTATTTCGAGATAAAGGAATCGGATTTCAAGACGCTGATCGCCAAAACAGTGTTCTGCTGCGCGACGGACGAAAGCCGGCCCATACTCAAAGGCTGTCTTTTGGAAGCGGGGGACGGCAAGCTCCGCGCGACGGCCCTGGACGGCTATCGCATGGCGAAGGCGGAATGCCCGGCGAACGGCAGCGGCAGCCTGAAAATCGTCTGTCCCGCGCGCACGCTGACGGAGATATCGCGCATGCTGGAAGGCGGAGAGGAACTTTTGCGGGTAGGCGTGGCGAAGAACATGCTTTCGCTGACGGTAAAGGACACCGTTCTCAATTCCCGCCTGTACACGGGCGAATTTGTCAAGAGCGACAAAATCTTTCCCGCGGAATTCAAAACGACGGTCACGCTTTCCCGTGCGGAACTGACGGAGAGCGTCGAACGCGCGATCGTGCTCATCAGGGGGGACAAAAACAATCTGGTGTTGTTCGATATCGGCGGCGGCAGCGTGAAGATTACGGCAAACTCGGAGATAGGCAACGTTTCGGAGACGGTGAAAGCGAAAATTTCGGGCGACGAACTGAGAATAGCGATGAACGGAAAATTCCTTCTGGACGCGCTGAAAGCTCTGGACGAGGAGGAGATCGTCATCTCGTTCAATTCCCCCGTTTCCCCCTTCACGCTGGAAAATGCGGAGAAAAAGGATAACGCCTGTCTGATTTTACCCGTAAGAACCACCGCATAATCGCTTGACGGGCGCGCCGGTTTACGCTATAATGTTATACGGCAACTTTCGTTTTGTACGGGAAGTCTTTGAAAAAAGGAAAGGAACAGTTTTCCTTACAGGTGCGGAGCGAAGCACGCAAGGCAATCCCTCCGTCATGCTGCGCATGACAGCTTCTTTTGCACAAAGGAGCCCCGAAAAAGGGTCAAGGGACAATGTCCCTTGCGGGTGCAGGGCAGAGCCCCGCAGATTTTTACCGCGTCAGCGGTTACACGGGCGTAAACCTGCAAAAGAACCCTTACGAAAGCAAACCAAAGATTTGCGCCTCCACCGCGTCAGCGGTCATACGGGCATAAGCCCGCGAATCTCTCAGACAGTTTTGCCGCCGATTCCCTTTGCACAAGGGAGCCTTAGAAAAGGAAAAAGAAACGGCCGACGACGGGGACGGACAGGCCCCGGAGAAGAAAATATATTCAGGAAAAAAGCTATCGGGAAATCCGGCGGAATAAGAAAAGGGCCGGAAAAGAAAGGAAAACCGTAAGCAAACAAGAATGAAAGGAGTAAATGAAAATGAAAAGAACTTATCAGCCCAAGAAAAAGACGAGAAACAAAGTGCACGGATTCAGGAAAAGAATGGCTTCCACGGCGGGCAGAAAGGTTTTGAAAAGGCGCAGAAACAAGGGCAGAAAGCGTTTGACCTATTGATTTTGGAGACGGAAGGAGAGGCGGAACGCGCGGCGCGTTTTGCGCGCCCGTTTTGAAAGCGAATTTTTGCGACGGGAGACAGACCGTAGAAATGAACTACCTGCGCCTGAAAAAACAATCGGATTTCAATAAACTGTTTTCCGGGGGCAGGCGCGCGTTTTCCCCTTCCCTGACGATGATCTATGCCCCCGCGAAGCAACTGCGCATGGGCATTTCCGTGGGAAAGCGGCACGGCAAAAGCGTGCAGAGAAACCGCATCAAGCGGCTTTTGCGCGAAGCCTTCCGTTCCGTGCGCGAAGAGATAAAGGGAAACTATTTTATCGTCCTCGTTCCGAAAGTGAGGGAGGACTATTCCTTTTTCACGTTCAGGAAGCATCTGCAATGTATGATAGGAAAGGAGAAACTCTGAATCTGAGCCTGTCCTCGCTCGCGCGGGAAAACGCGAAGTACCTCAGAAAAAAGGTGTTCAGGCCGTATCTGAAAATGTTCTGTATGCGGCTGATACGCCTGTATCAGAAATATCTCTCCCGGCATACCTGCATGTATACGCCCACCTGTTCGCAGTATACGCTGGAGAGCATCAACAACTGCGGCGTGGTTTTCGGCATTCTGCTGGGGGCGTGGAGGATTCTGCGCTGCAATCCCTTTTCCAGGGGCGGGTACGACCCCGCGCCCGAAAACTTTTTCAAAAAGAGATGGGTGCTGTGAAGCGGAGCCGATAATTCGGTACTCTGCCGCGCACCGAAAGAGACAAGGCTTTCCGGCTTTGCGCAAACCGTCGGTTTCCGGAATTTTCCCGTACGGGGAACGGGATTCAAAAGAAAGATATATCAAAAAAGGTAAACAGGACACAATGGGAATTTTCAATTTGCTGGCGGCGGATTCCGTCATCACCTTTTTAGGGCAGACGTATGATATTTCTCTCAACTGGATAGGAAAGCTCATCAATGCCCTCATCGGCGGCATCGGCGTCGTCGGCGTGGGCATCATTGTCTTTTCCCTCATCCTCAAATGTATCGTGCTTCCCTTCGATATCTATCAGAGGATTTCGATGCGCAAGCAGAACATCAAAATGAAGGAGAATCAGGAAAAGCTCGAAAAGCTTCAGAAGCAGTACGCCAACGACAAGAAGATGTACAGCCAGAAAATGATGGAACTGCAAAAGGAACAGGGCATTTCCGTCCTCTCCTCCTGCCTGCCCATGATCCTCTCCCTCGTCATTTTCTTCGTCGCCATCGGTGCTTTCAACGACTATTCCTCTTACGCCAACCTGCAGAACTACAATCTGCTCGTGCAGGCGTACAACGACGCCCTTACCCCCTATTGCGCCGAAATTACCGAAGAGAACATCGACGATAATTATATCGTCAACGGCGAACGCTATATCCTCGTTCGCGACGAGGACGGTACGGGTGAGGACGGAAATGAAAAATATCTCTACTACACCCTCGTGTATGCGGAAAATTACGCCGAAAACGATTACGCTTATATCCGCGATTATGTGGGAAAGACCTATTACGTGGACGCGGAAAAGACCTATGCCGATTTTACGGCGGAGATCGACGCGCTGGTCGAAGCGGGCGTCAATCCCGACGACCCCACGCTTTCCCTC
>CALWAU010000053.1 GCA_944375795.1 uncultured Clostridia bacterium | reverse complement strand
GCGTCCACGGCAAAGGCGGCGTTTTCCCGTTCGCAGGTCTTTTCCAGCGCGTTTACCGCCGCGGCGAGCCCGCCCAGCCCGGCGTTGCCCGTCGGCGCGTACTGCGAGCGGATAAGCCCCTGCGCCTTTTCCGACCAGGGCATGAGTTCGGCGTCCAGGCACACCCAATCGGTGGCGAAATCCGTCCAGAACCCCGTCTTTGTCAGCACGGCGTCCAGCCTGTCGAGCAGGGCGGTTTCGGTCGCCCGATCTTCAAAAAACCGCCTGCCCGTCCGGGTATAGATGATCCCCCGCGTCCCGTCGCCGACGCCGAAACGCCTCTTCGCCGTCTCCGCCGTCCGGCACAGGACGATCACCGCCCGCGAACCCATGTGCTTTTTCTCGCAGACCACCCGGCCGATCCCCCGGCTCCCGTAATAGGAAAACGCCTGCAAGGGATGTTCGAGATAGTCCTCCAGATCGCTCGTCTCGCAGGGGGACATCGTCGGCGGCAGATAGATGAGCCAATGGGGATCGGCGGCGAAACGGGACATGACTTCCAGCGCCGCGGCGGCGTGGTCTTCGCGGATGTCGACGGAGGGGAGCAGCCGGGTGGCGATGTGCATCCTGCGGTTGAAATCCCCCACCGTGAGCATATCCCCCATCTTCTCGTCCTTTTCCTCTTCGAGCGGCCTGACCGGCCGATAATACATCTTCAGAGCGTCGACGGATACGCATTCCTTTTCCGGCCAGCGGAAGGCGGTCAGCCTGCCCCCGAACACGCAGCCCGTATCGATGCAGAAGGTCCCGTTCTGCACCCGCACTTCCCTGGCGGCGATATGTCCGTAGACGACCGTCGCGCGGCCCCGGTAATCCGCCGCCCAATCGAGGCGGACGGGCAGGCCGAAGGAGTCGGTCTCCCCCGTCGTCTCGCCGTACAGGCAAAATTCGCGCACCCGCGCCGAACCCCGTCCGATGTATTTCTCTTTCAGCCCCGCATGGGCGATGACGAGCCGCCCGCCGTCCAGAACATAGTGGCTGATCAACCCGTCGAGAAAGGCCGCGACCTCTTCCCGGAAAGCCTCCCCCTTTTCTTCGAGTTCGGCAATGGTTTTGTCGATGCCGTGCGTCCGGGCGATGTCCTTCCCTTTCAGATATTTGAGCAGTTTGACGTCGTGGTTGCCGGGCACGGCGATCGCGCTTCCCGCCTTCACCATGTCCATGACCAGCCGCAGCACGTCGGCGTTCTTCTCTCCCCGGTCGCAGAAATCGCCGAGAAAAGCCGCCTTCCGCCCCTCCGGATGGGCGTATATCCCCTCCGATTTTACATAGCCGAGTTTTTGAAGGAGCATTTCCAGCTCGTCGCAGCAGCCGTGAACGTCGCCGATGACGTCGAAGGGACCGTGTTCCTCCCGTTTGTCGTTCCAGAGTTTCGTGCGGACGATTTGGGCGGTTTCCGCCTTTTCCGGGGAATCGAGGACAAAGACAAAGCGAAAGCCCTCCCGTTTCAGACCCCGGATGCTCCGCCTCACCTCCCGGCAGTGCTGCCTGATGATCCGATCGGGAAAATTTCGGTCGGGACGGGCTTTGTTGCGCTCCGAAAGCAGCTCTTCGGGCATGTCGAGAACGATCGCCACGGCGTGGACGTCCTGCTCCCGCGCGAGATCGATGACCTTTTTCCGCGCGCTCTGCTGGATGTTGGTCGCGTCGATAACGGTCAGTTTTCCGTTGGACAGGCGCTTGCCCGCCGCGTCGAACAGGAGGTCGAAGGCGTCGCCCGAAACGCTCTGATCGTTTTCGTCGTCGCAGACCATCCCCCGGAAAAAGTCGGAGGACAGCACCTCCGTGGGCTTGAAATGCCCCTTGGCAAAACTGCTCTTTCCCGAAGAGGTCGCGCCGATCAGCGCGATGAGGCACAATTCGGGAATCTCTATCCTGTAAGCGTCCGTCTTATCCATTTTTCGTAAACACCCCCATTTGCGTCGGCGCACCCAGAACTTCGTCCGCCTCTCCGATCCCGCTGATCTCGCAGCGGTAGCCGAATTCGTCGCAGACATGCCCCGCCCATTTTTCAAATTCCGCCCGCGTCCACTCGAAGCGGTGATCCCCGTGCCGCAGTTCGTTTTCCCGCATATGCGCGTACTTTTCGTTGTATTCGCGGTTGGGCGTGGTGAGGATCAGCGTCCGGGGCGCCGCAAATTCGAACACCGACCGCTCGAAGGCGGAAATCCGGGAGGGGTCGATATGCTCGATGACTTCGACGACGCAGGCGCAGTCGTATCCTTCGAACCGCTTGTCCCGATAGGTCAAAGACGCCTGCATCAGGGTCAGCTTGTTCCTCTTCCCGTCCGGCATCCGATCGAGCCGGAGCCGCTGCGCCGCCTTTTCCAGCGCGCCCGCGGAGACGTCGCAGGCGGTGACCTTTCTGATCTGCGGCTCGCTTAAAAGCAGGGAAGTCAGACGGCATTCCCCGCAGCCCATGTCGATGACGCTCGCCGCGCCGCTCGAAAGGACCGCGTCTTTCACCGCCCGCAAGCGCTGCGCGTTGAGCGGCGAACGCACCTCCTCTTCCCGTTCCCTTTGTTCTCCTTGTTCTCCTTCCGCTTCCGCCCCGTCGGCGTTCTCTTCCCCCTCTTCTTTGAGCAGGATGTCGAGCGCCCTTCTCGCATAACTCCTCCTGACGGCAAAATACCGCCGCGCGATCTTTTCCCGACAGGGGTGCGCCGCCAGCCAGCCCTCCCCGTGGGAGAGCAGTTTTTGTATTTCGTCTTCGGAGATATAATAGTGTTTCTGCCCGTCGAATACGGGAATCAGGACATAGATGTGATTGAGGAGTTCGGACAGCTTCACCTTTCCCAAAATCGTAAGGTCGATGTAGGGGGATTTTCCCCATTCGGGAAAGGCGTCGTCCAGCGCCCGCCTCTCCGCATGCACCGTATAGCCGAGCGGCTCGAAAAGCTGCGCGGCAAGCCCTTCGTCCCCGCCGTCTTTCAGAGAATAAATGCGCGCCGTGAGGGACAGGGGGGTATCCGCAAGCGCCTGCCGCTTGTCGCACCTGCCGCTCATCGCCGTGCCGAACACGCGCGCGATCGCCGTGCTCATGAAAGAAGTGGCGGCATACGGCCGGTCGTTGACGTAATCGAACAGCCCGCCCTCCCCGGAGCCGAGTTTCCCGCGCGCGAGATCGATGGGATCGATGTCGAGCAGGAGCGCCGCCGTGGTGCGCCCGTCGCTCACCTCCGGATAAAAGACGTATGCCTTCCCGTAATTGAGGGCAAACTGCTGCGCCCTGCCGGGATTTTTATGGAGCAGGTAGCCGAGATCCTGCGTATGCTCCCCCTCGTATGTGATGGTAAGAAGCACCCCTTTTCACCTCCCTGAAAACAAATAAAACCGGGGCCGGAAGCCAAGCCGAAACAAACCGGCGGTAGAAGGGCAATTTTGCGCTCGCCGCAACCCTGCCCCTGTCAAATTTCTTTATTTACTCAAAACGTCCAGACGACGGAGACGCTCTCTTCCGCCTCCGCGTCTTCGGGCGAAAGGTCGAGAGAAATCCCCTTTGCGCCGTCCGCCGCGGCATTTAAGCGCATGGGACGGACGGGATGCAGGGAAACGCCCGCCTCCCCGCTCGCGTAGTCGATCCGGGAAATGCCTTTGAGTTCCAGCCCCGCCGCGTTCGCGAGAACGAGCGCCTTTTTGGCGGCGTCCTTCACCGCTTCTTTCAGGAGCCATTCCCGCACGGCGGAAAGGTCTTTTACCGTATAGGAAAAGGAAAAGAGCGGATCGGCGCCGCTCGCGGCGACCGCCGAAGCGAAGGCGTTCAGCTTCTCCGCTTCCGCCGCGAAGGAAATTTTCAGGGCATGCCGATAGCCGTACCCCGCGAACACCTGCCGCCATTCCCCGTTTTCCCCGCGGGCGTTTTCGTATTTCGCGTCCACGCGGAAATCGGCGCTTTTGAGTTCTTCCGGCGAAAATCCCCTTTCCGCCAGCGCCGCCTTTACCTTTTCCGCGCCCTCCGACGCGAGGGAGAGCGCCTCTTCGCACGTTTTGCCCGTCCCTTCCAACGCAATATCCGCGCACACGGTATCCGGGCGCAGGCGGATCTTCGCCTTGCCCCGCACTCTGATTTCCCTTTCCATAACGACCTCCTTACTTTGTCCGCCCTGTCGGGCCGTATTTTTCCGCGACTTCCGCGCGGGTGGGGATGGACTGCTGCGCGCCCCGGCGGGTGACGGTGATCGCGGAGGCACAGCTCGCAAAATCCATCGCCTCCTGCACGGACATCCCCTCCGACAACCCGACCGCGAATCCGCCGACATAGGTATCCCCCGCCGCCGTCGTGTCCACGGCGGCCGCCTTGCGGCATTCCGCCCTGCAATAGCCCCTTTCGCCGACGTAGGCGGAGCCCTCCGCCCCCATCGTGATCACGACGTTTTTCACTCCCTTCCCGGCGAGCGCCGCCGCGCATTTTTTGGCGCTCTCTTCGTCCTTGGGGAAATGCCCGTATAAAATTCCGCCTCCGACTGATTGGGCATGAAATAGTCGCAGTTTTCGAGAATCCCGGGCAAAAGCTCCGCCGCCGGCGCGGGATTGAGCACCGTGACCATTCCCTTTTGCCTGGCCTTCCGGAGGGCATAGCGCACGATCTCCTGAGAAATTTCCAGCTGGCAGACGAGATAATCGCCCGCCCCGGCCCCTTCCAGCGCGCGGTCTATCAGCGTTTCCCGCACCCTGCCGTTGGCGCCCGCGTCCAGAATGATCCGATTGTCCCCGTCCACGACCACGATGACGGCGATCCCGCTCGATACGCCCTCCAGCTTTTCCACATAATCGACGCGGACGCCCCAGCCCTTCAGAGTCTCCTTCAACTCGTCCCCGAACGCCTCGCCCACGCAGCCGACCATGTACGCCTCGCCGCCCAGCTTGCCTATCGCCGTCGCCTGATTGGCGCCCTTGCCGCCGGGATTGGTCATGAATCCCTCCCCGCTGATGGTCACGCCGTTTTCGGGCATATAGGGCGCCCTGATGACCAAATCCATATTCAGGCTCCCGACAACGTAAATTTTCATTCTCCGAATCCTCCCCGTTTTTTCTGTCCGCGGAAAACGCAAAGATGCGCCGATACTTTCCGCGTCTTTCTGAGTATAACATACCCCGCGTTTTTTGTCAATATTTTTTCGGAAAACGGCGGAAAAAATTCCCCTTTCCCGGCCTTCCGCCGCCAAACTCCCCCTTTCCCGCGCGGAAGACAAATTTCCACTTTTCAACGACAAAAAGAGATTGATTTTGCTTTTATTTTATGCTATACTTACATTGCACGCAGAAATGCGGCGAAAAGAAAAGAGAGGAAAAAAACATGATCAAGCATTTGCCCCCTATGGGCTGGAACACATGGAACACCTTTGCGGAGAAGATAAACGAGGAACTCGTCCTTCAATCCGCGGACGCGCTGGTATCTTCGGGCCTGAAAGAAGCGGGCTACGAATACGTGGTCGTCGACGACTGCTGGGCGCTTCGGGAACGGGGAAAGGACGGGCGCCTCGTGCCCGATCCGGAAAAATTCCCTCACGGCATGAAATACGTCGCCGATTACATACACGGCAAGGGGCTGAAATTCGGGATGTACTCCTGCTGCGGAACGATGACCTGCGCCGCCTATCCCGCCAGTTACAACCGGGAATTTCTCGACGCAAAGACGTTTGCGGAATGGGGCGTGGACTTTCTCAAATACGATTACTGCTTCAAGCCCTCCGGCGCGGAGGGTCCCCTCCTCTACCGCCGCATGGGCCTGGCGCTCGCCTCCTGCGGGCGGGACATTCTGTTCAGCGGCTGCAGCTGGGGCGCGGACAAAACGCACGAGTGGATCGGCTCCACGGGCGCGAACATGTGGCGTTCGACGGGGGATATTTTCGACTCCTGGGAATCGCTGAAAAGCCTGATTTTGCAGCAGTACGACATTCTTCCCTTCGGAGGGCAGGGCTGCTTCAACGATATGGATATGCTCATCGTGGGCATGAAGGGTAAGGGAAACGTCGGCGTCAAAGGGTGCACCGCGGACGAATACCGCCTGCATTTCGCGGCGTGGTGCCTGCTAGAATCCCCGCTGATGATCGGCTGCGATATCCGCTCCATGGACGAGGAGACGAAGAATATTCTCACCAATCCCGTCCTCATCGGCATCGACCAGGACGCGCGCTGCAACCGCCCCTACATCATCCGCTTCGCCGGAAACGACGACTATCCCGTTATCGTGCGCAATCTCGCGAACGGGGACGTCGCCGTGGGCTTCTTCAATCTGTCGGACAAACCCGCCCATCTCTGGGTGGCGGAGGACGATTTGGGCGTCCCCTTCCTGCAGGGCAAGACCCTCACGGGCGAAGAGGCGTACACGGGCAAAAAACTGCGCGCCATCAACGCCACCCTGTCCGTCACCCTCCCCGCGCACGCCTGCGAGGTGTACCGCATGAAGCTCACCGACCTCTGACATGCGGTGTACGGACTGCGGCTCGCCCCTTTCCTACGACGAAATCGGGCTGACGAAAAAACTCGTGCGGCGGGACGCGCAAAACTGTTTCTGCCTGCCCTGTCTCGCGAAAAAATTTGACGTCCCCGAAAGCCGCCTGCGCGAAAAGACAGAGGAATACCGCGCGGCGGGCTGTCTGCTGTTCGTGCAGCCCGAAGGGCTGAAAGGGAGCCGGGAGGAAAGCAGATGATCGAACCCGGGCGCGGACAGAGCGCGAAACAAATCGAAACCGCCCTCAAAAAGGGCGGCCGATTCAACAACATCACCGTCTACAACAATTTTTTCGAGACGGTGGACGTACAGATTCACAACGCCGGATTGCAGGCCAAGACCCGGCATTGCCACGAGGCCGTCAACGGCCGCCACGTCCTGCAATTCGTCACGGAGGGAGAAGGGACGCTGGAATGCGGCGGAAAGAGCTATCATCTCTCCCGAAACACGCTGTTTCTGCTCCCCAGGGACGTGCGCGTGAAATACTATGCCCAAAAGGGAAACCCCTACCGCTACTATTGGGTGGGATTTTCGGGCGTATATGCGGACATTCTTTTGGCGCAGAGCGGGCTCTCCGCCGCAAGCCCCGTCAAAACGGCATCCTCCCCCGTCGTCCGGCGCTCCTTCCGCCGCATTTACGAATGTCTGAAAGCGAGCCAGACGCAGAGCCGGATAGACTGCTCGCTGCAGCCCAAAATTCTGGCGGCGTTTTACGACATTTTCGGGGCGCTTTTGGAAAACCGCAGCACCGATCGGCCGCGCGCCGCCAACGAGCTCATCAACCGCGCCGTCGACCTCATGAACAACGAATACGCGCAGGGCATTTCCGTCACCGACGTATGCGCGAGGCTGTTTCTCAACCGCACCTACTTTTCCGCCCTTTTCAAAAAGTACATGGACGTTTCGCCGGGGGAATATCTCATCGGCCTGCGCTTCAACGAGGCGTGCCGGCTGCTGAAACAGACCTCCCTTTCCGTACAGGCGGTGGCGGAGGGCGCGGGCATGAAAACAAACGCCTTTTTCAAAATGTTCAAAAACAGGCTCGGCATGACGCCTACCGCTTACAGGGACGAACCGACCGACCTGCCGCAGCTTTCCCGTTCCGCGGGGCGGACGGCGGAAAAGGAGAAAAAACAAGGAATACGAAGGAGATAAAATGACCGTCAAAGAAAAGATGCACGCCGGAAAAATTTACTATCCGAGCGGCGAGGAACTGATGCGGGAGCAGACCGCCTGCCTCGACAAATTATACGAATACAACGCCACCCGTCCGACCGAGGGAGAAAAGCGTTCGGCGCTTCTCAAAGAGATGTTTGCGGAAATCGGCGAGGGCTGCTATATCGAACCGCCCCTCCGCGCCAATTGGGCGGGAAAATTCGTGCACTTCGGCAAAAACATTTACGCCAACTTCAACCTGACCCTGGTGGACGACACGGAAATCCGGGTGGGAGACAATACCATGTTCGGCCCCAACGTCACCGTGGCCACGGCGGGGCACCCCGTCCTGCCCGAACTGCGGGAAAAGGCCTATCAGTTCAACATCCCCGTACGGATCGGAAGAAACTGCTGGATAGGCGCGGGCGCGATCATTCTCCCCGGCGTCACGATCGGGGACAATACCGTCGTGGGCGCGGGCAGCGTCGTGACGAAGGATCTCCCCCCGAACGTCGTCGCCGCGGGCAATCCCTGCCGCATCCTGCGCGAAATCGGGGAAAGGGACAAGACCTATTATTTCCGGGATCGGAAGATCGATTTTTCCGACCTTTAACGCCGCCCGTTCTATCGATTCGGGCATACCAAGTATGCGACGAGCGCCGACCTTTTGGTCGGCGCTCGCATTTTTCTCCTCGGTCAGCCGAGAATCTCGGAGACGATCCGTCCCGTCTCGGAGAAGCTCTTTTCCATCTCGGAAGCCAGCTTGAACTGCGTGCGGCAACGCACGAGATTGTGTTCCGGATACTTGATGGCGAAATAGGTATCCCCCGCGAGATAATCGGCGAGAAAGCGCATTCCGCACTCCATCGTCATCAGATAGGCGCCGTAAGGGAACAGCTCCCTCTCGCGCGGGGTGATGCTTCCGCGGACGGCCTCGCAGTACCCTTCCGCATAGGCGCGGAAAAGCCCGATATCGAAATGCACCTTGTCGAGATCTTTTTCGTCCTCGGCGGCGGTAGACGCCCCGAAGCGGATGGAATCGCCGAAATCGTAAAGCATGGAGCCGGGCATGACCGTGTCCAGATCGATGACGGCGCGCGCCTCGTTCGTCTTTGCGTCCATCAGGATATTGTTGAGCTTGGTGTCGTTATGGGTGACGCGCAGGGGCACGCTGCCGTCTTTCAGCCCCTCCACCACCTTGCCGTAAGTGTCGCCCCGGGAGAGAACGAACTCGATTTCCGGCCCGCACTCCTTCGCGCGGCCGAGCGCGTCCGCCGCGAGCGCGGCGCGGAAATCCGCAAACCGCTTGGGCGTGTCGTGAAAGCGGGGAATAGTCTCCGTCAGCGCCGAAGCGTCGAAACTCGCGAGACAATTCTGAAATTCCCCGAACGCCTTGCCGGAATTGTAAAACACCTTCTTATCCGTCACCTGCTGATAGGTCACGGTATTTTCGATGAAATCGTAGACGCGGAAGCAGTCCTTGCCTTTGAGGAAGGGCTTTCCGTCCCTGGTCGGAACCACGTTGAGCGTCTCGGCGCCGTGCGCGCGCAGATGCTCGGTGACGGCGCAGATGTTGCGCATCAGATTGTCCGGATCGGGAAACACGTGCGTGTTCATCTTCTGCATGATATACCGCTTCTGCGGCGTCGTGACGAGCAGCGTAAGATTGATGTGTCCCTCTCCGTAGGGACGGATGTCCGTCGCCTCTCCCGCGAGGCAAAAGCTGTCCGCCGCCCCCTTATATTCCTTCATATAATCCGTCACGAACGTATCCTCCTATCGCTTCTTTCACCTCCGCGAGGTCCTCGCGGTAAGTAATGCCGTACCATTTGTCCGCATTGCGGAACACGCGCACCGTCGCCTTCCCCTCTTCGAGCGCCTTGGAGATGACGGAGGGGATGAAAAATTCGTCCTTCATAAGGTTGGCGCTTTCAAGGAATTTTTTATATTCCTCTTTCAGAATGCCGAAAATGTCCGGCGTAAGCCCCCAGAGATTCATCGAAACGGGGGTGTCGGGAGGCAGTACGATTTTTTCTCCCTCCTTCTCATAGCTGCCGTCGGGCGCGATTTTCGTCACCTCCGTCACCTTTTCGAGGTAGCCGTCTTTCGTCTCGCAGATGCCGCGGGAAACCGTCCCGTTTTTGCTGAGCGTGTTGCCGAGATGGTACGCCGTCATCGCGTATTCGCCGTCCTTCGCGCCCGCGAGATGTTTCCGGATATCGAAAAATGCGTTGTGTCCGTAATAATCGTCCGCATTGATGATGGCAAAGGGCTCCTTCACGACGTCCGCGCAGCACAAAATCGCATGCGCGGTGCCGAAGGGCTTGGTCCTGCCCTCGGGAAGATCCTTCATGTCCTGCAGGACATATTCCACCTTCGTGCGCTTTGCGATCCGATCGCCGACCAGCCGCCTAAAATCCTCCTCCATGTCCTCTCGCACGATAAACACCGTTTTGTCGAACCCCGCCTTCGTCGCGTCGTACACGGAAAAGTCGAGGATCCCCTTTCCGTCCGGCGTGACCGGCTCCGCCTGCTTGAGCCCGCCGAACCGGCTGCCCATGCCCGCCGCCATTACCACAAGTGTCGTCTTCACTTTTCGCTTACCTCCTGAAAAGAGTATGTTCGTCCGGGCGCCTTTTTTTGTGTCCGCCCGTTGACTTTTTTTTTCCGAGCTGTTATAATTATAGCATATAAAAATCCGAATGGATATACATTATTTTCTCTCTTATCTATAAATTCTGATACTTTTTCAGGGGGATTCTATGGAAAACAATGTTTATCGGGCGTGTCCCGTCCGCAACGCGCTGGACATCGAGGCGCTGTACACCTTCTCCTGCCGCCGCTTTCCGGACGGCTATTCCTTCAAAGGGGAAACGCACGATTTCGCCGAGGCGGTATGCGTGACGGACGGCAAAGCGGGGATCACCGCTGGAAAGAACGTATACGTGCTGTCGGCGGGACAGATGATCCTGCATCCGCCCGGCGAATTTCACGCCATCTGGTCGGACGGCGGCGCCGAACCGGAAACGGTCATCTTTTCCTTCCGTTCCGCCTCCCTGCCCAAACTGGCTACCCGCGTATACACCCTTTCGCCCGAGCGGATAAGCGAAATCAAAAGCGTCTACCGCGCCGCGGAAAACGCTTTCGTACTGTCGGGCAACGACGTGGCGGGGATCCGGGAAGGCAGGAACACGGAGGCCTCCGCCGTCGTCAAGCGGCTGGAATTGTTTCTCCTCTCCGTCCTCTCGGGGCGCAACGCCGCCCATCCCCAATATGCCGGCCGGGGGGCCGAAAACTATATCCGCATCCTCTCCGCCATGGAAAGCAACATGGGCGAACCGCTCGACACGGCGGCGCTCGCCAGACTTTGCAACATGAGCGTTCCCGCCCTCGAAAAGACGGTACGGCGGTATTCGGGATGCGGCGCGATGGCGCACTATAACGCCCTGCGCATGCAACGGGCGGCGGAAATGCTCGCGCAAGGCGCCAGCGTCAAGGAAACGGCGCTCTCTTTGGGCTTTTCCAACCAGAATTATTTCAGCGCCTGTTTCAAAAAATGGTCGGGAAAGACGCCCTCCTCGGTGCGGCCCATTCCCTGAGCCGCGGATTGTCCGTCGGGATTTTCCGTCCGTCGAAAACGCCGTCGTCTCAACCCTGCCCTCTTGTTACAGATTTATCCTTACCCCTTCGTTTCACTTCACTCAACCCCTCCTCTTACCATAAGGGGAGGCTTTTTTCTTGGCTCCTTTGTGTAAAGAGCCGCCAGCGCACCGCCCTTTCCCGAAGTTCCTTTGTGTATAAGGAAATGCTGTCGGGCGCAGCCTTTTCCCGAGACTCCTTTGTGTATAAGGAAATGCCGTCGGCGCAGTTCTTTTCCGAGGCTCCTTTGTGTAAAGGGAGCTGTCATGCGAAGCATGACTGAGGGATTGTCTGCGGCTATCGCCGCATTGACCGCTTGCGCGGTAAAGGCGCAAACCTTCGGTTTGCTTTTGCGGGGTTCTTTTGCGGGCTCCGCCCTGCACCCGCAAGGGACATTGTCCCTTGACCCCTTTTCCGAGGCTCCTTTGTGCAAAGGGAGCCCTGCCGTATGGCGGACTGAGGGATTGTCCTGCCCGTTCACCGTTAAAACGCGGAGATACAAGCAATCCGCGAAGGGCGCGGATTTGCCGCAGAGAGTTTACTTAGACGTAAACGACCAAGGCAAAACGCAAGCCCGAAAATGTATTGCGCAGTAGATTCGCGTTTCACCCGACTGAAACCGATAACGACAAACCGGGGCCTTTATCGCCTACCCGTCCCGTTCCACGCGCACCCGCAGCCTGCCCTTGCGGCTTTCCCCCGCCGTTTCGGCAAAGGTAAACCGCCCCTTGCCCCGCACGGTAACGCCGTCCCCCTCATGGAGTTCGCGGGAGGGACGGACGCACAGCCTGCCGTTTACAAACACCCGCTCCGCGTCGAAATACTTTTCCGCCTCCGTGCGCGAAAGGGAAAACACCGCCGCGACGGCGCAGTCCGCGCGCAGAGAGGAAAGAAAATGAAATTCGCTTTTTTTCTCTCCCGCGGCAATCTTCCCCGCCTCCGTTTTTTCCGCCTTTACGTCGGTGTGCCTCACCCGTCGCAGATTTTCCGCAATAAAGGGCGCGATGCGATCCAGACAATACACGTACGCGCCGCCGCCCGAAAGGCGGATGTCCCCCAGCGTGTTCCGCTCTATCCCCAGACCCGTCAGCGAACCGAGATAATCGCGATGGACAAGCGGCTCCGCAAACCGTTCGCTTACGGGCGTTATCTTCAATACCGCAATCGGAAAGGCCTCCTCGTACCCGCAGGAGCCGAACCGGGCAATCTGCCGCTCCGCTCCCTCGTATCCTCCCCAAAGCCGCACGCCCGCATAGGAGACCTCCCGCTCGCACGCGTGCAGATACTCCGCCTCGACGGGGGACAAAAAATCCGTAAACGCATACCTGCCCCGCGCATAAGCACGTTCGGCAAGCTCTGCGAATCGATTTTTCCAAAGTCTTTCTTCTTCGCTCATGGCCGCGCTCTCAGGCTTCCCCCTTCAAAATTTTCCAGAAAGGAATGCTTCTCGCCGCGCTGTTTGTACGCCGCCAGCGTATCCAGCTGCACGTTGTGAATGCTTTGGAAAATACAGTCCTCCACGTGCGGATTTTCCTTCCTCAGCTCCTCGATCAGCTCCTTGACGCGGGCGCGCGCGGAAAACATCTCCCGCCCCGCCGCCGACGAGGTGAACCGACAGGCGCAGGCGATAAAATCCAGGCCGTTATGCTCCTTCCAGCGCAGAATATCCCGTTCGAGCACGCAATACAGCGGACGTATCAGCTCCATGCCCTCGAAATTTGTGCTCTTTATGCGGGGGAGCATGCCCTGTATCTGCCCGCCGTACAGCATCGCCATCAACGTGGTTTCGATGACGTCGCTCTTGTGGTGCCCCAAAGCGATTTTGTTGCAGCCCAGCTCCTTCGCCTTGGCATAGAGGTGCCCGCGGCGCATGCGCGCGCAAAGATAGCAGGGCGACTGCGCGGAAAGCATGTCCGCCGCCGCAAAAATATCCGTGGAAAACATTTCGAGGGGAATGTGCAGAAGCGCCGCATTCTCCTCGATTTTTTTTCTGTTTTCGGCATTGTAACCGGGGTCCATGGACAAAAAGACCAACTCGAAGGAAACCTCGCTGTGCCGGTGCAGTTCCTGCATCAGCTTCGCGAGCAGCATGCTGTCTTTCCCGCCCGAAATGCAGACGGCGATTTTGTCCCCCGCGCCGATCAGACGGTATTTTTTGACGGCGAGGACAAAGGGAGACCACAGCTGCTTGCGGTAGGTCGTGATGATCGAACGCTCTATCTGCCGATATCTTTCCAATTCTTTCGCCATATTTCAAGTCCTATGATAAATCGAGTCCGTTCCCGGACACCCCCGCGATGTCCTTCACGACCTCCCCGGCGGCGATGTAGCCGACGACGGGAGGAACGAATGAGACGCTTCCCGGTATCCGTTTCCCGGCCTCCCCGTCGATGTTCGCAGACATGGGTATCTCTCTCGACCAGACGGCTTTCAGCCTTTCGATGCCGTTTTCCCGACACAAGCGGCGCATCGCCCGCGCCAGCGGACACACTTTCGTCGAATAGATATCCGAAACGCGGAAGGCGGCGGGGTCCAGCTTATTTCCCGCCCCCATGCAGCTGACGACGGGCACCCCCGCCTCGGCGCACGCCTTTGCGATGCCGATTTTCCCCGCGAGGGTATCGATGGCGTCCACGGCGTAATCGTATTCGGCAAAGGGAAACTCCGCCGCCCTTTCGGGCAGAAAAAAGCAATCGTATCGGCGGACGACGCAATCGGGCGAAATGTCCTTTATCCGCCTTTCCGCCGCCTCCGTTTTCAGCATACCCACCGTACTGCGCAGGGCAAAAATCTGTCGGTTAAGGTTGCTCGCCGCAACCCTGTCCGCGTCTATGAGGTCGAGCGCGCCGATCCCCGCCCGCGCGAGGGCCTCCGCCGCCGCGCCGCCGACGCCGCCCAGGCCGAACACCGCCACGCGCGCCCTTTTCAGCTTTTCCAGCCCCTCTTCGCCCAAAAGGAGGGCCGTCCGCGCAAACATCTCCTCCATGACGGCCTTCCCTTCAGCCCCTTTCGCGGCCCGAAAAATAATCTATCTTCATCGCCCGCCTGACGTCCGAAAGGGTCTCCGCCGCGGCCTCGCGCGCCTCCACGCTCCCCTTGTACAAAATGTCCCAGACGGCGGGAATATCCTTTTCCAGCGCCTCCCGGCGGGTGCGGATGGGCTCCAAAACCTCCTGCATGACGGCATTGAGAAACTTTTTCACCTTCATGTCCCCGAGCCCGCCCCGCTCGTAATGCGCTTTCATCTCATCGAGATTTGCATATTCGGGCAGATAGCGGGCAAAATGCTCGTCCGTGCAGAAGGCGTCGAGATAGATGAAAGTGGGGTTGTCCTTCGTGTTTCCGGGGTCGGTGACTTTGAGGTGGTTGGGGTCGGTATACATGCCCATCACCTTGCGTTTGATTTCGTCGGGAGAATCGGCAAGATAAATGCAATTGCCCAACGACTTGCTCATCTTCGCCATGCCGTCCGTGCCGGGCAGACGGAGACAGGATTTGTTTTCGGGAAGCACCGCCTTGGGCTCCACCAGCGTCTCGCCGTACAGCCCGTTGAAGCTCCGCACGATCTCGCGCGCCTGTTCCAGCATGGGCAGCTGATCTTCGCCGACGGGCACCGTATCCGCGCGGAACGCCGTGATATCCGCCGTCTGGGACACGGGATAGGTCAAAAATCCTATGGGCAGGGACAGCTCGAAATTTTTCTGGCGGATCTCCGCCTTTACCGTGGGATTGCGCTCCAGCCGGGAAAGGGTGACGAGGTTCATATAATAAAACGTGAGCTCGGTCAGCTCGGAGACGTACGACTGCACGAACACGGTGGCCCTTTCGGGATCGATCCCGCACGCGAAATAATCGAGCGCCACCTCCGTGATGTTCGCGCGGACCTTTTCGGGATGCTCGAAATTGTCCGTAAGCGCCTGCGCGTCTGCTATCATGATATATACCTTGTCGAACTTTCCGCTGTTCTGGAGCTCCACCCGCCGCCGCAGAGAACCGACGTAATGCCCGATATGCAGCTTTCCCGTGGGCCTGTCGCCCGTCAGAATGATGTGTTTCATAAATTGACCGACCTCCTGTCGCAAAATCCGCCCGAAAACCCGCACGTACGGGGTCTTCAAGGCCCTTCCGTTTCAAGCCTCATTATACCATGCTTTCCGCCCGCTGTCAAGGACTTCCCCGCCCCGACGGACAAAAAAAGCCCCGGAGGCGCGACGGATAAACGACGCGGCCGCACGGGGCTGCACATCGGGCCATGCATTATCTGCGGACGGAAAACGCATAGCGCGCAAAATGGCGGTACGTCTCGCCCGCATCGACGAACGAGGAACCGAAAGCGGCATATTCCGGAACGTTGACGTTGTTGGGGATCGCCTCCGTTTCCAGGCACATTCCGCAGCAGCGGCCGTAGCGATGTCCGCTTTTTCCCGTCTGATTCAGCCCGTTCCCCGCATAGAACTGCACGGCGGGCATATCGGTATAACACTTCATCTCGATGCCGCTCTCCGGGCCGTACAGGACGGCATAGGGCGCATCGGCGGAACGGCCCTTCTCGAATACGAAACAATGGTCGTATCCGCCCCCTTTGCGCAAATCGTCGTCCTCTCCGCGGAGCGCGTCCCCCGCCCCGATTTTCTTCGCCGAAGTAAAGTCGAAAGGCGTGCCCTTCACCGCGCGAAAACCGCCGTGCGGAATGAGTTCCTCGTCCGTCGGCACGACGTACGGCGCGTCGAGATGCAATTCGTGCCCGAGGATATCCCCTTTCCCCTCGCCGTTCAGGTTGAAATAGGCGTGATTGGTGAGATTCACCGCCGTCTTTTGGTCGGAAACGGCGGTATATTCGATGCCGAGCACCCCGCCCGCGAAGGTATAGGCGACCGTCACCTTCAGGTTCCCGGGATAATTTTCTTCCCCGTCGGGGGAAAGGAGGGACAAAACCAGGCGTTCCCCGTCAATTTCCGCCTTCCATATTTTTGCGTTGAAGCCTTCCCTGCCCCCGTGCAAATGATTGGAGCGGTCGTTTATGTACAGCCGATACTCCCTGCCGTCCACCCGCAGGCGACCCTTGTCGATGCGGTTGCCGAACCGCCCGATCAGCGCGCCGAGATATCCGCCGTTTCCGAGATATCCCGCCACGTCGTCATAGCCGAGAAGAACGTCCGTCGGCTTTCCCTCCCGATCGGGAAGGACGAGGCCCTGCAAGATGCCGCCGTAATCGAGCACCGTCAGTCTGTTTTCTCCGTCCCGCATCGTAAACGCGGACACGGTACGCCCGTCCGATAATTTTCCGAACTCCGATTTGGCAATTTTCGTCATACTTTTTCTCCTTTTTTCGCTTCTATTGCTTCGGCCGGGGCGCTTCGGGCGTCGCCCGCCCCCTCCCGGCTAAATTTCAAAATCCACACGCATCGCGCCCGCCTCCCGGACGGCGGCGGGGAATACGTTTTCCGCGCCGAATACGCGGGACATCTCCGCGATGTATCCGTCCCGCTCCTCCCGCCGCATACAGGCGAGCACCGTTCCGGCAAACCCGCCCCCGTGCACGCGGTATCCTCCCTCCTTCAGAATGCGGCCGGACAAAAGAAGCGCCAGCGAAAGGGGCTGAACGGCGCTGCCGGGAACGAAACAATTTTGCAGATATTTCTGGCTGCTCTCCCCGCTCTCCCGCAAAAGGCGCAGAAAGGCGGGCATGTCCCCCCGCCGCAGGGCCGCCGCCGCGCCGTCCGCGCGCGCGTTTTCGCCGAAATAGTGCGCCGCCCGCAAAATCGCCCGTTCGGACGCCTTTCTCCTCAACCCGGGAAGCTCCGCCCAAAACGCATTTTCGTCCACTTCCCGCAGAACCCGCTTGCCGAAGAAGGCCGCAATCTGCCCCATCTCCCGGCGGATATCGGCGTAATGCTCCGTCAGGCCGGAATGGGAACCGCCCGCGTTGACGAGGACCAGCGAATACCCGTCCGGCAGGGGCAGGGATGAGACGAGCGGGTTTTTCGGATCTTTGAAATCCATTTCGTTCAAACCTCCGCAGGCGACGGCGGACTGGTCGAGCAAACCGCACGGCTTTTTGAAATATTCATTTTCCGCGAAGTGACCGAGCGCCGCTTTGTCCTGCGGCGTCAGCGCGCCGTCCAGAAAGAAGAAGTTGAAAATTTCCGCCGCGAGCACCTCGAACGCGGCGGAGGAAGAAACGCCGGCGCCGCGAAACACCGTGCTTTCGGTATAGGCGGAAAATCCGCCCCACTTCCCCACGGGGAAGCCCCTCCGCCTCAGACCCTCGGCGACGCCGCGCGCCAGCGACATGCTCCTGCCCGCCTCGGAGCGGCGGGGCGAAGTCTCCGAAAGGCGGAAACGCACGGGCCGGAAGCCCTTGGAGAGTATCTCCGCCACGCCGTCCGTCCGCCTGCCCGCGGCGGCGACGATATCGCACCCGATGGCGGCGACGATCACTTTTCCGCCGTTGTGGTCGGTATGATTCCCGATGATCTCCGCCCTGCCGGGCGAAGAAAAGAACGCCTCGGGTGCCTCTCCCCGCATCGCGCGATATCCTTCCGCGACCGCGCGGTAACGCGCCGAAATTTTCCCCTCATCCGCGCCTTTTCCGTACAGCCTGCTCCAATCCATTTCCGTTTTCCCCTTTTTTTGTATTATATCACAAATTTTCCCCCTTGTAAATAGCGGGAGAGGATTTCAGCCAAAATATTTGCATGAAAAGAAATTTTTTGCCGCTCGCGGCGACGATTTTTGTCTGTGCGGTACTTCTGATCGTGGCGGGAATACTCTTTTTCTCCCCCGCGCCGCCCCTTTCCGAGCTCCCTTCCCTGCCCGTACTGCCCGTGTTCCGCTTCGGCTGAACGCCGTGCGGCGAAAGAGTCCGAAAAGACAGAACGGGGCCCGATTTATCCTCGGTCCCCGCGTCGCCCCTTGCAAAAAAATTATCCGACGCCGTAAGTCTTGCGGTATTCGTACATCGCGGGAAGATACTCCTTCCCGTCCACGACGCCCCGCTCTATCGCCGAAATGATGTCCGCCATCGTGACGATGGAGTATACCTCGACGCCGAATTCCCTCCGCGCCTCCTGCACGGCGGAAAGTCCGCTGTCCTGTCCCCGCTCCATTCTGTCCACGGAAATGATCATTCCCGCCACCTTCACGTCCGCGGCGGCGCGGAGCTTGGGCAATATCTCCCGCAGCGCCTTCCCCGAAGTCATCACGTCCTCGACGATGAGCACCCGCTCCCCGTCGGCGAGCTGTTCGCCGACGAACAGTCCGCCCTCGCCGTGATCCTTCGCCTCCTTGCGGTCGAAGCAATAGCGGATATCGACGCCGTATTTTTCCCACAGCGCGACGGCGGCGGAAACGGCGAGCGGGATCCCTTTGTACGCGGGGCCGACCAGCACGTCCGCCGAAAGGCCGTGCTCGTGCACGCAGTCGGCATAATAGCCGCCCAGCCGCGCCAGCTGCGCCCCCGTCTTATAGTTGCCCGTATTGATGAAATAGGGCGCCCTGCGCCCGCTCTTCAACGTAAATTCGCCGAATCGGAGCACGCCGCTGTCCACCATGAAACGGATAAATTCCTCCCGATAAGTCAAAGCCATACATTCCTCCCGAAAATCCCGCGGGCGCCGAAACGGACGGCCCGCATTTTTTTGTCATTTTCCGCCGTTCAGTTGAGGCGCAGCGCGCCCGTCAGCTCGGAAACCTTCCGCACGCCGTGCGCGTCGCACCAGCGGCCAAGCCCCTCGATAATCTTCGGACAGGCCATGGGGTCGGTAAAATTGGCGGTGCCCACCTGAACGGCCGCCGCGCCCGCCAGGAGAAATTCCACCGCGTCCTCGGCGCAGGTGATCCCGCCCATGCCCACGACGGGGATATGCACCGCCTGTGCCGCCTCAAACACCATGCGCACCGCAATCGGGCGGATCCCCGCCCCCGATACGCCCCCCGTGTTGTTTGCGAGCACGGGCCGGCGCCGCTCGACGTCGATCGCCATTCCCGTAAAGGTGTTGACGAGAGAAACGGCGTCCGCGCCTCCCTCCTCCGCCGCCGCCGCGTTTGCCGCGATGCTCTCGACGTTGGGGGACAGCTTGACCATCAGCGGCGTACTTTTCAGGGCCGCTTTCGCCGCCGCCGTCACTTCCCGGACGCTCTCCGGGCGGATGCCGAACGCCATGCCTCCCCGCTTCACGTTGGGACAGGAAATATTCAGCTCCACGATGTCCGCAAGCCCGTCCAGGCGGGCGCAGATGCCCGCATATTCCTCCAGGGTGCTCCCCGCGACGTTGGCAATTACCGCCGTCCCCTTACCCTTCAGCCAGGCCAGGTCGTTTTCGATAAAGTGCTCCACGCCGGGATTTTGCAGCCCGACGGCGTTGAGAATGACCCCGCGCGCCTCCGCGATGCGGGGCACGGGATTGCCCTGCCGCGGCCGCGGCGTCAGCCCCTTGGTGGAAACGCCGCCCAGGACGCCGATGTCGTACAGCTCGTCAAACTCCCTGCCGAACCCGAAGGTCCCCGACGCGGCGATCACGGGGTTTTTCAGCTTTACGCCGCAAAGTTCCACAGATAAATCCGCCATAATTCCTCCTTGCGCCCGCGCGCCGCCCCTCAGAGTTCCACGTCCCCGACGGCGAACACGGGTCCGTCCCGACACACCCGCGCGTGCTCTCCGTTCGTCAGATTGCAGACGCACACGAGACAGGCGCCGATGCCGCAGCCCATCCGTTCTTCCAGCGAGACGAAACCGGGGATCTTCTCCCGCTCCAGAACCCCTTTGAGGGCGCGGAGCATGGGCAGCGGTCCGCACGCGAGGGCGACGTCCGGGCGCAAGCCCCTGCGCAAATCCCCCTCGAAGGCCTGCACGGCGTTCATCTTCTCGCCGTAGCTGCCGTCGTCCGTGACGGCGACCAGCCGGGACGCCCTGTTCAGCTCCTCCAGCCCGCACACCGCAGAGGCGCTGCGGAAGCCGATATAGGCGGAAATTTCTTTCTTTTCGGCATACTCCCGCAAGACGGAAATCATCGGGAAGATGCCCACGCCCCCGCCCACGAGCGCGATCTTCTTTTCCTCCTCCCGCAGATAAAATCCGTTTCCGAGGGGAAGCAATACATTTAATCTCTCCCCTGCCCCCGTCGAAGCGAGCAGCCGGGTCCCTTCGCCCCGCCTTTGAAAACAAACGGTGATCTCCTTTCCCTCCGCCTTGCACACCGCAAAGGGACGGCGGAGCAGATGCGCGCCGCCCGCCGAAATTTCCGCAAACTGCCCCGCGCGCACCTTCACTTCTTCGGGCAGGGACAAAGTGAGCTCGAAAATTCCTTCCGCAATTTCCCTGTTTGCCTGCACGACCGCCCGATAATCCTTCATTACAGCCCCGCCTCCTCGCTTATTTTTGCAAACGCCGTCAGCCCATGCGGCCGATGGTTTCCGATAAATCCCTCTGCATGGCCAGCGCCGCTTCCCGCGCCGCGCCGTACCAGGTGCCGCCGTTTTTCCGATAGGCGCAGAGTATCCCGCGCGAATTGTTGACGACGCCGCCCAGCCCCCTCTCTCCGAAACAGCATTTCAGCATCGCCGCGTTTCCGCCCTGCGCGCCGTAGCCGGGGATGAGAAAGAAGGTGTGCGGCAGCAGCTTCCGAAGCCTCGCCGCCTCCTCGGGATGCGTCGCGCCCACGACGGCGCCGACCGCCGAATAGCCGTATTTCCCTTCCGTGCCCTCCCCCCATTTTTCCACGAGGGCACCCATGTATTCGTATACGGGCGTTCCGTCCGCAAGGAGCTTGTTCTGCAATTCCCCGCTCGAGGGGTTGGAGGTCTTGACCAGCACGAAAATGCCCCTGTCCCTCTCCGCGCAGTCCTTTACGAAGGGCTGAACGCCGTCCGTGCCCAAATAGGCGTTGACGGTGAGATAATCGGCGGGAAAGGCGCGGAATCCGTTCCCCTCCACCGCCGTTTCGCCCAGAAACGCCGCCGAATAGCACGCCGCCGTGGAACCGATGTCGTTCCGCTTGGCGTCCGCGATGACGATAAGCCCCTTCTCCGCCGCATAGCGGAGAGTCTCCTCAAACGCCCTGAGCCCGGGAACGCCGTACATTTCGTAATAGGCGATCTGCACCTTGACAGAGGGCACGACGTCGTACAGACTGTCGATAAGCTTTTTATTGAACTCGAAAATGCGTTCCGCCGCCGCGGAGAAATCCTTTGCACCCGCCCGCATCTCCTCGGGCAGATACTCGAAAGAGGTATCCAGCCCCACGCAGGTGGGGTTCTGCATGCCTATAATCCGTTCGATCAATGCATCCGTAATCATATCATCCGGCCTCCCGCCGTTCTTTCATTCCGCCGCCCGCCGAAAGGGGCGCAAAACATTCCGCTCAGAAAGGGTACTTCACTGCGCCCGAAACGATGGTATACTTCACGGCGCCGCTCAATTTCCGCCCGCCGAAAGGATTGTTTTTCCCCTTGGACACAAAGGCGGCGGGATCCACCGTCCATTCCTCGCCGAGGTCGGCGATCGTGAGGTCCGCGACCGCCCCCTCCCCTATCCTTCCGCCCTCGAGGCCCAAAATGGTGGCGGGATTCGCGCTCATCTTCGCCGCCAGCTCGGGCAGGGTCAGAATCCCCGTCTTATACAGGTAGGTGACCGCAAAGCCGAACGAGGTTTCCAGGCCGCTGATGCCGAACGCCGCGAGATTGTATTCCACGTTCTTGTCGTTCTTGTGATGGGGTGCGTGGTCGGTGACGATGCAGTCGATCGTGCCGTCCTTCAATCCCTCTAAAATCGCCTGCCTGTCCTTTTCCTCCCGAATGGGCGGATTCACCTTCGTATTCGTGTCGAAGCCCGTCACGATATCGTCCGTCGCGGCAAAATAGTGCGGACAGGTCTCCGCCGTCACCTTTACGCCCGCGCGCTTCGCGTCGCGGATGAGCCGCACGCCCGAAAAGGTGGAGACGTGACAGATGTGCACGGGGACGCCGAGGCTCTCGGCGAGGCACAGCTCTCGCGCGATGCTCACGTCCTCCGCCGCGCGGGGGATCCCCTTCAGGCCCGCCAGCGTCGAATTATATCCCTCGTTGACGACGCCGCCGTCCGAAAGTTCCTTATCCTCGCAGTGGCACAGGCAGCGGATGCCGAAGCCGCTCGCGTACTCCATGGCCAGCCGCATCAGGCGGCTGCTTTTCACCGCCGTCCCGTCGTCCGAAATCGCCACCGCACCCGCCTTCTTCATCTCCCCGATGTCGGCGAGCTGCTCGCCCGCCTCCCCCTTGGTGATGGCGCCGACGGGGCGCACCTTGCACAGGTCCACCTCCTCCGCGCGGTGGCGGATATAGCTGATAACCACCTTGTTGTCCGCGACGGGCGAGGTGTTGGGCATGCAGCAAATCTGCGTAAATCCGCCCTTGACCGCCGCGCGGGAACCGCTCTCGATGTCCTCTTTATATTCAAAGCCGGGCTCCCGCAGGTGCACGTGCATGTCAATGAGCCCCGGAAAGACGTGCAGGCCCGACGCGTCGATGACCCGCTCTCCCTTTTCCGGCGCGAGCCTGTCCGCAATTTTTTCGATTTTTCCGTCCGCCACGCGGACGTCCTTTTTTTCCACTCTGTCGGGGAAAATCACGCTGCCGTTCTGGATAAGCATACAGTTACCTCCGTATTTCCTTCAGGGTATTTTTTGAAACTTTTCCTGTTTTTCTTTTACTCGTCGCTTCCCTGCCCCGCACGAACGCCGAAAAAACGGGACGGCGCGCCCCTTTTTCAGGCGCGCGATTTGCGGTACTGCTGCAAGAGGAACAAAAGGGCCATCCGCACCGCCACGCCCGAGAGGACCTGGTCCTCTATCCGGCTCCGCTCGTCGTCGATGACGTCGCCGGTCAGCTCCACGCCGCGATTGACGGGCCCGGGGTGCATGACGATCGCATCGGGCGACGCGAGGGAAAGCACCTTCTCGTTGACGCCGTAAAACTCCGCATATTCGTTGAGGGAGGGGAAATTTCCCGCCTGCTGGCGCTCCAGCTGAATGCGCAGCCCCATCACGACGTCCGCGCCCTCCACCGCCTCCTCGCGGGTGGCGCAGAGCTTTGCGCCCAGCCTGTCGATGCCCTTGGGGATCAGCGTCTCGGGCGCAAACATGCGCACTTCCGCCCCCAGCCGCGTCAGGCCGAACAGATCGGATTTCGCGACGCGGGAATGCTTGATGTCCCCGAGGATCGCCACTTTCAGCCCCTCTATCCGC
Source organism: uncultured Clostridia bacterium (assembly GCA_944375795.1). Classification (GTDB taxonomy): domain Bacteria; phylum Bacillota; class Clostridia; order Christensenellales; family Borkfalkiaceae; genus Scatosoma. Next base: position 6,369 of record CALWAU010000053.1, on the reverse strand, counting down.
CCGAATTTTTCCCGCATGGTGCACATGTCGAGGAGGGCCTGGGTGGGATGTTCGTTCATGCCGTCGCCCGCGTTGAGCACGCTCGCCTTCACCGTCCGCGCGAGGAGATAGGGCGCGCCGCCCATCGGGTGGCGGATGATGATGAAATCGTTTTTCATCGCGTCCAGCGTCTTGCCCGTGTCCACCAGCGTCTCGCCCTTGGCGACGGAAGAGGAGGACGCCGCGATGTTGATGGTCGTCGCCCCCATGTATTTGGCGGCCAGCTCGAAACTCGTGCGCGTGCGGGTGCTGTTTTCGTAAAAGAGAATGGTCGCCGTGCAGCCCTCGAGATGAGGAAGTTTTTTGATGCCCTGCCGAAGCAGCTTCTTCATGTTGGCGGCGGTGTCGAGTATCTCCGAAAGCTCCTCCGCCGTGGCGTCCACCAGCCCGAGCATGTCCTTTCTTTCAATCATGTCCTTCCTCCTTGCCGACCGCGATCCCGTCCTCCGCCGCGCCCCGCTCGGTAAAGCGGACCTTTACGTATTCGCTGCGGGCGGTAGGCACGTTTTTACCCACGAAATCCGCCCGGACGGGCAATTCTCTGCCGCCGCGGTCGACGAGTTCCAGAAGCCGTATCGCGCGCGGCCGCCCCAGCCGGAACACCGCCTCGATGGCGGCGCGAACCGTCCTGCCCGTATGCAGGACGTCGTCGCAGAGGACGACCGTCTTTCCCTCGACGGAAAAATCGGGCGCGCTGCCGGTATATTCGGGCAGAAAGAAGGCAGAAACGAGGTCGTCCCGTTCCATTCCGATATCCACGCCGCCGCAGGGCACCTCGACGCCCGCCGCCTCGGCCAGATACTTCCGCATCCGCCGCGCCACGTACTCCCCGCCCCGCCGAATGCCGACGAGGACGATGTCTTCGGGCGGATCCCGCTCGACGACCTCGTGCGCGAGGCGCAGAAAGGTGCGCTTCATGCCCTCCGCGTCCATGATGACGTGTTCTGCCATAAATTTTCGCCTCCCGATAAACCTGCGGACAAAAACAAAAGCCCCGGAGCGCACCGCCCGAGACTGCTTTTTTCCCTTTCCCCTCCGCGCGCGGAAAACGCGCCCGGAACGGGACAAAATCATTCAGCTTCCGTCTTGTCGGCATCGCGGTACCGCTCTTAAAGATCGGTTTTATTATACCATACTTTTCCGGCAAAGTAAAGCGTTTGGAGAAAATTTCCCGCGGCTTTCCGCGGCTTTTTTCGCTCCCCTATTTTCGGCGTTCCCGCGCGCGTTTCTCCGCGTCAGCATATCTCCGTCAGGCGGAAATCCGTCTTGTCGCAGGAAGTGAGATAGTATTCCACGCCATTGCGCAGCGTATAAAGCGGAAAATATGCGGGGCCGTGCACGTGCCCGAACACCGCCTTGTCCACGCCGTGCGCCTCGAACAGCCCGGTAAACAGGGTATCTTCCCCGCGCAGGTTGAAGGGGGGATAATGGATCATGGCGATCAGCGTATCCCCCTCCCGCCGCAGCTTTTCCGCGCAATCGAGCGCCATGCGGAACCGCTCCGCCTCCCGGAGATAGAGCTTTTGGTCCCGTTCGGAATAATCCGGGCTTCCGGGGCAGGACCACCCGCGCGAGCCGGCGACGACAAAGTTCCCCACCCGCGCGGCGTCCGTCTGCAAAAAGACAAAGGAAGGGTCCGGAGCGCTGTCGCGGAGCTTCGTGATGCCGTTCCACCAATAGTCGTGATTGCCGCGGATAAAAATTTTTTTCCCGGGCAGCGGAACCAGTTCCTTCAGGTCCCCGAGCGCGCCGGACAGCTTCATCGCCCAGCTGATGTCGCCCGCGATGAGCACCGCGTCCTCCTCCGTCACCTTCTTCCGCCAATCGGCCTTTATTTTCTCAAAATGCCCCTCCCAATTTCCGCCGAACACGTTCATGGGTTTGGAATCGTCGGAAGAGAGGTGCAAATCGCTGATCGCATAAATCTTCATGCGGATATTATAGCAAATTTTTCTTCAAAAGGCAACAAAAGTTCGCCGCGCCGCCGCCCGATTTTTTTTGCCTAATTTTTCGGGGCGGCTTCCGATTTCGGGAGAAAAGCGCAAACGGCGCCCCCGGCGTCGCCGGGGGCGTCCGAAAAAGTTTTGGAAAATGCTCAGAACCTGTCTCCCTTGCAGGCGCAGGCGCGGGCCTGGGGATAGAGCGGAAGCTCGAAGAAGCCCGTGCAGACTTCCTGCGAATACTCCTGCGCGGGCGGGATCGCGCAATAGCCGTAGGAGGGCACGAGAAGCTCCACCTGCATGGCGATTTTGAGAATGACCGTCGTGCACATGCTGACGGTAAAGGAATTGTCCGTCGCGTTGAAGGTGCCTTCGGGCGCCACCGCGCTGACCACGCCCTTGACCGTGAAGGGCATGATGGACGGAGACGGCACGAAGAGCAGGACGTCCTCGTTCATCGTCACCGAAGAAGCGGCCTTGCCCTCGACGCCGTTGGCGTCGGTATACAGGACCTCGACGGGAATGGTGACGGTCGCCTGGACGCGCGCGCACTGCTTGTCGGACTGCCGATCGATATTGATATTGGACACGGTCGCCTCGGAAGAGAGGGAACGCGCGCTGATGAACGTGAGCGGATATGTAGGATTTTCGGGGACGAAATCGGTGAGTGCGAGCGTATAATTTTCAAGCTGCGTCTGCTTGATGCAGGCATCGAATATCTTTTCCGCCTGAATGCATACTTTTTCCGTCAGGCCGTTCAGCGGATTGCCCGTTATCGTACCGGGGCATTTATCCGATTGGAAATTGGAATAAAACGACATTTTTTACCTCCTGTAACGAAATCATCCTGAATCGGAAGCGCGCCCCGAAAGCGCGGCGCCCCCTTTCAGGCTCCTCCGTAATCAATTACTTATTATATCTTACGCGGGGAAATGCGTTTTTGTGCGCTCCCGCCTTCCCCCTTCCGGAATTTCAGAGGAGCACCCTCATCCCCGGATAGAGAAGGGAAGTCATGTTTTTGCGCTCGTAATTTTCCTCGGAGCCGGACAGGAGCCGCTTGCTATCCCCCGCACGGACGGTATAGAGATTTCCCCTCAGGCGGGGAATGCGCAAAATCTGCCCCTCGTGCACCTCCCGGCGGAGATCGTTGCAGGCGACGATGGCGCTCTCGGGCAGGCAGAACGCCGCCGCGACGTCCTTCACGCTCTGCCCGCGCTTGACTTTGTAAAATTCGGGAACCACGGTTTTCAGCATCATTCCATTATATGCGCGAGGGCGGCAATTTATCCCCGCCGGAAAAAATGCGCCCTTTGCGCGGCTCCGTTCCGCTCCCGCCGTTGACTTTTTCGACCCGCGATGCTATAATAAAAACAAAAACGCCGTCTTCCCCGCCCGGAAAACCGGGCAAAAGAGACGGCGGGAGGTCGGATATGAACCCGCAAGACGTCAAAATCACCGTGGCGCTTTTACAGCTTCGCCCCTGTACTAAGCAGGAAGAAAACCTGAAAAAGGGATTGGAGGCCTGTAAAAGGGCGAAGGCCTCGGGGGCCGACATCGCTCTCTTTCCCGAAATGTGGAGCAACGGCTATGCGCTGACGTGGGACCGCGAACAAAACCGCAGGGCCGCCGTGCCCGCCGACGGAGAATTTACGGGCGCGTTTTCCGCGCTCGCCAAAGAGCTGGACATGGCGATCGCCGTGACCTTTCTCGAACGGTTTTCCCCGCTGCCGCGCAACTCCGTCCGGCTGTTCGACCGCACGGGCAGACCGGTGCTGCACTACGCCAAGGTGCACACCTGCGATTTCGACGTCGAGAGAAACCTGACGCGCGGAGAAGCGTTTTCCACAGCGGAACTGAACACGGCGAAAGGCCCCGTCAAAGTGGGCGCGATGATCTGCTACGACCGGGAATTTCCCGAAAGCGCGCGCATCCTCATGCTGAAAGGGGCGGAGCTCATCCTCGTGCCCAACGCCTGTCCGATGGAGATCAACCGCCTGTCCCAGCTCCGCGCGCGGGCATATGAAAACATGACGGCGATCGCCACGGCAAACTATGCCGCGGGCACGCCCGACTGCAACGGCCATTCCTCCGCCTTCGACGGGATCGCCTATCGCGGGGATTGCCCGCGGGACACCCTCGTCGCGGAAGCGGGCGAGGAGGAGGGAATTTATCCCGCCGTCATCCCCCTCGGCGAACTCCGCCGCTACCGCGAGAGCGAATGCCAGGGCAACGCCTACCGCCGTCCGGAGCTCTACGGCGAATTGATCTCCGAAAAAATCCTCCCGCCCTTCGTGCGCGGGGACAGGCGCTGACCCCCGCCCTTTCCGCATAAAATCCCGCGACGGCTCGTACAATAGAGCATGAAAAAAAATATCTACCGCACCGCCGCCGTCGTCACGGGGCTGTCCGTCGCCGAACGCGCGCTGGGATTTTTATATCGGATCGTCCTTTCCCGCCTGATAGGCTCGGAGGGGCTGGGTCTGTATCAGGTGGCGCTGTCCGTCTTTTCCGTATTCATCACGGTGGGGACGGGCGGCATTCCCATCACCGTTTCCCGGCTCATCTCCAAAAGTAAGGCCTCCCGCGACGAACAGGGGGAACGCGCCGCCGTCACGGCGGGGCTCGTCGCTTCCCTGCTGCTCACTCTGCCCGTCTGCTTTCTCTTTCTCGTCGCGGGGGATAAATTTGCCTTTCTCTTTTCCGACGAACGCTGTTTAAGCCTGTTTTCCGTTTTGCTCGCGGGGCTGGTATTCTCCTCCGTCTACGCCGTCATCCGCGGCAGCTTCTGGGGCAACAAGCGATTTCTCACCCCCTCCGTGCTGGAACTCGTCGAGGAGATCGTCATGGTCATCGCGGGCGTGCTGCTCCTCAGAAACGTCTCCGACGTGTTCGAGGGGGCGCGGCTCGCCTCCGTGGCCGTCATCATCTCCTATTTCGTCTCCTTCTCCGCCTCCGTCGTCTGTTTCTTCGCGCACGGCGGGCGGCTTTCTTCTCCCAAAAAACAGCTTCGCCCCCTCTTTGCCTCCGCCATGCCCATCACGGCGGTGCGCGCGGGCGGCTCCCTCGTCGGCTCCGCCGTGGCCGTGCTCCTGCCCGCCATGCTCATCCGCGCGGGCGCGACGCGCTCGGAGGCGCTGCAAATGTTCGGCGTCGTCTCCGGAATGGCCATTCCCGTCCTCTCCATTCCCTCCACCGTCATCGGCTCCATCTCCCTCGTGCTGGTACCCGAACTGTCCGAAGATTTTTATCGCAAACGATACAAGCAGCTGGCGGCGAACATCGAAAAGGGACTGTCCGTCACCGTCATCATCGCCTGCGCGCTCATTCCCTTCTTTCTCGTCCTCGGCGAGGACGTCGGGCGGGTGCTGTACTCGGACGCGGACGCGGGGGAAATGATCCGCAACTGCTGCTTCATGCTCCTCCCCATGAGCCTGACCATGATTTCGACGGGGATCCTCAATTCGCTCAACTTTGAAAGGCAGACTCTCGTCTATTACTTCATCGGCGCGGCGCTGATGCTGGCCTCCGTCCTCTTTCTGCCCCGTTATATCGGCGTATACGCCTATCCCGTCGGGCTCTCCGCAAGCTACGTCGTGTCGTCGGTGCTCAACCTGGTCTTTCTCGTCCGCAAATGCCCGCTCTCCGGCGAATTTCTGCGCAAATGCCTCAAAGTATTCGCCCTCATGCTGCCCGTGTCCCTGCTCGGGGCCTTTCTTTCCGCCGCGCTCAAACGCTGTCTGGGCGCCTTCGGATCCCTCTCGCTCACCGCGCTCGCCATGGCGGCGGTCACTTTCGTTTTTTACTTTTTTTGTCACATTCTCTCCCCGAAGCCCGTCAAAAAGCTGTTATTTGACAAATGAAAAATATGCCTTTCAACTCCTTGACATCGGCGGGCCTTTGGGCTAAAATAGAAGTGTTCGGAAAAAATTTTTTCGGAGGAAACCATGGGCTACAAAACAAAGAATTGGCGCGATTCCATGCGCGTCACCCTCGATTACAACAATATGACCGAGAAATTTCTCGGCAAAAAGGGCTTCACGAACGGGCAGCTCGCTTCCCACAACGCCGCCGCGGCGGAGGCCTTCCGCTACGTCAAGGAAAACCGGGGCAGGGACGACCTGTATATGGGCTGGACGGAGCTCCCCTACAACCAGAAGGAAATCGTTTCGGATATCCTCGTCACCGCGCGCGCGGTGCGCCGGAAGTTCCAGTATTTCGTCGTGCTCGGCATCGGCGGAAGCGCGCTGGGCCCCATCATGGCGTTCAACGCCCTCTGCCACCTGCACTACAACGACCTGCCCAAATCCAAGAGGAAAGGTCCCAAGTTTTACGTCGAGGACAACGTGGACCCCGTCCGCATGCGCGACCTGCTCGACGTCATCGAGCCGGA
>CALWAU010000052.1 GCA_944375795.1 uncultured Clostridia bacterium | reverse complement strand
CCGGAAGTTTTCTTTCGGCGTTTGAAACTTTGTTCGGACGGGTATATATAATGTCGGACAGGGGGAACGAAGGGGGCGTTTTTTGCGCTCCTGCGGCAGAACGGAGAGGCGGAAAACCGTCCGAAAGCGGCGGAAATTATTTTTCGGACATGCCCGCGAAACCGTTGACGTACGGAAAAAAGTGTGGTAGAATAGTACCGGACGAAAAGGGGCGGAAAGCTCCGCTTCCGTCCGGCGAAAAAATCGTTTCAAAAATATCAGAAAACCATATATCGGAGGATTTTTATCATGGCAAATGTAAGAGTTGCGATCAACGGTTTCGGCCGTATCGGCCGTCTCGCTTTCAGACAGATGTTCCAGGCGGAAGGCTACGAGATCGTCGCCATCAACGACCTCACCAGCCCCAAGATGCTGGCGCACCTTCTCAAGTACGATTCCGCGCAGGGCAGATACGCGCTTGCGGATACCGTTTCCGCGGACGACGAAGCGGGCACCATCACGGTCAACGGCAAGACGATTAAGATCTATGCCGAGAAAGACGCCGCCAACTGCCCTTGGGGCGAGCTGAAAGTGGACGTCGTCCTCGAATGCACCGGTTTCTATACCTCCAAGGCGAAATCGGAAGCGCACATCAAGGCGGGCGCCAAGAAGGTCGTCATTTCCGCCCCCGCGGGCAACGATCTGCCTACCATCGTGTACAGCGTCAACGAAAAGACTTTGACCAAGAACGACACCATCATTTCCGCGGCTTCCTGTACGACCAACTGCCTCGCCCCCATGGCGAACACCCTCAACAAGCTCGCGAAGATCAAGAAGGGCTATATGACCACGATCCACGCGTATACGGGCGACCAGATGGTGCTTGACGGACCTCATCGGAAGGGCGACCTGCGCCGTGCGCGCGCCGCTGCGGTGAATATCGTTCCCAACTCCACGGGCGCGGCGAAGGCGATCGGCCTCGTTATCCCCGAACTCAACGGCGTTCTGGACGGCTGCGCGCAGCGCGTTCCCGTTCCCACCGGCTCCCTGACCCAGCTCGTCGCCATCTGCGAGGGCGAAGTGGACGCGGCGACGGTAAACGCGGCGATGAAGGCGGCGGCTTCCGCTTCCTTCGGCTACACCGAGGAAGAGATCGTTTCCTCCGACGTCATCGGTATCACCTATGGCTCGCTGTTCGACGCGACGCAGACCAAGTGCATGCCCATGGGCGACGGCACCACCCTCGTGAAGGTCGTGGCGTGGTACGACAACGAAAACTCCTACACCAGCCAGATGGTCAGAACCATCAAATATTTCGCCGAGCTTTAATCGGAGCTTTCGGCGTCGAAAAAGGGCCTCTCCCGCAGGAGAGGTCCTTTTTTATATAACGCTCGACGGGCTGTGGTTTCATGTCGCCGCAAATCGTCCGGGCCGCGCTTTTCTTCTTTTGCGCGTCGGGGGGCATTCGGCAGCCCCAAACGCCGTACGGGCAGGACAATCCCTCAGTCTGCCCATGGCAGACAGCTTCCTTTGCACAAAGGAGCCTTGGAAAAGGGGTCAAGGGACAATGTCCCTTGCGGGTGCAGGGCGGAGCCCGCAAAAGGCCCCACAAAAGCAAACCGACGGTTTGCGCTTTACTGCGCAAGCGGTCAATGCGGGGAGGGGGGTATTCGTTTAAGTCGGGCGAAACGCGGAATAAGGGCACATCTTGCGCCCTCGCCGGCGTTCGTCTCGGTCACGTACCATTGTGTACGCTCCCTTCGCCGAAGCTTCCGGGTTCGGACACAATCTGCACGCCTTCTCCGCGTTTTGACGGTAACGGTTTCGCTCGACAGAGCGAAACGCGTATAAGGGCCAGACAATCCCTCAGTCATGCTGCGCATGACAGCTCCCTTTGCACAAAGGAGCCTTGAAACAGTGGCGCTCCGATTGGCTCTTTGCACAAAGGAGCCTTTTTAAGCCTCCCCTTTTTGTCAAAGGGGAGGTGGCACAAAGTGCCGGAAGGGATAAGCCAGGGGGCTAACGGATAACGCCCCCGAAGCCTGACGGCTCCGAGGGCGCTACCTATATGATAAGGGGGAAAATGATGAGCAACTTTATGCGTAAATCGTTCTGGGGAGGTGTCCTCCTTTGATTTACGGTCATATTCTACTACATTCCGACAGAAAAGTAAATTCTTTTTCGGTACTTTTTCAAAAATTTTTTTTCTTTACCGAAACGTACATTTTGTGAACAAACATATACAATGTACAATGCCGCGCAAGGAACGGCGGGCAAAGCGCGAAATGTTTACAAATTTTAACTTTATTGTCAAAATATGTTGACAATACGGCCGAAATTGTGTATAATGAAACTATAAGGCGGAAATGAAATCGTTCATTTGGCGGAAGGGTTCGTTTTCGCACACTGAAAACGCGGAGGGAAAGTAATTATGACGCAACGGGAAAAGGACGAAATCGACCGGCTGCCGCCCAAATATCGCCCCATGGGGGCTTGGGGATACTTCGGATACAGCATTTTGTTTGCCATTCCGCTGATCGGCTGGATTTTTCTGTTTATCTGCGCGCTGGACGGGAGCAAGATCGTGCGCAGAAGTTTTGCGCGCTCCTATTTTTGCATATTGATTCTGGTCGGCTTCATACTCCTCATCGTCTTTGCTCTGGGGATGGGTGGAGCTTTGCTCGATATGATTGCAGGCAGTTTATAAACGCGGAAATTTCCGGCGAAACGGCCCGGCGGCACCTCGTCAAAAGGCGCCGCCGGCGTGTTTTATTTTCCCGAACAAGAGGACAGATAACGCCCCCGGAACCTGACGGTCCCGAGGGCGCTACCTATATGATAAGGGGGAAAATGATGAGCAACTTTATGCGTAAATCGCTTGGAGGGGTGCCCTCATTTGATTTACAAGTATATTCTACTATATTCCGACAAAAAAGTAAACGGTTTTTCCGAACTTTTTCAAAAACTTTTTTTCTTTGTCGAAATTGACATTTAATGAAAATATTATACAGATATCCGGCATATAAAGGAAAAATGTATAAAATATGCAAAATAAAGGAGGCATCCGGAAGCGTGTATTTTGCCGCCGATGCGGCAGGGAAAAAGGTTCTTGCCGTCCGGGGTGAACGCCCCGGGACGGACAAGACCGAACGCTGCGGGCAAATTTTGTCGGAAAAATTTGTGGAAAAGGGATTGACATATCGCCGTTTTACTGTTATAATGAAATTATAAATTGACCGCTTGCTTTATATATAAAAAATGAGAACGAAAAATTTGAGTGAAAGGGAAAGACTGCTGGAATTGTGTTTCGATTGCTTTTGCCGAAACGGGTTGGAGGGCACCTCCACCAAAATGCTCGCAGAGGCGTGCGGAATGAGCTCGGGCAACATTTTCCACTACTTTTCCACGAAAGATGAAATCATCATTAAATCCACGGCGCACTGCATGGCGAAAGTGGAGGACGAGTTTATGGCCAATGCGCCCGAGAACATTGCCGATATCAGGCGTTTTCTGAAAGAAATCCCGTATTGGACGGCGGAAAAGCACGGCGCGAAATATCGCTTCATGTATCAGGTTTATACGTCGCCCAAGTACCGCAAATACGGAACGGAGTTCTTCGGCGACGTTACGCGGCGTTATACCGAATACGCAAAAATGCTGGAGGGCAAGCTCGGCATACCCTGGCAGATTATTCGGCCGCTCATCTATGTGTTCGTGCGGGCGTGCGTGCATTATGCCCTGTTCGAGGACGAGGAATATCTGAAGCCGCAGATTGCGCTCATTGAGGAAATGCTGCCGATGATCGCGGAAAAGTATACGGCGAAATAGCGCCTCAGACAGCCGCGCGGAATTATCGGATAAGACTGTCGTACAGACGGCGGTGCGGAATATTTTTCTGGAGGACACCTTATGGCAAACCGAACGACCACTCGCAAAATTGCCCTGTGGCTGACGACGGCGCTTTTTTTGCTCTGTGCGGCAACGGCGTTCCTGTTTCCGGTTCCCGCCGCAGCCCGGACGGCACATGCGGCGGAGAGCGGCGCAGACCATACCGGACACGGCGGGGACTGGACGGCGCTTTCCGCGGAGGGCGGCGAACTTACGGGCGGCAATTATTATCTTGCCGACGATGTAAAACTGACGGCAGACCTTACCGTTTCGGGCACGGTGACGCTTTGCCTCAACGGCTTTGTTCTGACGGGCACGGGAAGCAGCACCGTTATTGATGTCGGGACGGGCGCAGACTTCACGCTGTGCGACTGCCGCGAAGACGCCGCGGGCGTCGCCAACGAAATAAACGGCGACACCTATAACAGCGGCGTGATCACGGGCGGTACGGGCAGGAGAGCCGATACGACGGCGGGAGGCGGTATCCGCGCCGGCTATGATAGCGTATTCACCATGAACGGGGGAGCGGTCGCCGGCAACAGCGCAGATCTCGGCGGCGGCGTGTATATTTGCGGGGACGCATTCATCATGAACGGCGGCATGATCGCCGGCAACACTGCGACAGGCGATATTTTCAATACGGGCGGCGGCGCGTGCGTGTGGGACTGCGCATTCACCATGAACGGCGGCTCGATTGCGGGCAATACCGCGGCGGCGGAGGCCGGCGGCGTATATATGGTAGGTGATACGTTTACCATGAACGGCGGCACGATCGCGGACAATACCGCGCCGAACGGCAGCGTGGTCCTTTCTCACAGCATATTCACCATAAACGGCGGATATTTGGGTGCCGATTCTATCGTCGGCGGGGAGGTGTCCGTTACCGGCGGGTATTTCGCCGCAGACCCCGAAGATACGGGTTATATCCCCGCAAACGCGGTTGCAGACGGCTGTCAGGTCATCCGGTGTGCGCCCGAAGGCAGCGCGTATCCCTATGCCGTGATCGAAGCGTCGTCCGCGCATACGCACGCGCAGGACGGAGTCATAACAAATTTTGAAACCGTTCTGGACACTGCGGGCGGCACTCTTGCGGAGGGAAATTACTATCTCGTCTGCGATGTAACTTTGTCGGCCGATTTGAATGTTTCGGGCGGGGTAACGCTGTGTCTGAACGGCCACGTTTTGACGGGCATGGGAACAGGCTCTGTCGTTACGGTCGGAAGCGGCGCGGACTTTACGCTGTGCGATTGCCGCGAGGGCGGCGAGGGGGTCGTCAACGAAATAAACGGCGCCGACTATAACGGCGGCGTTATAACGGGCGGCGGCGCGCAATTCGGCGGCGGTGTGTATGTGGACGGCGGTACTTTTGCCATGTCGGGCGGCTCGATTGCGGGCAATACCGCGTTTTCCGGCGGCGGCGTATACGTCGTCGGCGGCAGGTTTACGATGAGCGGCGGTTCCGTCGCGGATAACGATGCGTCGGAGAGCGATGGTACCACCGGCCACGGCGGCGGGGTATATGTTGGCTTGGGCGGCGACGGTATCTCCGCATTTGAAATGAGCGGCTCCGCCGAAATTGCGGGCAACCGTGCCACCAGGCGCGGCGCCGGCGTGTATGTGGCCGAAGGCAGCACTTTCCTGATGAAAGGCGGCGCCATAACAGACAACATAATAAGCGGCTATTATGTCCCCGGCGGCGGCGTGTGCGTGTGGGACGGCGCTTTCACGATGGAAGGCGGCAGCGTTTCCCGCAACGAAGCCACCCATGGCGGCGGCGTGTGCGTGCGGAACGGCACTTTCAATCTGGACGGCGGAAGGATAGAGGATAATGCTTCGACCGTCGGCGGCGGCGTATTTTTGGACGCCAACGTATATGAGGGCGGCGCCGTCACCTTGCGTATGAGAGGAGGTACGATCGTAAACAACCGGGCGGACGATTCGTACGGCGGCGGCATATATGTGGGCGACGGCGTCGGATTCTGTATGGAAGGCGGATATTTGGGCGCCAATCCGATCGAAGGCGAAATGACGTCCGTTTTTATTTCCGGCGGATACTTTGCCGATGATCCCGCGGCCTATGCCGCCGCGGGGGCCGTCGACGGCGCGAAGTACACGATTGTCGCCCTTTCGGACGACAATCATTACGGCGATGACGATTATGACGGGGGGTATCCCTATGCCGTATACGGATCGGGCGACGTTTCGGGCTACGCCGTTGCCGATGCGGAAACGATTTACGGCACGGCATATACTCCCGTCGTTTCGGGAACCGCAGGCGATGTCGATATAAGTTATTCCTATACGGCGGACGGAATTGTCCGCCGGGGGCTGCCCTCCGCTGCGGGCACTTATACCGTGACGGCGGCTTTCGCCGTTTATATCGACGGCGCCAATAAAACCCGTTACCCGCAGGGCACGGCGGCGTTTACCGTTGAAATTGCCCGGGCGGTCTACGACATGAGCACGGTCTCGTTCGACGACGCGACCTATACCTATGACGGAACGGAAAGGACGCTCGTCATTTCGGGCGAATTGCCGGAGGGCGTGACGGTGACCTATTCGGCAAATACACTGACGGACGCGGGCGAAATAGAAGTCACCGCTGCATTTGTGGGAGATCGGGCAAATTACGACGATATCGGGCCCATGACGGCGACGTTGACCATAGAGAAAGCGACGCCCGTTTATGAAGTTCCCGAAAACCTGACGGCGGTTGCGGGGCAGACGCTTGCGGACATCGCCCTGCCGGAGGGCTGGGCGTGGGAGGATGCGGCGCTTTCCGTCGGTGAGACGGGCGAAAATACCTTTACGGCGATTTACACGCCCGCGGACACGGCGAATTATAATGCCGTAAGCGCAGAATTGACGCTCGCGGTGGATCCCGTCCTTTCGGGCGGAGAAATTGCGGCAATCGTCATCGGCTGCACGTTGGGTGCGCTGCTTATCGCCTATGGCGTTTTGGCGCTGCTCTTTAAGAAGGGCGTTCTCAAAGGCGCATTCTTTGCGAGGATATATCCGTTTATCAAATGATTGTCTGCGTGTAAATGCCCATAAGAGAAAAAGCCGAGCGGTTAGGAAGCTCGGCTTTTATGGGCGTTGGATTTTCCGGCGATTGTTTTTGCGTCCGCATTCGGGGAGGGAATCAGAAGTCGATTTTTTCCTCGATGTACCTGACGGCTTCCTCGACGGACAGACGGATCTGTTCCATCGTGTCGCGGTCGCGGATAGTCACCGTGCCGTCCTCCAGGGTCTGGAAATCGACGGTGAGGCAGTAGGGGGTGCCGATTTCGTCCTGGCGGCGGTAGCGTTTGCCGATGGAGCCCGTCACGTCGTAGGTGGCGGAAAATTTCTTGCGGAGTTGCGCGTAAATTTCGTCCGCCTTTTCCGCGAGATTTTTCTGCAAGGGCAGAACGGCGCATTTGTAAGGCGCCAGGGCGGGATGCAGGTGCAGGACGACGCGCACGTCGTTTTTCTCCGCATCGACGATCTCTTCGTCGTAGGCGTCCGTGAGGAATGCCAGAACCACGCGGTCGGCGCCCAGCGAAGGCTCGATGACGTAGGGGACGTACGTTTCGCCCGTGGCGGGGTCGGTATAGTTGATGGGTTTGCCGCTCTCCTCGGCGTGCCGGGTCAGGTCGTAATCCGTCCGGTCCGCGATGCCCCACAGCTCGCCCCAGCCGAAGGCGAAATTGTATTCAAAATCGGTGGTCGCTTTGGAATAGAATACGAGTTCCTCGGGCGAATGGTCGCGAAGCTTTATGTTTTCCGCCTTCATGCCCAGCGACAGAAGCCAATCGCGGCAGAAGTCCTTCCAATAGGCGAACCATTCGAGGTCGGTGCCCGGCTTGCAGAAAAATTCCAGCTCCATCTGCTCGAATTCGCGGGTGCGGAAGGTGAAGTTTCCGGGCGTGATTTCGTTGCGGAAGGATTTGCCTATCTGGCCGATGCCGAAGGGCACGCGCAGGCGGGAGGAACGCTGGACGTTCTGGAAGTTCACGAAGATGCCCTGCGCCGTTTCCGGGCGGAGATATACCGTGTTCGCCGTGTCCTCCGTCACGCCCTGGAAGGTCTTGAACATCAGGTTGAATTTACGGATGGGCGTGAAATCGGACTTGCCGCAGACGGGGCAGGGGACCTTGTGCTCCTTGATAAACGCTTCCAGCGCGTCGTTGTCCATGCCCTCCACCTTCACGTCCAGCTTGTGCTTTTCGGCGTATTTTTCGACGAGATCGTCCGCGCGGTGGCGGGCCTTGCAGCTCTTGCAGTCCATCAGGGGATCGGAGAAGCCGCCCAGATGCCCCGAGGCCTTCCAGGTGCGGGTGTTCATGAGAATGGCGCAGTCCACGCCCGTATTGTATTTGCTTTCCTGGATAAACTTTTTCCACCAGGCCTTTTTGACGTTGTTTTTCAGTTCCACGCCGAGGGGGCCGTAGTCCCACGTGTTGGCGAGACCGCCGTAAATTTCGCTGCCGGGGAAGATGAATCCCCGCGTCTTGCAAAGGGAGACGAGTTTTTCCATCGTCACCGCTCTCTTTTCTGCCATAGCCTTTTCTCCTCTTTCCGTTTTCGGCGTCCGCTTTTTGCGCGCCCGTCGTCATTATCTTATTATACAATTTTTGCGCGGGCAAGTCAACGTTTTTGGCGTCCGTTCCCGCGCTTTTCCGCGCTTTTCCGCGGGGAACGGGCTATTTCGGTCCGCCTTCATATCAAAGGAGCGTGGCAGGGCCGAGGCGAACGGTTTTTTGCGCGGGAGGGGTGGCCGGGGAGCGGACAAACGGGCGGAAGGGCGGAGGGGACGACGAGGAGGAAAAATCCGGGGGATTCGGCAGTTTTTTCCGAAAAGCGCCGAAAAGTGCGCGAAAAAAATAAAAAAACAGCATAAAGTTGCGGAAGAATTATTCCCATTTCCGAAAAAATGTGTTATAATGTAAAAGAAGATAAATCAAACGGATTTTGGAGGCGCGGACATCGGCATGCTGTCGGACATCGAAATTGCGGAAAGCGCAACGCTCAAAGATATACGCGAGGTGGCAAAGGAGCTCTCCCTGACGGAGGACGAGCTGGAACTGTACGGGAAATACAAGGCGAAAATTTCTCTGCCCGCGGGCCTGGAGAGAAAGGGGAAGCTCATTCTCGTGACGGCGATCAACCCCACGGCGTCGGGGGAGGGAAAAACCACCGTGTCCATCGGGCTGGCGGACGGGCTGCGGCGGCTGGGCAAAAAGGTCTGCCTCGCCTTGCGCGAGCCCTCTCTGGGCCCCGTATTCGGCATCAAGGGGGGCGCGGCCGGCGGCGGCTATGCCCAGGTGGTGCCCATGGCGGACATCAATCTGCATTTCACGGGGGATCTGCACGCCATTACTTCGGCCAATAACCTGCTTTGCGCGCTCATGGACAACCATATTTTCCGCGGAAACGCCCTGCGCATCGATACGGACAGCATCCGTTTCCACCGCTGTATGGACATGAACGATCGGGAACTCATCAACATTTCGATCGGGGGAGGCGGCCGCGGCGTCGCGCGGGAGGACCATTTCGACATCACGGCGGCGAGCGAGGTGATGGCGATTCTGTGCCTCGCGACCGACCTTGCCGACCTCAAGCGGCGGCTGGGCAACATCGTCGTGGGGAAGAACGCGGAGGGAGGATACGTCCGCGCCAAGGATATCCCCGGCGCGGTGGGGTCGATGGCGGTGCTTCTGAAAGACGCGATGAAGCCCAATCTCGTGCAGACGCTCGAGGGAACGCCCGCAATCATCCACGGCGGGCCGTTTGCCAACATCGCGCACGGCTGCAACAGCGTGCAGGCGACCTATGCCGCCATGAGCCTCGCCGATTACGCCGTGACGGAAGCGGGGTTCGGCGCCGATCTCGGCGCGGAAAAGTTCCTCGACACCAAATGCCGCGTCGCGGGCATCGAGCCGGACTGCGTCGTCATCGTGGCGACGGTCAAGGCGCTCAAACTGCACGGCGGCGCCGCGAAAGAGACCCTTTCGGAGGAGAATCTCGAGGCCCTGGAACGGGGAATGCCCAACCTTCTGAAACACATCGAAAATATCCGCGGCGTGTACAAAAAACCCGTCGTCGTGGCGATGAACCGATTCCAAAGCGATGCGCCCGCGGAGATCGATTTCGTCCTTTCTGCCGTGGAAAGGGCGGGGGCGAAAGCGGTGTTCACCGACGTGTTCCTCAAGGGCGGGGAAGGAGGGAAGGAGCTGGCGGCGGCGGTCGCCGAGGCCTGCGAAATCCCCTCGAAGCTGCATTTTGCCTACGAGCTGTCCGATTCCGTGGAAAAGAAGATCTCCGACGTCGCCACGAAAATTTACGGCGCGGACGGGGCGGATTTTTCGGAGGAAGCGCGGGCGGCGATTGCGGAAATAGAGAAAAACGGCTGCGGGGATTTGCCCGTCATCGTCGCCAAGACGCAGTATTCTCTTTCCGACAACGCCGATTTGCTCGGGCGGCCCACCGGCTTCCGCATTTTCGTGCGGGACGTCGCGTTGAAAGGCGGCGCGGGCTTCATCGTGGCCATCGCGGGGAAAATCATGCTGATGCCGGGGCTGGGCGCCCATCCCGCGGCGGAGAAGATAGACCTTCTCCCCGACGGCAAAATCGTCGGCCTGTCCTGAAAAGGAAAGGGACAGGGGTGCGGCGAGCGTAAAAATTGCCCGATGCGAAAGGGACAGACGGGGAGGAAAATGCGGGAAATTTACGGACGGAGAAGGCAATGAAAACGATTGAAGCGACCAATTTCATCGAACAGATTATAAACGAGGACATCGAGGCGGGTCGGATACAGGCGGTGCAGACGCGCTTCCCGCCCGAGCCCAACGGGTATCTGCACATCGGACACGTCAAAAGCATGCTGGTCAATTTCGGCACGGCGGAAAAATACGGCGGAAAATGCAATCTCTTTTTCGACGACACCAATCCGTCCAAGGAAAAGACGGAGTTTGTGGACGCCATCCGCCGCGACATCGAGTGGATGGGATATCATTGGGCGAAAGAGGTGTACGCCTCCGACTATTTCGACGTCATTTACGACTATGCGGAAAAGCTGATTTCGGACGGCAAGGCGTTCGTGTGCGACCTGTCGCCCGAGGAAATCAGCGCCACGCGCGGCACGCTGACCGAGCCGGGGAAGGAGAGCCCCTGTCGCAACCGCACGCCCGAGGAGAACCTCGAATTGTTCCGCAACATGCGGGCGGGAAAATACGCGGACGGAGAGAAGTGCCTGCGCGCCAAAATCGACATGGCCTCTCCCAACATGAATTTGCGAGACCCGGTCATTTACCGCATTCTGCGCTGCACCCACCATCGGACGGGTGACAAGTGGTGCATCTATCCGATGTACGATTACGCCCACCCCATCTGCGATTATATGCAGGGAGTGACCCATTCGCTGTGCACGCTGGAATTTGAGGACCATCGCCCCCTGTACGACTGGGTGGGCATCCATCTCGGCTTTGACCCCAAGCCCCGGCAAATCGAGTTTGCGCGGCTGTGCGTCACGAATACGGTGATGTCCAAGCGATACCTCAAAAAGCTGGTGGAGGAGGGCTTCGTGCACGGCTGGGACGACCCGCGCATGCCGACGATCGCGGGCCTGAGAAACCGCGGCGTGCCCCCCGAGGCGCTGCTCGATTTCTGCACGAGGGCGGGCATCGTCAAGGCAAATTCCGAGTGTCAGTATTCCTATCTCGAATCGTGCATCCGCGACAATCTCAACGAGAATGCCGAGCGAGCGATGGCGGTGGCTTCTCCCCTGCTCCTCACGCTCAAAAACTGCGAGGGGGGAGAGACGGAGGCGGCGGTGCATCCCCTGAAGCCGGAGCTGGGCACGCGAAAGGTGCGTTTCGGAAGGGCGCTGTACATCGATCGGGCGGATTTTTCGGACGATCCGCCCCCCAAATATCAGCGGCTGCGCCCGGACGGGTACGTGCGCCTGAAAAATATCGGAATCGTCCGCTGCGACGAGGTCGTCAGGCTCGGCTCCGGGGAGATTTCGGAGCTGAAATGCACGTATTTTTCCGAGGAAGAGGCCGCGGTGGCGGGCATCAAAGCCAAGGGCACCGTCCAGTGGGTGGACGCGGAAACGGGGGTGGATGCGGAGATACGGCAGTACGGCTGCCTGCTCAACGACGCGGAATATCCCGGACAGGATTTCGGCGAACGGATGAACCGGGACAGCGAACGCATTTTTTCCGGCAAGGCGGAGCCGTATCTCGCGGAGGCGGCGGACGGAACCCCTTTCCAGCTCATGCGGATGGGGTACTACAAAAAGTGCCGCGGTGAAGGCGGCGGACTGGTCCTTTCGGAAATCGTTTCCCTGAAGGACAGCTTCAACAAATCGTCCGGGCGCTGAGGGTGCGCGGCCGGAAATCCGGTGTTTTTTTGAAAAATTAAGTTCGTCCGGCGGCGCGCCGCCGGAGGAGGTTTGACAGTATGCAAAGCATGTATTCGTTTCTTGCTCTGCCCGGCTGGCTGTCGGGAAATGCAATCGTGATTGCGGCGGTCGCGGCCGTGGCGCTCATCGCCGTCATCGTCGGCGCGGTGCGCGGTTTTACCCGCATCGGCTGGGGCGCGCTGTTCTGGGGGCTCGCCTGCGGGCTGTTCTGGGTGCTCGATTCCCGCCTGCACGACAGCAATCCGCTGTTGAAGCTGGGGGCGGTCTCCCGCCTGGAGGAGGGCGTGCGCGATTTCATCGCGTCCATGTCCTGGGCGCTTGTCGCCATTTTGGCGTCTCTCGTCGTGTACGGGCTGTTTTCTCTCATCTTCCGTTCCCGCCGCAAGGCGGCGCTGCGCGGCGTACGCGCGGGAGACGATGAGGACATAGAGGACGAGGATATCGATGAGGACGAAGAAGAGGAGGGCGGTTCGGGAATCGGTATAGTCAATCGTATTTTCGGTGCGCTGGTCGCCCTCGTCAATGCCGTGCTCGTGTGCGCGGGCATCGTTTGTCTGCTGCTCGTCGTGTTCGACCTGACTCCCTTGCGCGACGGCGCCCTGCAATCGCTGTACAGCAGCGCGCTCGTGGAAAAATTCTGGACGTCTATCCATACATATACGCTGGATTTCCTGCTCATCGCCGTCATCGCCGCGATCGGGTACAGCGGTTACCATAGCGGTATCATCGGCGGCTTCCGCTCGGTGCTTCTGGCGGCGGGGTACATCGCGGCGATCATCGTCGCGTTCTGGCTTCCCTTCTCTGCCATTGCGGCCGAAAAGGAATGGCTCTCCTTCGTCGGGCAGCTTTCCGATGCGATCGGCGGGCTTATTGCGAGGGCCCTGCCCGAAAACGTCGCCGCCGTTCTCGGCAAGGTGAGCTGCGGCATTATACTCTGCGTCGGGCTGTGCATCGCCGTGGCGCTTATCGGACTTCTGCTCAAACTCATCGAGCGGGCCGTGCGCCGTACGGCAGCGCTGCGCGTCGTGGACGGCATACTTTCCACCGTCGTGCTGTTGGTGCTCGGCGTTCTCGTCTGTGCGCTCATCGTCGCCATTCTCTACATCTTCGATTACTTCGGCGTGTTTCCCACGGCCGACCTCTTCGAGGACGCGTCCCCGCTGGCAAAGGGTCTGTTTGATGTGTTTGACAAATACCTGGTGCCGTTGTTCGAGCGGATCAAAGGTATTTTTGGCTGAGCGATCCCGATAATTTCCGATAAAAAAAGGCATTCCCGCAGTCCGGATTTTCCGGCGGAATGCCTTTTTTCTTTTTTGTCCGGCGGCGCGTCACAGGCCGCTGAGAAAGTTTTTTCCGAACAGGGCCCGGTCGGGCGGTTCTTCCCGCAAAATGCATTGCCGGAAGTTGTCGATGAGGGAGAGGCTTTCGGCAAGCGCCCGTTCAAACAGTTCGTCCGCGCCGTCCGTCAGAACCCGCGCGGGGTCCTTCGGGTAGTGCCATTCCGCATGCGATGCGTTCAGCACCGAGCCGTTTTCCTTGGCGAACACGCGGGCGGAAAAGCGGGTGTACGAACGGAAGCGCCCGATGCTCCGCAGAAAAGAGGAGGAGAGCAGCGGCGCCCTGTCCGCGCGGGCGGCGGCGAGCGCATACAAAAGATACAGGGAGGAAAGTTCTTCTCCGTCGAGGGGACAATTGAAATATTTCCCGAAGGCGCGCAGTTTTTCGCTTCCCGCGTCCCTTTTGCGGAAATAAAAATCCAGCGCCCCTTCCGCGCGGGAGTGACGGACGGGCGATTTTCCCGAAAGATAGTAGACGTAGGGGTGAAAGACGCAGTCGGCGGCGTAATGGGTGACGTAGCCCAGGGCATAGGGGAACAGTGCGCGGTCCCGCCCCGCCAGCGCGGCGAGGGTGCGGAAAAAGTCGTACGAGCCGCGGTTGTGCAGAAATCTTCCGAAATTGAGTTCGGAAGTGTGCAGGGCGCGATAAAAGAAACAGAAATCCGCCCCCTGGGCGCCGAAGAAGTACATTTGCAGGGCGTTTTCCCTTTCGGGCGGTTCGGGCAGGCGGAGGAGGACCTCCCCCGCAAGCGAAAAATGGGTGTAAGCGGCAGGCATACTTACAGTATATGCCGCGCGGCGGAAATTTTTCTTCCCGAGGCCGCCGATTTGCGGAGAGGGGAGAAAACCTCTGTAACTTTGAAAAACGCGGCGAAAAGGAAAAATCGGAAGCGGCGTCCGGAAGTTTTTTAAGATGTTTGGTCAAAGGAAATACCCCGTTTTGCTCTCGGGTGCGTTTTTGATGTCGGCGGGGGTGCCCGCGGCGACGATTTTTCCGCCCTCGTCGCCGCCGCCCGGGCCCATGTCGATGACGTGGTCGGCGCAGTGAATGACGTCGAGGTCGTGTTCGATGACGATGACCGTCGCGCCGTGATCGATCAGCGTCTGAAATACGCCGACAAGCGTCTTTACGTCCAGCGGATGCAGGCCGATCGTCGGCTCGTCAAAGACGAATACGGAGTCGTCCTGCGCCCTGCCCATTTCGCTGGCGAGTTTCAGCCGCTGCGCTTCGCCGCCGGAGAGGCTCGGCGTCGCCTCTCCGAGGGTGAGGTAGCCCAGGCCGAGGTCGTCCAGCACCTGCAGCCGCTGACATACAAGTTTCATGTCGCGGCAGGCTTTGAGCGCGGTGTGCACGCTCATTGCCATGACGTCGGGCAGGGAATATTCCCCTTCTTCCTTCGTTTTATACCGTATCGAACCCGCATCTTTGCGATAGCGCGTGCCGCGGCACTCGGGGCAGGGAATGTCCACGTCCGGCAGAAACTGTATATCGAGGCTGACGGTGCCCGTGCCGTCGCAGACGGGGCAGCGGAGATTGCCCGTGTTGTACGAAAAGTCGCCCGCCTTGTATCCGCCCGCCTTTGCGTCCGCCGTGCGGGCAAAAATTTTCCGCAGCTCGTCGTGCACGTTTGCGTAGGTCGCAACGGTGGAGCGCACGTTGATGCCGATGGGCGTGGCGTCGATGAGCTTTACCTGCCCGATTCCCTCCGCCTCGATTGCACGGATGTGCCCGGGCAGCTGTCCGCCCCGTATCTCGGCTTCGAGCGCGGGAACCAGGCTTTCGAGGATGAGCGTCGTCTTGCCCGAGCCGGACACCCCCGTCACGACGGTGAGCCTGCCCTTCGGGATCTCGACTTCCAGGGGTTTTACCGTATGGATGGCGGACGTAGACATGCGGATGGCCCCTTTTGCGAACATTTCGTCCGCGGGCGTTTGCGGGCGGAGCTTTTCATGCCGCTCGCCGCTCAGATACGGGCCGATGACGGAATTTTTGTTTTCGGAAATTTCCGCCACCGTCCCTCGGGCGATGATTTTGCCGCCGTCTGCGCCCGCGCCGGGTCCCATTTCGATGATGTGGTCGGAAACGCGCAAAATCTGCGTATCGTGATCGACCAATACGACGGAATTGCCGTCGGTGACGAGGTCGCGCATGACGTCGATAAGCCCCGCGATATTGGAGGGATGCAGCCCGATGGAGGGCTCGTCCAGCACGTACAGTACGCCCGTCGTGCGGTTGCGCACGGCCCGCGCCAGCTGCATGCGCTGCCGTTCCCCCGTGGAGAGGGAGGAGGCGGCGCGGTTGAGCGTGAGATATCCCAGTCCCAGGTCCATGAGCCGCGCGGCGACGGTGCGGAAGGATTCGCAGATGCTCTCCGCCATCGGGCGCATCTCTTCGGGCAGGCTTGCGGGCACGCCGTCCACCCATTTTGAGAGGTCGGAAAGGGTCATGCGGCACGCCTCGTCTATGGAGATGCCGCGAAGGCGGGGGGCGCGCGCCCGTTCGTTGAAGCGGGTGCCCCGACAGGCCGGGCAGGGCTCCTGTTTCAGAAATTTTTCCACGCGCTTCATGCCGCTTTCGTCCTTGACTTTGGAGAGCGCGTTTTCCACCGTGTATACGGCGTTATAGTAAGTGAAATCCAGCTCGCTGGCGACGTCCGAGTTTTTCGCTTTATATAAAATATGCTTCTTTTCGGCGGGGCCGTCGAATACGATTTCCTTTTCTTTGTCCGTCAGATCGCGGAAGGGGACGTCGGTGCGCACCCCCATGGCCCTGCATACGTCCGTCATCAGAGACCACATCAGCGAATTCCACGGCGCGACGGCGCCCTCGTCGATGGTCAGGCTGTCGTCGGGCACCAGCGTGCTTCTGTCCACCGTGCGCACGATGCCCGTACCCTCGCACGCGGGGCAGGCCCCCTGGCTGTTGAAAGCGAGTTCTTCGGCGGAAGGGGGATTGACCTTTGCGCCGCATTCGGGACAGATAAGTTCCCGCTCGGCGGCGACGGCGAGCGTGGGCGGGAGATAGTGCCCGTTGGGGCAGCGGTGGCTTGCGAGGCGCGAATACATGAGGCGCAGGCTGTTCAGAAGTTCCGTGCCCGTGCCGAAAGTGCTGCGTATCCCGGGGACGGCGGGCCGCTGATGGAGCGCGAGCGCGGCAGGGACGTACAGGATTTCGTCCACCTGCGCTTTTGCCGCCTGCGTCATGCGCCGCCGTGTGTAGGTGGAAAGGGCTTCGAGATATCGGCGCGAGCCTTCCGCATACAGGACCCCCAGGGCGAGCGAGGATTTGCCGGAGCCGGACATGCCCGCGATGCCGACGATTTTGTTCAGAGGCACGTCCGCATCGATGTTTTTCAGATTGTGCACCCGCGCGCCGCGGATTTCGATATGATCTGCCATATGGTCACCTCGGATGAAAAGTAAAACAAAAATAGCCCGAACATTCTTTTTATGACAAAGAAGTTCAAGCTATCGGGTGGTGCGGTCGACAGGAATTGAACCTGCATGGGGTTAACCACAAGATCCTTAGTCTTGCGCGTCTGCCAGTTCCGCCACGACCGCATCGGAACGCACCTATTATATAATAACCGCATTCGTTTGTCAACTTATTTTGTCCCTCCTTTCAAAATTTTTTTCGTAAAATTCCGCCCTTTCGCCGCCGCGGCGTTCTGTTTTCTGTTCCCGAAGCGCCGCTTTTGCGCTCGCCTATACCCTGCCCCTCGCAATGCGGCAAAGGGAGATGTATATTCTTTCGTATACATACACACAATAAGTGTAAACGGAGGAAATTTTTATGAAAGCAACCGGCATTGTAAGAAGAATCGACGAGCTCGGCAGAGTGGTCATCCCCAAGGAGATCCGCCGCACGCTCCGGATCAAGGAGGGGGACCCCCTGGAAATCTTTACCGATCGCGACGAGCTCATGCTCAAAAAATATTCGCCCATCGCCACGTTGGAGCGTTTCAGCGAGGCGACGGCAAAATCGCTCAACGACCTGAGCGGACAACTCGCGGTCATCTGCGATACGGACGAGATCCTGTATGCCTGCGGGGACGGAAAGCGCGACCTCGACAAAAAGAATCTCTCCGAGGATATGGACCGGATCCTCAAAGAGCGCAGCAGCTATATGGCCAACGCATCCGAGGGCGGCGACATTCTTCCCATCACTTCGGGAAGGGAGGAGGGAGTGACGGCGCAGATCATCGTCCCCATCGTCTCGGGCGGGGACTGCCTGGGCGCGGTGGCGCTCCTTTCCAGGGAAGAGGGGGCGCGCATGGACAACAACAGCCTCAATCTCGCCCGCCTCACGGCAGACATTCTCGCCAATCAGTTCGAGTGACCCCCGTCGGCGGCGTCGGCCCTGCATTTTTCGCGGTATTCGCCCGTCGTGACGCCGAAGCGGCGCTTGAAAGCTTTGAGAAAATATTCGTATTCCCCGAAACCGGACATATCGGCGATCTCCCGCGCGGTATATCCGGTTTTTTTCAGCAATTCCGCCGCCCGGCGCAGCCGCAGCCCGACGATGTAAGAGACCACGGAGACCCCTTCGCTCTTTTTGAATATCCGGCAGAGATGGGAATGGGATATGTGCATGGACCGCGCCAGCCCCTCCACCGAAAAATCCCTGGAAAGATAGTGGAGCTCTATAAACCGCTCGATTTCCTCTATATAATTTTCATGATAAAAAAACACGGTCTCGTCCTTCTCGCGGGAAACGGAGGACATCAGCAGGAAAAAGGCGCTTAAAAACTCGAAATAGGGAACGGAACGCTGTTCGCGAAGCCGCGAAAAGAGGGAGTGCAGCTCGGCGGTCAGCCTTTGCGGGAGGGCGCAGTCGGCGAGGGGCGAATCGGCGGAAAAGCCGCATTGCCCGGCGTAGGCGGGGGCGAGATCCCCGTAAAAGTCAAACCAGACGTATTCCCACGGATCTTCCCCGTCGGGAAAGTAGGAAAAGCGACAGCGGTTATCCAGCAGAAATACCTGGTGCCGCCGTACGGAAAAACTTTTGCTCTCCACATTGAGGGTACCCTTCCCGTCCAGGACGAAATGGACGGTATACTGCGTCTGCGTGCGCATGAAATACTGCGGCTTCACGCTGCGGAAGTCGTTGTAGCCCACGGAGGCGAGGCGAAGTTCCTTCTCCTCTCTGCCGAGAAAAATTTTCGTATACTCCCCTTCGGGAAGAAAGCGCGTTTTTTCCATGGGGACATTGTAGCATCTTTCGGGCGGAAAGTCAATGAGAATGATAAAAAAAATCGGTTGTATGACAAAAAATCCCATTTCCGTTTTTTTGGCGCGGTGCTATAATAGAAAAAAACGGAGGCAGGATAAAATGGCGGAAAAGGTAAACATAGGCGTTATCGGCTTGGGGCAGCGGGGGCGTTCCCTGCTGAATACGATTCTGGCGATAGAGGACGCGCGGGTGGGCGCCGTCTGCGACGTGTACGCAGACAGGAGAGAGGAGACCTCGGCGAAGGTGGAAAGCAAATGCGGAAAAAAGCCTTCGGTCTATGAGGATTACCGCGCGCTTTTGGACGATTCTTCTCTGGACGCGGTTCTCATCGCGGCGGGCTGGGAGGAGCATATCCGCATGGCGACGGACAGCATGTCGGCGGGAAAAATTACGGCGATGGAGGTGGGCGGAGCGTACAGCATCGAGGAATGCTGGGAGCTGGTACGCACTTACGAGCGCACGCGCACCCCCGTCATGATGATGGAAAATTGCTGTTACGACCGCTTCGAGCTGCTGGCGACGGCGATGGCGCGGGCGGGAAAATTCGGGGAAATCGTGCACTGCCACGGGGCGTACAGCCACGATCTGCGGGACGAGATCATGGGCGGAAACGTCAACAGGCACTACCGCCTGAACAACTATCTGCGCCGCAACTGCGAAAACTATCCCACGCACGAGCTGGGGCCCATCGCCAAGCTTCTGAACATCAACCGCGGCAACCGGATGCTTTCGCTCGTCTCCGTGGCTTCCAAGGGGGCGGGGCTGAAAGAATTTGCGCGGAGCGACAAAAATCCGGACAAATCGCTGACGGACGCCGAATTTGCGCAAGGGGACATCGTGGAGACGATCATCAAATGCGCGGGAGGGGAGACCATTTCCCTGAAGCTGGATACCACGCTGCCCAAATATTATTCGCGGGAGTTTACGGTGCGGGGCACGAGAGGGCTGGCCAATCAGGAGCTCAACATGATCCTTGTCGAGGGGGAGCAGCCGCTGCACGAGTATTACGAGCCCGCGCCCTTTGTCCGCAAATATTTCGACAACGCAAAGGAATACGAAAAGGAATTTCTGCCCTCCCTCTGGCGGGACGTCACGCCGGAGGAAAGGGAGCTGGGGCACGGGGGAATGGATTATCTCATGTTCCGGGAATTCTTCCGCGCGGTGAAACGCGGGGAGGAACTGCCGATAGACGTGTACGACGCCGCGGCCTGGATGAGCATCTCGGCGCTCACGGAAAGCTCGATAGCCCGCGGCGGCGCCCCCGAGGCCGTTCCCGATTTCACAAACGGCGGCTGGGTGAAGCGCAAACCGAAGGACGTGACCGCCCTCTGACGGGCCCCTTTCCCCTGCGGCGGGAAGCTGATGACGGGGCAGGGATTTGACGAAAGGACAAAAATCGAAAAA
Source organism: uncultured Clostridia bacterium (assembly GCA_944375795.1). Lineage (GTDB taxonomy): Bacteria > Bacillota > Clostridia > Christensenellales > Borkfalkiaceae > Scatosoma. Next base: position 5,325 of record CALWAU010000052.1, on the reverse strand, counting down.
GCGGCCGGTGTTTTGGCCGCTTTTTTTGCGTTATCGGCGAGAGCCGGCGCCGGCAATTTTCGGATTGCCGTCCCGGGGCGCACGACAAAGTTATAAATCCGAAGAAAACGAAAGGCCGGGGTAAGTGCCTCCGGCCTTTTGTGCGTAAAGCGGAAAAGTTTTCCCGATTCCGGTGCGCGGCGTCCGCTTTTTTCGTCGTTTTTGCCGTCTTCCGAAAAAAGATATGGAGTATACAGGGTTTTAATTTCCGCAAAAAAGCAAACAATAAAGAGAGGAGCCCGGGCGTTGTCATTCTTTCAGGGGGGGGGGTAGTCTTTGACGGGATTTGCGCCCTTGTTCCGATAGGCGAGGGGGCTTACACGCATCGATTGCTTGAATCGTTTCGCGAAGAACGAAGGGGAAGAAAAGCCCGTGACCTTGGAGATTTCCGTCACGCTCATGCGCGTTTCCCGCAGGAGGTGCCCGGCTTCTTCGATGCGTCTCTCCATCAGGTAGGCGATGGGGGAAATGCCGTATTCCCGCGAAAACAGGTGAATGAGGTGATATTTATTCGTGAAGGTCTTTGCGGCGAGTTCGCCGACGGAGACCTCTTCCGCAAAATGCTCGTCTATGTACTGCCGGACGAAAGCGCATTCCTTGACGGCGGTTTTGTTCCGTTTCGGAACGGCGCGCAGCCCCGTGTGCCGCATCGCGTACAGCAGCAGCGCATAGGCCAGGTGATGGGCGAGGAGGAGGTAGTTTTCCGATTTTTCGGACAACTCCCTTTCGATTGCCAGCAAATAGGTGGACAGGCCGTCGGAATGTCCGGGAAAATCGAAAACGGGACGGCTTTCCCCGTCGGAGCCGTTGCGGCGCAGGTCGAACGCCGCGTTTTCCACCCCGACGATGAGACATTTGAGGGGCTTGTCGGGGGAGGATATCTCGGTGTGCACCGTGTCGGGATTGGCGACGGCGAGATTTCCCCGCCGGATGGGATAATCCCTTCCGTTCAGCCGGAACCAGCCGGCGCCGCTCGTTACGAAAAGCAGCTCCGTATGCGGGTGAGAATGGGACAAGCTGAGCCAGTCCGCACCCGATTGGGATACGGACAGATAGAGGACCTTGGGGCCGCGGCCCTGCAATTCGTTCTCCGTCAGCTCGTAGCGAACATTACTCATATTCGTATTATATCACAGATTTACAAAATGTCAAGGGGGAATTGTAAAATTTTTACAAAAAATACGCAAGATATATATAAAAGGCCGCAACTTCTCTATTGTTTTCGGACAAAAATTGTTTTATAATCAACGTAGTGAAGGGGCGGAACGAAACGGCGGGACGCCGCCGGTCGGGATAAATTTTATTTTTATTAAAGTTAAGGAGGATCGTTTTATGAAGAAAAAGAGACTGATTGCGCTGGCGAGCGCGGCTGCGATGCTGCCGGGTGCGGGCTTGTTGATGACCTCTTGCAAAGACAAGGCGAATTACGATTTGACCATCGCTTTCCTTTCCGGAGGGCGCGGTGAAACGTACGTGCAGGCGCTCGTCGACGCGTTCGAGGAGACTACCTGGGGTCAGGCCTATCTCGCGGAGAACGAGAAGGAGTCGCTCGACGTCAACATTATTTCCGGCGGCGGCGGCGTCATCGAGGATTCCGTTCTCAACGCCATCAATTCGGACAATACGCCCGACGTGATGTTCCTGAATTATAATATGCAGAATTCCACGACGGAGGCGTTTGTGCGCGCCCGTCAGCTGGTCGACCTCACCGACCTTCTCGAAGAGAACGTGTACGGCGAGGAGACGAGCCTCGGCGACAAGCTTGTTCCGGGTCTTTTGAGCAACTATACCACTCAGCCCTACGGCGATGGCCATACCTATACGCTGCCCGCCTTCTATTCTCCCACGGGGCTTTGGTATGACGCTTCCCGTTTCTATGACGACGGCAAGGGGGACGAGTATACGCCGACGGGCACGGGCGAAAATGCTGGTAAATACGAATTGCCCCGCACCTGGGCGGAATTCTGGACGCTCGGCGATTATCTTAACGAGCAAAACGGCAATCTTGCAAACGTGACGGGCAATACGCCCGCGCTGTTCACCTATCCCACGGCGGGATATTTCGATGGCTTCATCTATTCGGCGGTCGCCGGCATGGCGGGAACGGATAAGTTTATGCAGATGCTCGGCTACGCCGAGGGGATCTGGGAGGACGAGGACGTGCAGGACGCTTTGGAGATCGTCGTGAGATTGAAGGACTACCTCGAGCCCAGCACGGTGGCGCAGGCGAACACCGACGGCTTCCAGCAGAACCAGCAGGCAGTTATGGGCCGCGCGGACGGCACGGCCAAGGGCACGGCGCTGTTTGTCCCCAACGGCGACTGGCTGCCCGGCGAAATGGCCAATTCCACGCCGGAGGGATACGAATGGGGCTTCATGCCGCTGCCCTCCAAGGACAACGACACGATGAGCTACGTCAACACCTATCTCGAAAACGTTTATATCCATCGGAACGGCGGCAATACCGACCTCGCCAAGCAGTTCCTGCTCTTCTATTTCAGCGATGAGGGCGCGGCGATCGTGGCCGAAGAATCATCCGCCATCATTCCGACGCAGGACGCGCTTGCCAATGCGGCAGAAAACGGCATTGCGGAATCGACCATCGCGCTCTACGACGCATACGACGGCAACGGCGCCGTCAGCGGCAGCTTTGTGGCCACCGACACCGTTACGGGCGTCATTTGGAACGACGTTCTTTATAACGACCTGAATACCCGGGTATTCGGCGCCACCAGCGGCACCACGGCGGAGCTTCTCGCCGCTTGGACGCAGAGACTGGTGAGCGCGAGCGATCAGCTTCGCGCGGCGATCATCAGCTGATTTTACGGGCGAAAAGGCAGGGGGGAGCGCGCTCCCCCCTGTATCCGCATAAAACGGTTTTGTATTGTCGCCCTTTGCGGCGATAAAAAGGAGGGTAAATTTATGGAAGATCGGGTGGAAAGGCTCGAAACCTCCGAACGGGGGAAAACGGGTGCGCCTGCGGGCGCAAATCCCGTCAGGCGGGAGATAGACAAAGGAAAACTTGTATTTATTTTCGGCACGGTGGGGCCGTCCCTGCTGTTGTTTGTTCTGTTTGTCATCATTCCCGTATTTTATATGTTTTACACGTCCCTGCTGCGGTGGGACCGTATCGGCGAACCCCAATTTCAGTGGTTTGAAAACTACCGGGTGCTCTTTCGGAGCGACGGATTTTGGGTGGCGTTCAGAAACACGGTGTTTTTGATCTTCTTCGTCACGATTTTCACGATCGGTTTCGCTCTGTTTTTCGCGGCGGTGCTGTCCAAGGGCAAGACGAAGGGAAAGACCTTTTTCCGCGTCGTGTTTTATATCCCCAATATTTTGTCCATCGTCGTCATCTCCGCGATTTTTTCGGCGATTTTGTCCCCTTCGTACGGCGTCGTCAAGGAAATAGCCAATCTTTTCAACGTGCGCTATACGGGCTGGCTGGGCAATCCGGACACCGTCATGTGGTGTATCGTCGCGGCCATGGTATGGCAGGCGGTGGGGTATTACATGGTCATGTATATCGCGGGCATGGATTCGGTGCCCGATCACCTCTATGAGGCGGCCGACCTCGAAGGCTGCAGCCATTTCCGGCAGTTTTTCGTCATCACCCTGCCCCTCACCTGGGAGGTTATCCGCACGACGCTCACCTTCTTTATCATCAGCACCATAAACATGAGTTTCCTGTTTGTCGATGCGATGACCCAGGGAGAGATGAATTCGCACGTTCTGCTTTCGTTTATGTACGAATATTTCGGGTCGCAGTACGGCTATGCGATGGCGATCGGCACGGTGGTATTCGTGTTCGCCTATGCGGTCTCCCTCATCATTCAGGCGCTCACCCGCCGCGAAGTGGTGGAATATTGACGGAGGTGCCTTATGGAAAAGGAAAAAACTGTAAATTTCGATAAGGGCAAGGCGGGCAGAATCGCCGCCGTTGTCGTCAAATATGTATTGCTGATAGGGTTTGCGCTCCTCATCATTCTGCCCCTTTTGTGGGTGCTGATGTCCGCATTCAAGACGACGCAGGAAATAAACGCCGACGCCTTCGCGCTTCCTTCGCGGCTGTATTGGCAGAATTTCGTCAACGCCTGGGAGCGCGCCAACATGGGGGATTATTTCTTCCATTCCATTTTGCTCACGGCGACCAGCCTGATATTGCTCATCGTCCTGGCGGTGCCCTGCTCTTACACGCTGTCGCGGTTTAAGTTCCGCGGCGTGGGGGTCATCACGCTCATCTTTATGGCGGGGCTGTTCATCAACACCAATTACATCGTTCTCCCGCTGTATCTGATGATCTATCGGATCGGCGGTGCGGCAATGACGAACAACTATGTGACCGTAACGGTGCTGTACGCTTCTACCAGCCTCTCTTTCAGCATCTATCTTTTGAGCAGCTATTTCCGCGGGCTTTCGCCTTCCTACGAGGAGGCGGCGAAAATCGACGGGTGCGGCTATTTCAAGACCTTCCTGTATATCTGCGCCCCGCTGGCGATGCCGAGTATTTTGACCGTCATTCTCTTCAATTTCCTCTCGTATTGGAACGAATACATGCTTGCGCAGACCTTCCTTTCCGAGGCAAATTCCACGCTTCCCGTGGGGCTTCTGCGCATCATGCGCGAAGCGAGGACGGCCAACGACCTGGGCAGAATGTACGCCGGCCTTCTCATCGTCATTATTCCTGTGCTCATCGTCTATGCCTTCGTACAGGGGCAGCTGACGAAGGGGATTACGGTGGGCGGCATCAAAGGGTAAGCGTTTCGCTCTGCCGAGTGAAACGCGAATATACGGCGCACTCCTTTGTCGCCTTTACGGCTTCCTCAGGTCATGTACTTCCGTGTACACTCCCCTCGGACTTCCGCAGGCTTCGCGGCTTGCTTGTATCTCCGCGTTTTAACGGTAAACTTTGTTGGTTTATTGGGGCGAAACGCGGTATAAGGGGGCATCTTGCGCCCTCGCCGGCGTTCGTCTCGGTCACGTACTTCTGTGTACGTTCCCTTCGCCGAAACTTCCGGGTTCGGACGCAATCTGCAACCCTTCTCCGCGTTTTAACGGTATACGTTTTCGCTCGGCAGAGCGAAACGCGTATCTACGTCGCAATACATTGTCGGGCTTGCGTTTTTGCTTGCTCATTTACGTTTTAGTAAACTCGCGGTGCAAAATCCGCGCCCTTCGCGTCTTGCTTGTATCTCCGCGTTTTGACGGTGAACGGGCAAGACAATCCCTCAGTCATGCTGCGCATGACAGCTCCCTTTACACAAAGGAGCCTCCTTTAAGCCTCCC
>CALWAU010000051.1 GCA_944375795.1 uncultured Clostridia bacterium | reverse complement strand
CGATGATGAAGTTCAAAACGGAGGGAAAGAAGATAGAGATCGTGGACGTCCGGACGGAGAAGCAGCCCTTCGTGCTGTTCGGGGTAAAGGGCTGCGATTTCCGCGCCTTCGACGTGTTGGACAACGTCTTTCTCGAAGAGCCGGTGGACACCTATTACAAGGCCCGCCGGGAGGCGGCGACGGTCGTCACGCTCGCCTGTTCCCGGCCGGAGGAGAGTTGTTTCTGCAAGGTGTTCGGCATCGACGCGACGGCGCCCGGCGGGGACGTAACGACCTGGCTGGATGAAAAATATCTCTATTGGCAGCCCCATACCGACAAGGGCAGGGCGCTGACGGAAAAGCTTGCGGAGCTGTTTGAAGAAGGCGGGGCGGAGGAAGTGGCCGCCCAGCGGAAAAAGACGGCGGAAATCGTCGACAGGCTGCCCTTCTCTCACCTCGACCTCTCCGCTTTCAGACCGGAAAAGCTCAACGAGCTGTTCGAGCTGCCCGTGTGGGAATCCCTTTCGGAGGCTTGCCTCGGTTGCGGGGCATGCACTTTCGTCTGTCCCACCTGTCAGTGCTTCGATATCCGGGATTTCAAGACGAACGACGGAATCATCCGTTTCCGCTGCTGGGACTCCTGCATGTATTCCGATTTCACGCTGATGGCGGCGGCGAACAGCCGCACGACGCAGATGCAGCGGTATCGCCAGCGGTTCATGCACAAGCTCGTGTATTACCCGGCGCGATACGGCGGCGTGTATTCGTGCGTGGGGTGCGGCAGGTGCGTCAACAAGTGCCCGCAGCATCTCAACATCGTGAAGGTCGTCAAAACGATAGGAGGAGAGAAGCATGACTGACGAAAATCTTATCCCCAAAATCGGCGTGATCACGGATATCCGCCGGGATACGCCCGACGTCAAAACGTTCCGCGTCGTCGGCACGGACGGCAAAAAGCTGTTTGAACATATGCCCGGCCAGTGCGCGATGGTCTCTCTTCCCGGCGCGGGGGAAAGCATGTTTTCCATCACATCTTCGCCCACCAACGAGGACTATATGGAGTTTTCCATCAAAAAATGCGGCCATGCGACGGGCATTCTGCATTCCTTGGAGGTCGGACAGCAGATCACCGTCCGCGGCCCCTACGGCAGAAGTTTTCCCGTGGAAGGGGAATTCAAAGGGAAGGACCTCCTCTTTATCGCGGGCGGCATCGGGCTTGCGCCGCTCAGGAGCGTCATCAATTACGTCCGCCACTACCGGAAGAATTACGGCAAAGTCGTCGTCGTGTACGGCGCGAGGAGCAAGGACGACCTCGTGGATATCGATGAGATCCGAAGCGAATGGGAGAAGGAGCCCGATTTTCAGGTCTATCTCACCATCGACCGCCCGCAGGAGGGCTGGGACGGCCACGTCGGATTCGTGCCCGCCTACGTCAAGGAGCTGGGATTGGATTCCTCGATGACGGCGGTGCTCTGCGGTCCGCCCATCATGATCAAATTCACGCTGGCGGGGCTTCTGGAACTCGGTTTTGACAAGTCCCGCGTCTATACGACGCTGGAGCTGAGAATGAAATGCGGCATCGGAAAATGCGGCAGGTGCAACGTGGGCGACAAATTCGTCTGCAAGGACGGGCCCGTTTTCCGCTTTGACGAGCTGGACGAATTGCCCGACGAGTATTGATTGGAGGAAGGGAACTATGGAAAAAACGGTCAACGTTTATCTTTTCGGAAAGAGGTATCAGGTGCCCGAGAGCCTGACCATCATGAAGGCGATGGAATATGCGGGCTATCAGCTGGTGCGCGGCTGCGGGTGCCGGAACGGCTTCTGCGGCGCCTGCGCCACCATCTACCGCATCAGGGGACAGCAGGAGTTAAAAACCTGCCTCGCCTGCCAGACGCAGGTGGAGGAGGGAATGTACGTCGCTACGCTTCCCTTCTTCCCGCTGGTCAAGCAGGTGTACGACATCGAAAAAATCAAGCCCACGCAGCAGATTATGATGCAGCTGTATCCCGAAATTTATTCCTGCATCGGCTGCAACGCCTGCACAAAGAGCTGTACGCAGGGGCTCAATGTCATGCAGTACATCGCCTATGCGCAGCGCGGCGAGTACGAGAAATGCGCAGAGGAGAGTTTCGACTGCGTGATGTGCGGCGTCTGTTCGGCTCGCTGCCCCGCGGGGATCTCCCATCCCCAGGTGGCGGAACTCGCGAGGAGGCTGACGGGCAAGTACATCGCCCCCAGGAGCGAACATCTCGAAAAGCGGGTGGAGGAGATCCGCGAGGGCAAGTTCGAGGCGCTGCTCGAAAGCCTGATGGGCAAGCCGTTGGCAGAGCTGCAGGAGCTGTACAATCACAGGGAGATAGAGAAATAAAAAGGAGAAGCGTATGTATCAGTACACCGAAGAACAGATTGTTTCCATGAAAAAGGTGGAAGCGACGCGCGCTTCCCGTTTGGGCGCGGAACTGCGCAGGATGACGGCAGAGGAGAAGGACGCGGTGCTCGCTTCCTTCCACCCCGATTATATCGCGTCCGCGTATGAGGAACTCAAAGTGGGTCCCAACAAGGGCGGAAGGGTTCTGCACGAGCTTGCGGCGCTGTTGCAGGGGCGTCCCCGCGTATCCGGACAAAAGGTCGATTTGACGCACCCCGATTACGACGTGGACGTGCTCGTCATCGGCGGCGGCGGCGCGGGCGCGTCGGCGGCGATCGAGGCGGACAATTGCGGCGCAAACGTGATGATCGTCACCAAACTCCGCCTGGGCGACGCCAACACCGCGATGGCGGAGGGCGGTATTCAGGCGGCGGACAAGGAAAACGACAGCCCCGCCATTCACTATCTCGACGCGCTCGGCGGAGGGCATTTCAAGAACAAGCCGGAGCTTTTGTATAAGCTCGTCACCGAGGCGCCCGAGGCGATCCAATGGCTGAACAATCTCGGCGTCATGTTCGACAAGGCGCCGGACGGGACGATGATCACGACGCACGGCGGCGGCACGTCGAGAAAGAGAATGCACGCCTGCCGCGACTATTCGGGTTCGGAAATCATGCGGGTGCTCCGCGACGAAGTGCTCAACCGCGGCATTACGGTGGTGGATTTCACCTCCGCCATCGAGCTCATCAAGGATAAAGAGGGCAAAGCGGCGGGCGCCGTGCTCCAGAACATGGAGACGGGCGAAATTCTCGTGGCGCGCGCCAAGACGGTCATTCTCGCCACGGGCGGCGCGGGACGGCTGCACTATCAGGGCTTCCCTACCTCCAACCATTATGGCGCTACGGCGGACGGGCTCGTCCTCGCCTATCGCGCGGGCGCAAAGCTGCTCTATCCCGAAACGCTGCAATATCACCCCACGGGTGCGGCCGCTCCCACGCAGATTTACGGGGCGCTGGTGACGGAGAAAGTGCGCTCTCTGGGCGCGCAGCTCGTCAACAGAGAGGGCGTGGCGTTCGTCAATCCCCTGGAGACCCGCGACGTCACCGCTTCGGCCATCATCCGCGAGTGCAAGCAGAACGGCGGCGGGGTCAGGACGACGGACGGGGAAGGCGTCTGGCTGGATACGCCGCTCATCGAAATGATCAACGGCGAGGGGACCATCGAAAAGCGCATTCCCGCCATGCTCCGCATGTTCGGCAAGTACGGCATCGATATCCGCAAGGAGCCCATTCTCGTCTATCCCACGCTGCATTATCAGAACGGCGGGATCGATATTTCCGCTAACGGGATGTCGGGCGTGGAAAATCTCTACGTCGCGGGCGAAGCGGTCGGGGGAATCCACGGCACCAACCGTCTGATGGGCAATTCGCTGCTGGATATCATCGTATTCGGGCGGAATGCGGGCAGACAGGCGGGCGAAAAGAGCAAGAGCGTGCAACTCAAGACACTGACGCTCGATTTCGTCAAGGCGTTCGAGACGGAGCTGAAGGAGGCGGGGATCCGCCCCGAAATGCCTTCCCCGAGGCTGCTGCCCGATTACAGAAGAAAGGATAACTGAGGAGAACGAAAAATGGAAACGTTCGCGACAATATTTGAAATCGTGATGGTGCTCTGTTTCGGGGCGTCCTGGCCCTTCAATATCGTCCGCGCCTATAAAGCAAGGACGACGAAGGGGACGAGTCTGCAATTTACGATTCTTATTGGGATAGGTTATGTCGGCGGCATACTGAGCAAAATTTTTGCCTGGGCGGCGACGGGTTCCTCTTATTGGGATGCGCTTAAAATTCTCGCCTTTGTGTTCTATATCATCAACCTTTGCATGATTCTGACGGCATTGGCGATCTATTTTCGGAACAAGAAGCTGGACGCCGCAAGGGCCGCGGCGGAAAAGGCCGAATAAAAGACCGAATCATTTTCGGCCGGATGCATAGCCTCCGCACCTCGTCGGTGCGGAGGTGTCTTTTGCCCGAAAAACCTTTGAAAAGAGGGGCAAAAAGAGTTGATTTTTTTCGCGGGATAGTATATAATACTAACGATGCAGAGATGGCGGAGCGGTCGAACGCGCACGATTCGAAATCGTGTTATGCAGGAATGTATACGAGGGTTCAAATCCCTCTCTCTGCGCCAGCAAATAAAAGGGTTTCCGAGATTTTCGGAAATCCTTTTTCATAGCCGAAAACACCGAACACGATTTTTTGCACGTGCTACTTGAAGCGCGGATTTATGCAAAATTTGAGGGCTTCGGCGCGCTTGAAATCGTCCATGACGTGCGTATATATGCCGAGCGTAAGTTGCGGGGTAGAGTGTCCGACAAGCTGCTGACAAACGGTCACGTTTACGCCGCTTTCCGCGCAACGCGTTATAAAGGTGTGCCGCAGGTCGTGCAGCTTATGACCGGGGCAAAGTTTCTTAAACGCCTGACTGATATAACAAGGGGAATAATCAAAGACACGTTCGGGGCGTTTGCTCTCGTAGCGGGAGCCGCGTTCCCGTTCCGTCTGCTTGCGCTGTCCGTCCAAAATGGCTTTTACATCGTCCGTCAAAAGGATATGGCGATAGCTGTCGGCGGTCTTGGTGCCTTTAATGA
>CALWAU010000050.1 GCA_944375795.1 uncultured Clostridia bacterium | reverse complement strand
ATTTTTCATGCGGAAAAAGCGGCCCTTTTGTCGGAAAATGAAAATTTTGTGAAATGAAAAAATGTTATTTCCAAACACTTGACTTTATGTAGCATGCTTCATATAATAGATATTGCTTATTTACACGGTCCTCATCGGGAAAGGAGGTGGGATTTACGGAGACGCATACGGGAATGTTTCTCAAAAAGATTAGCGAGAAGCTGGAGCGGCTCGCCAACGGCGACGCGGCCAGGCGGGACATCACCTTTTCGCAGGGGAAAGTTCTGTGGTTTCTGCACCGCAGGGACGGCGAGGCGGTGACGATGCGGGACATCGAAAAATTTTTCGATTGTTCGCACGCCACCGTTTCGGGCATCGTGTCCCGTCTGGCGGAAAAGGGCTATGTTTCCGTCGAACCGGACAAGAGCGATCGCCGCGCCAAAAACGTCTTTCTCACGGACAAGGAAAGGGAGTGCTTTTCGCAGATGCAGGCGAGGCAGAGGGCGATAGAGGATAAACTGGTGGCGGGCTTTTCTCCCGAAGAGAAAAAGCGGCTTTCGGAATACCTCTCCCGCATCGACGCCAATCTCGACGACGGCAGGGAGGGGAAACGGCCCCGGCTGACCGGCGAGAGGCGGAAAAAATAATTTTGCAAAACTTTTTTCGGAGGATATAAATTCGGTTATGGTAAAGACATTGGTCAAGAGCGTCAGGGAGTATAAAAAGTATGCTTTCCTGACCCCTGTCTGCATGGTGATCGAAGTCGTCTGCGAATGTCTGATTCCGCTGATCATGGCGAAGATGATCAAGAGCGGCGAAGAGACCATAGGGCACATCGTCGCCTACGGCTCCATTCTCATCCTTCTGGCGGCGCTGTCCCTGTTCGGCGGCGGCATGGCGGGCAAGTTTGCGGCTTCGGCCAGCTGCGGTTTCGCCAAAAACCTCAGACAAGATCTCTTTTATGCCGTGCAGCATTTTTCCTTCAAGGACGTCGATAAATTTTCTTCGTCCTCGCTGGTCACGCGGCTGACGACGGACGTCACCAACGTGCAGAATGCCTTCCAGATGTGTATCCGCATCGCCGTGCGCGTGCCGCTCATGTTCATCTTCTCGTTTATCATGGGCTTCAACATCAACGCGCGGCTGGCACTCATTTATCTTTGTATTCTGCCCGTGCTGCTCGTGTTCATGATTATCATCGTGGCGGTCGTCATGCCCTTCTTCCGCAAGATATTCCGCAAATACGACGCGATGAACAATTCCGTGCAGGAGAACGTCAGCGGCATCCGCGTCGTCAAATCCTTCGTGCGCGAAGACTATGAAAAGGAGAAGTTCTCCAAGGTCTCCCAAAGCGTCAAGCAGGATTTCACCAAGGCGGAAAAAATTATGGCGCTCATGTCCCCCGTGATGATGTTCTGCATGTACCTGGCGGCCCTTCTCGTCTCCTATTTCGGCGCGGAAATCATCATCAACAGCGGCGCTTCCGCGATGGAAGTGGCGGACCTTTCCGCCATGATCACCTACGGGGTACAGATCCTGTCCTCGCTGATGATGCTGGCGATGGTGTTCGCGATGATCACGATGTCCCTCGAATCGGCGCATCGTATCACCGAGGTGCTCGAACAGAAGTCCGACCTCGTCAGCCCCGAAAACGGCATCACCGAGATGAAGGACGGCAGCGTCCGCTTCGACCACGTAAGCTTCAAATATTCCGCCAAGGCGGAAAAATACGCCCTCGCCGACATCGACCTCGACATCAAGTCGGGCGAGACGGTGGGTATTTTGGGCGGCACGGGCGCGTCCAAGACGACGCTTGTTCAGCTCATTCCCCGCCTTTACGACGTGACGGAAGGGACGGTGTACGTCGGCGGCGTGGACGTGCGGAAATACGACCTCGATTTCCTGCGCAAGGAAGTGGCGATGGTGCTGCAAAAGAACGTCCTTTTCTCCGGCTCCATCAAGGAAAATCTGCGCTGGGGCAATCCGGACGCCTCGGACGAGGAACTCGTGCGGGTTTGCAAACTCGCGCAGGCGGACGAATTTATCAGTGCCTTTCCCGACGGGTACGACACCCACATCGAACAGGGCGGCACCAACGTTTCGGGCGGGCAGAAGCAGCGCCTTTGCATCGCGCGCGCCCTTTTGAGAAAGCCCAAGGTGCTTATTCTCGACGACTCCACGTCGGCGGTGGACACCAAGACGGACGCGCTCATTCGCAAGGCGTTTGCGGAGGAGATCCCCGATACGACCAAGTTTATCATCGCCCAGCGTGTTGCCTCCGTCGAAAGCGCGGATAAGATCCTCATGATGGAGGGCGGCAGGATCGTCGCCGCCGGCACGCACGAGGAACTGATGAAAAACAGCGAGGTTTACCGCGAAATTTACGAATCGCAGACCAAGGGCAAGGAAGAACCCGAGGCAGTGGAGGAAGCGGGCGAAGCCGCCGCGGAGGCGCTTCGGAATGCGGAGGTCGCTGCGGCCGGGGAAACCGAAAGCGAAGGAGGTGAAAACTGATGGCGGAAGAAAGAAGCGCCCGCCCCATGAGAATGCGGGGCGGCAGGGGCGCAGCCGTGCCCAAGGAAGCTATTAAGCCGGGGACGCTGAAAAGGCTGCTCAAATATATTTTCCACTATTACAGGCCCTCAATGATCGTCGTCTTTGTCTGTCTCGTTTTAAGTGCGGCGGGAGGTTTGGTTTCCACCGTGTTCATGCAGCAGGTGATCGACGACGTCATTTCGCCGGCGTTGAACGGAAGCGCGGCTTTTTCCGAAGTGGAACAGAAGCTCATCACCCTCATCATTACGATGGGTTCGATGTACGTCGTCGCCATCGTGGCGTCCTTTCTCTATAACCGCGTTTTGGCGATCGTCACACAGGGGATTTTGTGCCATTTCCGCGAAGATATGTTCAACAAGATGGAAACCTTGCCCATCAAGTATTTCGACACGCACGCGCACGGCGATATCATGAGTACGTACACCAACGATACCGACGCCGCCCGTCAGTTGGTGGGACAGAGCCTTCCCACCCTGTGTTCCAGCGTCCTCACTTTGACCATCTGCGTCTGCGCGATGCTTTGGTACAGCATCTGGCTTACCATCGTCGTGGCGCTCACCTCCCTCGTCATGCTCCGCGTCGTCAAGAAAGTGGGCGGCGCCAGCTCCCGCTACATGGTCGCGCAGCAGCGTTCCATCGCCGTGGAGGAGGGCTTCGTCGAAGAGATGATGAAGGGGCAGAAGGTGGTCAAGGTGTTCACGCACGAGGACGCCGCCATGCGCGATTTCGACAAGCTGAACGAGCAGCTGTATAAGGACAGCGAAAGGGCGCATGCCTTCGGTAACGTTCTGGGGCCCATTCTCGCCAATATCGGCAACTTTGCCTACGTCCTTCTCGCCGTCATCGGCGGCGTGCTGCGGGCGAGCGGCGCCTATAACGTCGGCATCAGCTCCTTTGCGACGGGGCTTCTGGTGCTTTCGCCCGGTATCATCCTCGCCTTTTTGGGCATGTCCCGTCAGTTTACGCAGACGGTCAACCAGGCGGCGCAGCAGTATTCCATGATCGCCATGGGTCTCGCGGGCGTCGGGCGTATCTTCGAGCTCATGGATCAGGAGCCCGAACAGGACGAGGGCTATGTCACGCTGGTAAATGCCAAGCGCAATCCGGACGGCAGCCTTTCCGAGACGACCGAACGCACCGGGCTCTGGGCGTGGAAGCACTACCATAAGGCGGAGGGCACCACGACCTACACCGAATTGCAGGGCGCCATCGTCATGGAACACGTCGATTTCAGCTACGTGCCCGAAAAGCAGGTTCTGACCGACGTTTCGCTGTATGCCAAACCGGGCCAGAAAATCGCTTTCGTGGGCGCCACGGGCGCGGGCAAGACGACGATCACCAACCTCATCAATCGTTTTTACGACATCGAGGACGGCAAGATCCGTTACGACGGCATCAATATCAACAAGATCAACAAAAAGGACCTGCGCCGTTCCCTCGGCATCGTCTTGCAGGATACCAACCTGTTTACGGGCACGGTCATGGACAATATCCGTTACGGCAGGCTGGACGCGACGGACGAGGAGTGCGTCGCGGCGGCCAAGCTCGCCAACGCGCACAACTTCATCACCCGTCTGCCCGAGGGGTATAACACCATGCTGACCAACAACGGCGCCAACCTTTCGCAGGGGCAGCGGCAGCTCATTTCCATCGCCCGCGCGGCGGTGGCGGACACGCCCGCGATGATCCTCGACGAGGCGACCTCCTCCATCGATACCCGCACCGAGGCGCTCGTGCAGGACGGCATGGATAAGCTGATGGAGGGCAGGACGGTGTTCGTCATCGCCCACAGGCTCTCCACGGTGCGCAACTCCAACGCGATTATGGTGCTCGACCACGGCAGAATTATCGAGCGCGGCACGCACGAGCAGCTGATCGAGCAAAAGGGCATGTATTACCAGCTGTACACGGGCGCGTTCGAGCTCGAATAAGCCGAAAAAATACGACGGAAATTCCGTCGTCAAAGCCCTGCCGGGCGGGAAAGCTTTCCCGCCCGGCATTTTTCAAGGCTCTCTTGCGTAAAGGGGGCGACAGAGCGGCGCTTCCTTCCCGAGGCTCCTTTGCGTACTAAGGCTCCTTTGTGCAAAGGGAGCTGTCTGCCGCAGGCAGACTGAGGGATTGTCTGTACGTATCCGCGTTTTGCCCCAATAAAGCGAAAAAGTCAACCGTCAAAACGCGGAGAAGGGCCGCAGATTGCGTCTGAACCCGGAAGATTCTCCGCCGCGAATTTACTTTATGGTAAATGAGAAAGGGGAATACCGGCGAGGGCGCAAGATGCCCCCCTTATACCGTGTTTTGCTCTGCCGAGCGAAAACAGTTACCGTTAAAAAGTGGAGATACAAGCAAAAACGCAAAGGCGACAATGTATTGCGCAGTAGATACGCGTTTCGCTTGTTCCATGCGAAACCGTTACCGCCAAAAAGGGGAGGCTGAAAGGCGGTCCCTTGTGCAAGGGGCATGGCCCGCATCGTGCAAAACCGGAACGGCTTTTTCGGCTGCGGAGGAGAGAATCCCTTGCCTTTCTTCCGGGAGTGTGTTATAATAATCGGGCAACGCAAAACGTCGGAGGCTGTGCCGGGAGATGAATAACGAGTATTTTTCCTTTGAACTTATCAAAACCGATCCCGATACGGGGGCACGCGCGGGGGTCTTTCATACGCCGCACGGGGACATCGAGACCCCCGTCTATATGCCCGTGGGCACGCAGGCGACCGTCAAGGGCGTGTTTCCCAGAGACCTCAAGGAGGCGGGGACGCAAATCCTGCTGGCCAATACCTATCACCTCTACATGCGGCCGGGGGACGACATCGTGCGCGAGGCGGGGGGCTTGCATACTTTTATGAATTGGGACGGGCCCATTCTCACCGACAGCGGCGGCTTTCAGGTATTCTCCCTCGCAAAGCTCAATAAAATCACGGACGCAGGCGTGGAGTTTTCCTCCAACGTCGACGGCAGCCGGCATTTCTTTACGCCCGAAAAGGCGATGGACGTGGAAGAAAATCTCGGCGCGGATATCATCATGGCTTTCGACGAGTGCAGCGAGTACGGCTTCGACCACGCGCGGGCGGACGCCGCCATGCGCCGCACAGGGGCGTGGCTGGAACGCTGCTATAAGCATCACGAGGCGAAAAACCAGCCCTTCCAGGCGCTGTTCCCCATCGTTCAGGGCAACCTCTTTGCCGACCTCCGCGGCGAAAGCCTCGCGCGGTGTCTGCCCTTCGTGAAACACGGCATCGCGATCGGCGGGCTGTCCGTCGGAGAACCCAAGCCGCTGATGTATGAGATCCTCGATTTTCTCAAAGATAAAATGCCGACCGACGTACCCAGGTATTTGATGGGCGTGGGGTCGCCCGATTGCCTCATCGAAGGGACCATGCGCGGGGTGGATATGTTCGACTGCGTACTTGCGACGCGGATCGCCCGCAACGGCACGGCGCTCACTTCCCGCGGACGGGTGGTCGTCCGCAACGGGAAATACAAGGAGGATTTCACGC
>CALWAU010000049.1 GCA_944375795.1 uncultured Clostridia bacterium | reverse complement strand
ATTTTCGCTCGGCAGAGCGAAGCGCATATACGGCACTCGTTTGAAGAATGATTTCGGCTTGACGACAAGGAGGCGGAAGGACATATTCCGCCTGTTTTTGTAATAAAAGGACAGGGCAGGGTTGAGACGAACTCCGAGAGGCGGGGGCTTCCCGAAAAATTTCGGAGCTTTTCGGAGAATAAGGAGGCAGGATGAAGAAAGAAAAACTCAAGGAACGGCGCCTCGGCATGACGGAGGCGCTCAAAGAAAAAGTGAAGGAGGCGTTTCAGGCGGTGTTTCCCATCGCGCTGATCGTGGTGGGGCTTTCCCTCACGCTGACGCCCCTGGAATCGGGCACTTTCCTGCTCTTTGCCATCGGCGTGCTGCTTCTGATCGTCGGCACGGCGCTGTTCAATCTGGGCGCGGACATGTCCATGCTCGTCATCGGGCAAAAGGTGGGCTCCTCGCTCACGAAGAGCAAAAAAATCTGGCTGATCGCGTTCGTGAGTTTCGTCATCGGCGTATTTGTCACGATTGCGGAGCCCGATTTGCAGATCCTCGCCGAACAGGTACCCGATATCGACAACATGGTGATGATCATCTGCGTGTCCGTGGGCGTGGGGATTTTCCTCGCCATTGCCATGCTGCGCATCGTGTTCGGCATCAGTCTTTCCGTGCTGCTCGCCGTGTTTTACGTCATTTTGTTTGCGGTGGCGCTCATCTTCGTTCCTTCGAGTTTCTGGGCGGTCTCTTTCGACTCCGGCGGCGTCACGACGGGGCCGATCACCGTTCCTTTCATCATGTCTCTCGGCGTCGGCGTCGCGGCGGTGCGCAGCGGCAAGAAGAGCGGCGACGACAGTTTCGGCCTCGTGGCCCTGAGCAGTATCGGCCCCGTCCTCGCCGTCATGATTCTCGGCATCGTCTACAAAGTGGAGGTAGGGGAGTATCCGATGGAGGCGATCGTCGTTCCCGAAACGACGCAGTCCGCTTTTCTCGATTATGCCCGGGGGCTGGGGGATTATGCGCTGGAAGTGCTGCTCGCCCTGTCGCCCATCGTGGCGTTTTTCGTGATTTTCGAGATCATCACGCGCGCGTTTTCCAAGCGCCAGCTCATCAAGGTATTTGTGGGCATCGTGTATACGTTTGCGGGGCTCACTTTCTTCCTGACGGGAGCAAACGTCGGCTTCATGCCTGTGGGCAGGGAAATCGGCAGCTCGCTGGCGAGCATAGGGGGCGGCTGGCTGCTCGTCCCCGTGGGGATGCTGTTCGGCTATTTCGTCGTCGCGGCGGAGCCCGCCGTGTATGTTTTGAACAAGCAGGTGGAGCATATGTCCGCGGGCGCGGTGACGACCTCGGCGATGAAAAAGGGCCTGTGCATCGGCGTGTGCGCGGCGCTCGGCTTCGCGATGCTCCGCATCGTGGCCGGCTTCAACGTCATGTGGCTGCTCGTGCCCGGGTATGCCGTGGCGCTCATTCTCATGCCCTTTACGCCCCGTCTGTTTACGGGCATCGCGTTCGACTCCGGCGGCGTGGCGAGCGGCGCGATGGTCTCCTCCTTCGTTCTGCCGATGGCGATAGGGGCGTGTTACGTGATTTCTCCGACGGAGATCATGACGCTGGCGTTCGGCTGCGTCGCGCTGGTCGCGCTTGCGCCCCTCATTACGATACAGATACTCGGCATTCATTATCGGCATAAGACGGCCACCTACAAAAAGAACTTCCTCACCGAGGAGGACGGCATTGTGGAATACGAGGTGAACTGATATGGAAGGGACGGAAAAGATCGTTTTGAAGGCGGCGCTCGGACGGGAACGGCTGAAAAAACTCCGCGTCGTCCGGAATAAGGAAAACGCGGAGGGGAAGGATTCCCGGGAGACCCGCGCGCCCAGGATAAAGCTGCTCATCGGCGTGGTGGCGGCGGGAGACGCGGCGGAGGTCGCGGAGATATGCAATTCGGTGGGCGCGTCGCTCAGCTACGCATTCGAGGGCTGGGGCACGGCGCGCACGGCGGTGCTCGACTATCTGGGGCTGGGCGAAAGCGCCAAGCAGATTATTTTTTCCCTGATCCCCGAAAGCGCGGAAAGGGCGATTCTGGAAGGCATTCAGAAGGAAATGGAGCTGTATCTGGTGGGGAAGGGCATTTGCTTCACCCTGCCGCTCACGGGCGTTTCGTCCATCGTGGCCAACGGGCTGTTGAAGGGCGCCCCGCAGGATAAATCAAACAGGAGGGAGGACAAAATGACCGACGATACGAGAAAATATGACCTGATCATCGCCGCCATGGAGAGCGGCTATGCGGACGAGGCGATGGACGCCGCACGGGAGGCGGGGGCCGCGGGCGGCACCCTCATCAACGCCGTGACGCTGAACAACCGCAAGGCGGAACAGCTTATCGGCGTCACTTTGCAGCAGGAGACGGAAATTTTGATGATCCTGACCCGCCGGGAGGGAAAGCTGCCCATCATGCGCGCCATTCAGGAGACCGCGGGCCTGAAAACGGACGCGGGCGGCGTGCTCTTTTCTCTGCCTGTGGATAATCTGATCGGCGTCGGGTCCATGTCCCCCGACGCGGAAGCCGCTCCTGCCGATTCAGGGAGGGCAGGGAAGGAATAAAAACGGGCGAAAAGGCGGCCCGTTTGTCGCCCGGACGGGTAAAAGAAAAGCGGCTCCTTTCGGAAAAAGGCGTATGTCCCTGACCGGGAGGAGGCGCTTTTTTCGCATTTCGGGGCCCTTTCGGCCATTTTTCTGCGGACGGCGGAAAGGGCGCGGCCGCAGGTACGGGGCGTATTTTTCCCTTGCACTGTAATGTTGAAGAAAAAGCGACGGGGCGGAATTTTCCGCCCGCAAAAAACGACGACAAGGAGGCGCGGGTAAGAGATGAAAAGCATTTTCAGACGCCTGAAAAAATATCGTTTGCCGCTCGGCGCGGCGTTTGTCATGCTGGTGTTGTCCACCGTCTGCGCGGTGGCCCTGCCCACCCTGATGACGAACATCGTGGATTACGGCATCAACGAAAAAAATCTCGGTTACGTCTATCGTACCTCGGCGATCATGGCGGGGGCGGCGATCCTCTATGCGGGGCTGGTCATCGGGGCGTACAAGCTTTTGCAGGACGCCCTGACGGGCTTCTGCGGGGATTTGCGCGCCGAAATTTTCGCAAAGGCGGTGTCCCTGCCCTCCGATGCCTTCCGGAAATGGGGAACGGGCGCCCTGCTCACCCGTTCCGTCGAGGACGTGGACAGGATAGGGGACGTCATCGCCACGTTGATGGGCGCCCTTTCCGGCATTCCCTTCACGATGATTTTCGGCACGGTGCTGGCGTTTCGCCGCGACCCCGTGCTGGCGCTCATTCTGTTTGCGTTCGTCCCCGTGCTGTTTGCGGTGGTGGTGCTCGTGTCCCGGAAGCTTCATCCGCTCTGGAAAATTTCGGACGAATACATGGACAGACAGAATGCGCTCGTCCGCAGCCGGCTGACGGGGATTCGCGTCGTGCGCGCCTTTAACCGCGAGGAGACGGAACAGAAAAAGACGGAGGCCGCCACACGGGTGATGGCGGACAACATCATACGCGCCAATGTCCGCGCGGGGCTCATCAGCCCCGTCTGCATATTTTTGCTCAATCTCGCCACCGTCGTTATCCTCTGCGCGGGCGCCTTCCGCATTTCCCTCCCCGAAAGTACTCTCACCGTGGGCGGGATCCTCGCGGTGATCGAATACGTGGGTATGATCATGTCGGGATTTTTGAGCATTTCTTTCTCCGTTTCCGAAATTCCGCGCGCCCGCGTCAACTGCGCGCGCATCTCCGAAATCCTCGACGCTCCTTCCCTCCCGCCCGCCGCGGACCTCTCCCTCCCGCTCCTGCGCGGGGAGATCTCGCTTTCGGGGGTGGGGTATCGCTATCCGGGCAGCGAGGGGAATGCGCTTTCGGGCGTCGATCTGCATATCTTTCCGGGGGAAAAGGTGGCGATCATCGGCGGGACGGGTTCGGGAAAGAGCACGCTGGTGCGCCTTCTCACCGGACTTTCCGCGCCGACGGAAGGGGTTTTGCGCCTGGACGGAACGGACGTGAGGGAAATGAGCGGGCAGCGCGTCCGCGACAACGTAAGCTGCGTTTTGCAGCGGGACACCGTCTTTTCGGGCACGGTGCGGGAAAATGTCGCCGCGGGCAGGCAGGTAAGCGACGACGAGGTGATTTCGGCGCTGTCGGACGCGCAGCTCATCGATTTTGTCTCGGCGCAGGCGGAGGGGCTCGGTTATCCGGTTTCCCAGCGCGGCGGAAACCTTTCGGGCGGACAGAAACAGCGCCTGGCAATCGCCCGCGCGCTGGCAAAGCCCGCCGCCGTATACATATTCGACGACAGCTTTTCCGCGCTGGATTTCATGACGGAGTCCCGCCTGCGGGCGCGGCTGTCCGAGCGGCTGAAGGGCAGGACGCAGATCATCGTCACCCAGCGCGCCGCCACCGCGATGAGCTGCGACAAAATCTGCCTTTTCGACGGCGGCAGATTGCTCGCCTGCGGCGTTCATGCGGAGCTGTTGGAAAATTGCGCGGTGTATCGCGAAATATGGCAGTCCCAGACGGGGCAGACCCGCCTCTGACGGCCTTACGTCCGCGCCGCGGCGGACGATTGCGGAGAATTCCATGAAGAAGAAAAAACGACCGAAAACAAACGTAAACGTCGTCGGCAGAATGCTGCGGGACGTTTCAAAAATCCGCTTTCAGCTGGCGGGCGTGGTGGCCATGGCTTTGATCATCATCGCCTGCAATATGCTTTCGCCCCGCCTCGTCGGCGGCATTGTGGGGAAAATCAGCGACTTTTTGACGACGGGCGGAGAGGGCTCCGCGCTGTTGTCCTCTCTCGCGGGCCCGCTTTTGCTGCTCGCGGCGGTATATGCCGTTTACGCCTTTTTTTCCTGGCTGAAAATGTATACCCTCAGCAACGCCGTTTCCCGCCGGTTCACCTGCGGGCTGCGCATCGCGCTCTCGGATAAGATTTCCCGCCTCCCCCTGTCCTATCTGGACAAACTGACGACGGGGGAGTTGCTTGCGCGGGTCAACAACAACGTTTCCGCCATGGGCAATTCCATTCACGAGACGATAGATGTCCTGCTGATGGGGATTTTGCAGGTCATCGCCATCGCGGCGATGCTGTTCGCGGAAAATTGGCGGATGGCGCTCGCGGTCGTCCTGCTCGTGCCCCTGTCCGCGTTCCTGTCCGCGATCCTCGCGTCAAAGAGCATGCGCTATTACGACAAAAGCTGGAAGTGCTATGAAGAACTGTATTCCTGCATCGAGGAGACGTACGGCGGATTGGATACGGTGAAGTGCTATAACATGGAAGAGACGGTGAAGAAAAAGCACGCTTCCGTCAACGGCGAACTCGTCCGCGTCGGCACGCGCGCGGGGTTTCTCGCCTCGGTCGTGCAGCCCGTCATCGCGTTTGCCAATCACCTTTCGTTTATTGCAATTTGCCTTTTGGGCGGCATACTCGCCGTGCGGGGCGAGGCGGAGGTGGCCACCGTCATCACGGTGGTGCTGTACGCCAAAAATTTTTCCTCTCCGCTCATGCAGATCGCCAACGGCCTTTCCTCCATTCAGCAGGTCGGTTCCGCCGCGAAGAAGGTGTACGGTTTTCTCGACGAGCCGGAAATGACGGAACAGCCCTTCCGTCTGCCCGAACATATCGAGGGGGGAGTAAAATTCTGCGACGTGAGCTTTTCCTATTCGGAGGATAAGCCGCTCATCGAGCATTTCTCCTTTCGGGCGCTGCCGGGGCAGAAGGTCGCCGTCGTGGGGCCGACGGGCGCGGGCAAGACGACGCTCGTCAACCTCCTCATGCGCTTTTACGACCCGCAGTCGGGACATATCGAAATCGACGGGCGGAACATCGAGGAGGTGCGGCGCGAGGACGTGCGGGACAAATTTTCGATGGTTTTGCAGGATACATGGCTGTTTGAGGGCACCGTGTACGAAAACATCGCTTACGGGAAAGACGGGGTTTCCCGGGAAGAGGTGGAGGCGGCGTGCCGCGCGGCGCATTGCGACCGCTTTATCCGCCTGCTGCCGCAGGGGTACGATACCGTGCTCACGGACGCGGTGTCCCTCTCGGGCGGGCAGAAACAGCTGCTCACCATCGCGCGCGCCTTTCTGTCCGACAGGCCGCTTCTCATTCTGGACGAGGCGACTTCCGACGTGGATACCCGTACGGAACTTCTCATTCAAAGGGCCATGGACGAATTGATGAGGGGGCGGACCTGTTTCGTCATCGCCCACAGGCTTTCGACCGTCGTGAACGCGGACGTGATCATCGCCGTAAACGAAGGGAGGATAGCGGACGTGGGCAGGCACGAAGAATTGCTGAAAAAGGGCGGCTTTTATGCGGAGCTGTATTTCAGCCAATATGCCCCCGCGCCGTAAGGCGGGCCGGCCTTTATTGTTCGTTTTTTGGTCTGTCGGGCCGAGGCGCCGGCGCCTTCTTTATCGGAATGCGAATGGTCGTTTTCAGCTTTTCGGGCGACGTCTTTCGGGGATCGGAGAGATAGATTTCATGGTGCGGACGCGCTTCCGACAAATCGAAAACATAGCCCTGTTCCCCGGCAAACGTGCGCATGGCGGCTATCGTCGGCTGTTCGTCGTCGTAGCTTCCGACGTGCATGCACTGGACGCAGAGACCCTCGTCGAAGGCAAAAAATCCGGCGGGGGAAAGGTCGGTCTTTTTCTTCGCCGCGGCTTCTCTGACGGCCCACTCGAAAGCGTCCTGTCCGACAAAATCGGGCAGGCGTATCATCGCGGTCCAACAAAGGTCGTCCTTGCGGGCGCAATCGAAGGGCTCGCCGCCTTTCATGCGCCACAGGCTTTCCAGCGGGGGGACGACATAATCGAAATAGCCCTCGAGCCTGTGTTTTCCGAGTTTGCTCATTTTCAGCGTATAGGAAACGGCGTATAAGATTCCGATTGCCCGCTTGTATTCGCCGTCCTCGTCGTTCGGGTTGCCCTGCCCGCGCACCGCGACGTAATGCATCGGCGGTATGCGCTCCAGAACGGGCTTTTGGGGCGGCAGATAGAACTCTTTGTATTCTTTCTTGTAGTCAAACGCCATAAGGTCACCTCGGTTTTCGTATTGCGGCGGCGGAATGCGGCAATACGTTTTTTATTGCAGCAAAGGGAAGAGGACGACAGCGCGTCATCGTTCCGAAACGATCTGTAACTTTTTAGCTTCATTATCTTTGGAACCCGGAAAAAACTTTTTCAGATGCGCCTGTACGCTTAAAACCAATTGCTTTTTTCATCCCGAAAAACAGGCTCGTTGCCCTGCTCGTACGGATCATAATGATCGATATTGCAGCCAAACTCTTTGAGGTATGCTATTTTGCCGTCTTTCCATACGATCAGGGATACTCCGTCAAACTTTTCTTCTTTTCCCGTGTTCATGACGTTGGCGAAGTACCATTCCACGACAGTTTCTTCTCCCTTATGAAAAAACTGCTTTATATCCCATGTTGTCACTTTACCGCGGGTATTCCATTCTTCAAACCAATGCCTTATGCGAGGCAGCCCCTCATATCTCGGGCCCCAACTTTCCGTATAAACGGCGTCCGGGGAAAACAGATCTTCTATCCCTTCGCAGTCTGCCCGCAGCCACATATCAAACCATTTTCTGATTTTTGTTTCTTTTCCGTTCATGTTATTTTCTTTTCCTTTCATGGAATTATTCCGAATAATTTTTTGACATGGCGCCGATTTTTTTCCGCAGGGCTTCGCGCAGGGCCGTGGGCTCGAGAATGCGCACGTTATCGCCGTAAGAGAGAAAGTAACCGTATACCCATTCGTCGAGTGGCATGGCCGCGTCGACGGTAAAGGTGCCGTCCCCGTTTTTCGTTATATCTTCCGGATTGAACTCGTCATAAATGCGGCAGGCGGCCGCCGCCGTAAAAATTGCCCGAATGTGTATCCCGCCTTGCGGGGGTTGCGGGACGACGGGCGGCGGCGCATATGCGGCGGCGTCGAAGGTTTCGGGCAGCACGCGTACATCGAGCATCCGGTTGATTTTGAATGTCCGATAGTCCCTTTTCAGCAGACAAAACGCCTGTACATACCACGCCTGCCCCTGAAAGACGAGTTTCAGAGGGTATGCCTTGCGTTCGGAAATCTCACCCGCCGAGTTCGGATAGGAAAAGGCAAGCGCTTTCCTCTGCATAACGGCATTTTTCAAAGTATCGAATTTCTCCCGGTCATGTGTATGGTTGCTCCAACGCGAAAAATCGACCTCGATCCAATCGGTATTCTTTACCGAAAAGAGGGAGCCGAGTTTCGACAGGGTCTTGCCGCTTGCGCCTCCTGTCGGCAAAAGCGTTTTAATGCCGAGAAGTATTTGTTCCCTTTCTTCGTCGGACAGGACGGCTTTATCGAGAATATATCCGTCCAATAACGAAACGCCGCCGCCCTTGCCCCGTGTAGTATAAACAGGGACTTTGGCAAGGGTAAGCGTTTCAATGTCGCGCAAGACAGTGCGTTTGGAAACATGCAGTTTGTCGGCAAGTTCCTGCGCGGTTACCGTTCCTCTATCGAGCAGGATATATACGATTTCAAAGAGCCGTTCTATCTGCATAAAGTCAGCGCCTGTTCGGTTTTCTTTTGATGCGCAGCAGTTTCATAAAATCGCCGAACATCGCGGTGTCGGTCGGCTCAAACATCATCCATTTCCCGTCGTGGTACGTATGTGAGTTGTCGTAAACGGTTTGCGTTTCCTTTGAGTAGGCAGCTCTGTCCGCTTCAAATTTTTCCCTCTCCTTTTTTCCGAAGATAATCATCAGCCCGATACAGCGTTCTCTCGCATAGAGCGCACACAGCGTTTTGCCGCCGCGGCGGTATTTGTACTCATATTTCCACGCTTTGCCGCCGCTGTCCCATATGCGCTCCATATCATAGTTTTCATCGATCAACGAAACCAGACTGTTCCATACGTCGTACAAGGATTTTCCGATAAGATTTGTCAGTTCCTCTGTGGCAGGTGCTGTATCCGGCATGATTGCCTCCTTTTGCGGTTTTTCTAATTATACCATATAAAAGATGACAACTGCAAGTCATCTTATAAAAAATAAACGGCGGATCTGCAGAATATTATCGTGAGGCATTTCGGGCAAAAGGGACGGCAAAGGGGCGCAAAGGGAGCATTTTTCGCAAAAAAATCCGAAAAAGTCGCCGACAGCCGCCAAAATAGCTTGCCAAGGGGCGCACAATATGGTAAAATAGGAACGCTGAAAATTCACACCCGTTTTGCCGTGCGTATTCCGTGTCCGTAAATCTTTCATGCGGATAGCGTTACGAGCCTATCGCGGCGCGGGGAGGAAGAACGGAGGAAGTATTATGGCAGTTATTACTATGAAGCAGCTTCTGGAAGCGGGCGTCCATTTCGGACACCAGACGAGAAAGTGGAACCCCAAGATGAAAAAGTACATCTTTGCGGCGAGAAACGATATCCACATCATCGATCTGCAGCTTACCGCCGCGCTCATCGAGGAAGCGTACAGGTTTGTGTGCGACAGCGTGAAGGAGGGTAAAACCGTCCTGTTCGTCGGCACCAAGAAACAGGCGCAGGAAGCCATCAAGGAGGAGGCGGAACGCTGCGGGCAGTTCTATGTCAATTCCCGCTGGCTGGGCGGATGCCTCACCAATTTCAAGACCATGCGCTCCCGCGTGGACAGGCTGGAAAAGCTGGAGAAAATGGAGGCGGACGGCGAATTTGACCTGCTGCCCAAGAAAGAGGTCATGCTGCTCAAAAAGGAGATGACCAAGCTCCAGACCAATCTGAACGGCATCAAGAAGATGAAATCGATGCCCGGCGTCATGTTCGTCGTCGATCCGCACAACGAGGAGATCGCCGTCAAGGAAGCGCGCAAGGTGGGGATTCCCGTCGTCGCCATCACCGACACCAATTGCGATCCCGACGTGATCGATTACGTGATTCCCGGCAACGACGACGCCATCCGCGCCATCAAGCTGATTTCGTCCGTCATCGCAAACGCGGTCATCGAGGCGAACCAGGGCGCCGAGGCGCTCGCGCCCGCGCAGGAACCCGAGGTTTCCGACGCGGCCCCCGAATCCATCGAGGAAGTGGTCGCGGCGGAGGACGCTTCCGCAGAGGTTTCGATTGCGGAAGTCGCAGAAGCCGAAGCGGCGGAAGAGAACGCGTAAAATTTTTCGGAAAAGGAGAACAGAGATATGGCATTTACGGCAAAGGACGTCATGGCGCTGCGCGAAAAGACGGGCGCCGGCGTGATGGATTGCAAAAAAGCCCTTACGGACGCCGACGGCGATATGGCCAAGGCCGCCGATCTGCTCCGCGAGAGGGGCATCGCCAAGGCGGACAAAAAGGCTTCCCGCATTGCGGCGGAGGGCATCGTCGCCTGCTATAAAGAGGGCAAGGCGGGCGTTCTCATCGAAGTCAACTGCGAGTCGGATTTCGTGGCGAAAAATCCCCGCTTTACGGAGATCGCGACGGAAATCGCCAAGGTCGTTCTCAGGGATAACCCCGCGGACGTGCAGGCTTTGCTCGCCTGCAAGGCGGAGAGCGGCGAATCGGTCGAGGAATATCTCAAGAGCCAGATTGCCGTCATCGGCGAGAAAATCGCGGTGCGCCGCTTCACCGTGTACAGGACGGAAGGGTTTTTGTCGAGCTATATTCACCTCGGCGGCAAGCTGGGCGTACTGCTCGATATGAACGGCGAGGAGACGGAGGCCGCGAAGGAGACGGCGCACGAAATCACCTTGCAGATCGCGTTTACCAAGCCCGCGTATCTGACCGAGGACGAGGTTTCGCCCGAGACCCTGGAAAAGGAAAAAGAGGTTTTGAAGCAGCAGGCGATCAACGAGGGCAAGCCCGAGGCGATTGCCGAAAAGATGGTGCAGGGCCGCATCAAGAAGTTCTATGAGGAAAACTGCCTGTTGAAGCAGGCGTTCATCAAGGACGAGAAAAAGACGGTTTCCGACCTTCTGAAGGCCGCCGGACAGCTCTCCATCAACCGTTTCGTGTTTTACGTAATGGGCGAGGGCCTGGAAAAGAAGAACGAGGACCTCAACGCGGAAGTCGCCAAGCAGGTCGCCGCAATGAAAAAATAAGTTTTGTTTTTTCTGCCGCCCGGACAAATGTCCGGGCGGTTGTTTTTATGTACTTTTAAGGTTCTCTTGTGTAAAGAGCCAATCGGAGCGCCGCTTTCCTAAGGCTCCTTTGTGAAAAGAAGGATTACAAAGCGGCTTTCTCAGGCTCCTTTGTGTAAAGGGAGCCGTCATGCGCAGCATGACTGAGGGATTGTCTGCGGGTGTATCCCGCCTCGACCGCGGACGCGGTGGAGGCGCAAAACTTCGGTTTGCTTTGTAGGGGCAGGGTTGCGGCTATCGCCGCCCGACCGCTTGCGGGGTGAAGCTTTACGGGCGCCGCCCTGCGCCCGCAAGGGACATTATCTTTTGACCCTTTTTTAAGGCTCCCTTGTGCCAAGGGGTAAGTATCTCCGCGGGCAAAAAAATGATTTTCCGGGGAAAAATTTCTTTTCAAACGCTTGACTTATGGTACGGATTCGTACTATAATAGGAGCGTTCGGACTTTATGCGGGGGACAAAAAGGGAGGTCGCTGCATACAGATGGAAAACGGGGAA